>NZ_JAVDWS010000023.1:0-74351 GCF_031457395.1 Algoriphagus sp. 4150
AAAAATCAATCCGTACAACAACGGGTGACATCCTCAGCCAATTCAGGGCAATAAACTGGGCCCACACTTCAAAAATCAATTTCTCCGACTTCGTAAACATCCAGAAAAAAATGCAAACACTCAAAAAATCAGATAATCCAGTCCTGTCCGCATTGTTTCATGCTAGAAATTAGCCAAACTTGAGAGCGTTCCGATGGAACGCTATTCCTCGAATCGCCATTAAAATCTACCGACCACATGTCCCGATGGGACAAACACAAAGTCAAAAATTAGGTAGAAATCCAGCCGTTTGAAGGTATTTCCGAAGGACAACACTTCGTTTCGTAGGTAGATCTGTTTGGCAGGATACAGGAATTAGAATAGATCGTTCCGTAGAAATGTAGGATCAATAAAAAAATATTGGGATAATTCCACATTTCGTTCCGTAGGAACGAGTGGTAAAAAATCATTTCCTTCTCAACAAATACAATCCAATAAACATAATCAAGCCATTTAGAATCAAGGCTTCGAAACCAAATTTATAGCCCCAAAACAATTCCTCAGAATTGGAAGCTATGGCAAAGGTCAATACGGGGGCAAAAACGGCCAGATAGGGAACAAATTTATCCTGTACCTGCCATTTGGTAAACAGTCCAAAAGAATAAAGTCCAAGTAAAGGACCATAGGTATATCCTGCAATCACAAACATGGAATTGATCACACTTTGGTCATTGATCCAGTGAAAGGCAAGGATCACCAAGAACATTACAAAGGTGAATGTTAGGTGGACTTTCTTGCGAACAGATACGCGCTTTTCTGCCGGATATTTTTTCTCTATTTCCAGAAAATCAATACAAAAAGAAGTCGTCAATGCCGTCAGCGTAGAATCTGCACTGGAATACGCTGCAGCTGTAATACCCAAGACAAAAATAATCCCAGCAAACGGAGAGAAATATTGAGTAGCCAGAAGCGGGAAAAGTTCATCCGTTTTGGTCGGAATCTGTACTCCCTGTGTCTCGGCATATAGAAAAAGTAACACGCCCAAAGCCAAGAAAAGCAGGTTTACAAAAACCAGTATTGTCGTAAACCAGAACATATTTTTCTGGGCGTCCCCGATATTCTTGCAGGTCAAGTTCTTCTGCATCATATCCTGGTCTAGCCCGGTCATTACGATGGTAATAAATGCCCCGGAAATAAACTGTTTGAAGAAATTTGTCCCGGCTTTCCAGTCCCAATTGAAAATCCGGGAACGTGGATCATCGGAAACAGCTTTGAAATAATCGCCAACTCCATCGAAGTTCAGTTCGTTTCCCACCATGACCACACACACCACCACGGCGGCCAGCATAAAGAACGTCTGTAGCGTATCCGTCCAAACGACCGTCTTGATACCTCCACGATGAGTATAGAGCCAAATAAGTCCGACAGTAATAAGTACTGAAACCCAAAATGGAATGCCCAAGGAATCAAAAAGTATCAACTGAAGGACGCTTGCCACTAGAAAGACCCGAATTGAAGATCCCAAAGTTCTGGATAGAATAAAGAAAAAAGCCCCGGTCTTATAGGACCAAAAGCCAAACCGATCTTCCAGATAAGAATAGATGGAGACGAGATTTAGCCGATAGTAAAGTGGCAGCAAGACCTTCGCTATAGTGAAATAGCCCAGAGTGTAGCCCAAAACAACCTGAAAATAAAAGAAGTTACTACTGCCTACTTCCCCCGGAACAGAGATAAAAGTAACCCCTGAAAGCGAGGCTCCTATCATGCCAAAAGCCACCAAAAACCAAGGCGACTGCCGGTCTCCGGTGAAGAAGGTATCGGCAGAAACTTTGCGGGAAGTAAACCAGGAAATCAGAAATAACAGTAAAAAATAACAACAGATTACCAGAAGGACTAGTTGGGAATTCATAAATCGTATCGAAGTGGGTTCGCTAAGTTGTCCAATATTCTTAATTTTGCAAAATGAATCATTCAAACGAACCACTTCCGTATATAGAAGAATCAGAAGTTCTGGTGGAGGATTTGATAGATATTGAATCCAATGACCTGATCGTGTACAATGACGAGTACAACACGTTCGATCATGTAATCAAGATTCTCATGAAAGTCTGCAAGCACAGCATAGAGCAAGCAGAACAATGCACTATCACCATCCACTACAGAGGAAAATGTGCGGTAAAAAAAGGAAGCATCACCGAGCTAAAACCTATGTGTGAAGCTATATTAGATGCTGGAATCCAAGCCGCAATAGTTTAAATCGACCCAGAATTGAATTTTCCTTCCAAACTGATAGAAGATGCTGTCACCGAAATATCCAGACTCCCGGGAATCGGCAAAAAGACAGCACTTCGACTTGCTCTTCATCTTCTCAAACAGCATGAAGCAAATACCGAGGCTTTGGCTTTGGCTATCACGCGTATGCGTACCGAGATTCAATATTGCAAAACCTGTCATAATATCTCAGATGCCGAAGAATGCAGTATCTGCTTGAGCCATCGTCGGGACGGCTCGATTATCTGTGTGGTGGAAGACATCAGAGATGTGCTCGCAATAGAGAACACCAACCAGTTTCAGGGCAAATACCATGTGCTTGGCGGAGTGATTTCCCCTATCCAAGGTATCGGACCGGAAGAACTGAAAATAGAATCTTTACTGAGCCGAGTAGAATCTGCCGCGAAAAGCGAACCTATTCAAGAAGTGATTTTGGCATTGAGCGCTACGATGGAAGGCGATACGACTTCTTTCTATCTGGCGAAAAGGCTAAAGGAAAAAGGTATCCGGGTAAGTTCAATCGCACGGGGTATACCGGTAGGTGGAGAATTGGAATTCACCGATGAAGTAACCCTCGGTAGAAGTATCATGACTCGAATAAATTACGCTACTGAGTAAAATTTTCTTTGCACAGCAAAAACCTAGGTCTATATTTGCAAACCCAAAAAGGGGATTAGCTTCGGCTGATCTACCGAGTGTCCCGACAAAGGTCGGGAAGGTCATCGGTTCAAATTGGAAGTAATTTGGGGGATTAGCTCAGCTGGCTAGAGCGCTACACTGGCAGTGTAGAGGTCATCGGTTCGACTCCGTTATCCTCCACTTCAAAAGCTTCACAGAAATGTGGAGCTTTTTGTTTTTAGTCTTTCTTTTATCCAGCTAGCTTGCTGACTATCGAAGATATCTACAGATTCTTTAAATTCGCATAATCCTACTTCCTAAAAGGCATTCCTATGCGAAATCGTTTTTTTGTTTTCTTCCTACTTATTGCATCGCTAAGCTCTTGTTCCTGCGAACCTGAAAACATTGCTAAATTTGCTTTCAAAGGGATGGAAGCAATGATGGGAAAGGGATTTATGCCTTCTGATGAAATCCGCATGCTGGGAGATTTTGAGGGGGTTAATGTAAATCTCAGCAAATCAACTTCTGATGACACCACCACTTCCACTATTTACCTTAAATTGGAAAATGGAGATCCTCTAATTTTAGGGAATCAGCCTGAAGTTCTGGCAAGAAAATGTGCTGAACTTTATCTCAGGGATTTTGAAAAAGCCGAAGATTACCAACAAATTACCGTTCAATTTATTCAAACAGACCCTACCAATCCAGAAAATGTGGCCATGCAGGAATATGTGTTTGAAACGAAAGATTTTTAATTAAACCTGTCAGTTATGGAATTGCCTAATGAGTACAAAAATCCGCCGACCTCGCTTGGGGAATGGATAATCGCAGTGCTGGTCAAACGTCTACCTTTGATCGGACTGATCATGCTCATCGTATGGGCAACGGACAAAAACACGGATCCGGAAAAGGCAAAATGGGCCAAGGCGGAATTGATCGTCAAGCTCATTGTCTTCGCTGCGGTAATACTATTCATCGCTATCATTGGCTTTGGCGTTTTTGCCAATTTTGCCAATGACATAAACTGGTCTGACTTCGATTGATGACATCAAACATAACGAAGAACAATATACATTGGGATGATTATCTGCTATGCGGGGTTCTCTGCCTAAAAAATGGTAAGCAGGTTATGACCATTGAAAGACAAATTATAAACACATGAAATCAAGCATGTCGAAAACAACACACAACTTGTCCCGAACTTGCTTCGGGAGAGGAATGATTATTCACCGTGCGAGGTTCCATGTGACCATTGAAAAACAATTATAAACAGATGAAAATAAAGGCTTTTTGCTCTGATATTGACGGAACACTCCTCAATTCAGTACGCGATCTATCTCCCCGTCTCAAAGCCGTGGTTGCTGATTTACCAACGGATTTCCCCGTGATCCTTGCAAGCTCCCGTATGCCCAATGCCATGCGCCATTTGCTTCATGACATGAATCGCTTTCCCCAACCTCTGATTAGTTACAACGGTGGCTATGTATTGAGTGGCGACGGGGAAGTCTTGGAGGATGTGAGCATTCCGGTAGATTTGGTGTCTAAAATCCTTCGCCTTACCCATAAAACCGACATTCATGTCAGTTTGTATCAGGGCGAAAATTGGTATGAGGAAAAAGATGATTACTGGTCCCAGCGCGAAGTCCGACACACCAAAGTTTCCTACACGTGGATGGCCGGACAGGAGGTACTGGATCTATGGTCAAAGAATAATTCGGGAGCACATAAAGTCATGTGCATGGGGGAATCTCAGGAAATTGCATGGCTTTTTGGCGAGCTGCATGCAGAGCACTCACTGGACATGCACCTCTACCGATCCAGCGACACGTATCTGGAGATTGCTCCTAGAGCCATTTCCAAAGCTACGGGGCTAAAGAAAATTTTAGATCATTATGATTTTGGAATGGAATCGGTGGTCGCTTTTGGAGACAACTACAACGACATCGATCTGCTACAGTCAGTAGGCTGGGGAGTTGCCGTAGACAACGCCAGAATGGAAGTCAAAGCAGTCGCTAACGAAATCACCCATCACAACAAAGAAGATGGCGTCGCTGCTACACTTGAAAAAATTCGAGATTCGAAATTTGAGATCAATTCTTAACGCTAGAATCTAGTCTCTTGATTCTTAACTCTTGGCTCTTGAATCTCAATACTAGCTACTTGTTACTCAAATCTACAATAGTCCTGATCCGTCTTCCACATCCTCGATGGCTTGGGCTAGGAACTGCTGCAATGGAATCATTTTCCGAAAACCTTCCAAGGCAATATTGATAAAACTCCCTGATTCAATATCTCTGTCTGAGATTTTTGAAGACACCGTAAAGCTCTTCAATCTCAGATAGTCAATAAACTCATGATCAGCCTCATAATCCCGTGGGCTGGTCTTGAGTCTTTCTCCGTCTATCTGTCCGAAAAGTGCTTTGAATTCCGGATTACTTTCAATTTTGGCCAGTTCAGCTCCTGAGTAATCAATTTCTCTTCTGATTTTCTTTAAAGTTTCAGCCATCGGCATCCAGATTCCTCCTGCCAAGAATGAATTGTCAGGCTGGATTTGCAGGTAATATCCAGGCCCTTCTGACTTCTTCCCTTTGGGAGAAAAATAGACTCCAAAGTTATTTTTGTAAGGCATTTTATTAGCCGAAAAGCGGATATCCCGATTTTGTCTAAAAACACAGTCTTTAGCCTTGAATACCAAGAGTTCCGGCTCCCATTCCCCAATTCCTTTGAGCAGCACTGCCACATCTTCCAAAAATTCAGCTCTTGTTTCCAAATACCATTTTTTATTGGCATCCATCCATTCTTTGGAATTATGTTCGGCAAGGGCGGTGAGGAAAGGCAAGTAAGGGCGCATTTTATATGTTTTTGGTAAGCAGTTGATTTTTTGATCCATCGGTAATCCGACTTAAAAGTAAACTTTATTGAAGCAAAATTGATTTCAATTAGGAAGGAATTCTTCTTAAATTATATAATCATTTGCGATCATTTCAGTTGCCAAATTCCACTTGTTTACTTGATAGGAAGACCGAAAAAGGGTGGCCGAAGTACCGCAATGCTAATGTTTCCCATAAAATAAGTCCCTTTTTGTCTTTTACCGGTACAATTTCAGACATACAAAAGTCATGAAATCGAGCATGTCGAAAACGACACACAGAGGGATGATTATTCGCCGTGCGAGATTCCATCTGACCATTAAAAATCAAAATATAAACAGATGAAACAAAAGTAACAGTAGACATCAACGAAGGAATTGCTGAGAGAGCAAAAAACTATGCTGAAAAGCACGGTCAAACTTTATCTGAATTGATTGAAATACTTATTTCAAAATTACCGGACGCAGAACCGAAAAGTGTTGAAAAAGACTCTTAAAAACTACTTCCCGGATCCCGTCAGAAATCCGCATGCATATTAAAAGCTAATAAGAATTTCCTGTACTTTTCAAATAAAATCCACCAATCCCTCCAGCTTCATTCCACGGCTACCTTTGATCAAGATCAGGTAATCCTCCAGTTTACTATCCTGCAGCCAGTTTCTAAATGAAAAAGGATCCGGAAAATACAAGGCTTTTGGGTAAGTGGTCAAAGCAGATGCGATCAGCTGACCGGTAAAACAAACTTTATCAATATCGTATTCACTTATGATTTCTCCCAGTCGAGCATGCTCTGCTTCTGCATGCGCTCCCAACTCAAACATATCTCCTAGGATCAGCATTTTATGCTTCTTTCCCGTCATCTGTCCAAAAGTCCGGATAGCCACTTCCATGCTCGATGGATTGGCATTGTAAGCATCCAGAATAATTAGATTGCTGCGCTTCTCGATCAATTGAGACCGCATATTAGACGGTTTATAATCTACTATAGCCTGAACAGCTTTCTGCATCTCTACTCCAAAAAACTTACCGATCGTCAGTGCGGTAGCGATATTCCCAAAATTGTATGCACCAATCAAAGAACTTAGAAAAACTTCGTTTGCCCCTTTTGCCGAAAACTTTACAAACGGGTTGGCCTCTTCGAACATCACCTCACAGAAATCTCCCTTCGAAGGATAAAGCACCGGGCTTTCAAAGCGTTTTGCCAGATTTGACAAAATAGGATCCTGCGAATTGATAAATACCGTCCCTCCTTTTTCTCTCAAAAACTGGAAAAGTTCCGTCTTGGTTTTCAATACCCCCTCGGGACCGCCCATCCCTTCCAGATGTGCCCTTCCAATATTGGTGATCACCCCATGGGTCGGCTCGGCGATCATGCAAAGCTCGGCTATATCACCAGGCTTATTAGCTCCCATTTCCACGATTGCGATTTCGTCTTCATCCCCGATAGCAAGCAAAGTCAACGGCACACCGATATGGTTATTCAGGTTTCCAACAGTCGCTGCTGTTTGAAATTTCTTGCCCAAAACCGCCTTCATCAACTCCTTTGTAGTCGTTTTCCCATTCGAACCGGTCAAACCAATGATAGGAATAGCTAGATGCTTGCGATGGTAATTAGCCAAATCCTGAAGCATTTTCAATGAATCCTGCACCAAAAAATAACGCTCATCCTCCTCCACAAAATAGGTAACATCATCGATCACAACGACAGAGGCACCCATTTCCAACGCTTTTGGCACAAAGGAATTAGCATCGAAATTAGGGCCTTTCAGTGCAAAAAATAAATTGCCTTTTTCGATCTTTCTGGTGTCTGTGCTGACTCCAGTACTATTTTTGAAAAGCGTATATAAAATGGAAATATTCATCGTTTTGGAAGGAATTAATTCCCAAAATAAAGGAATCATTCACATCTTTGAACTGAGACTGCCGTATTAATTTGTCTTATCCCTTACCATTCCATGCGCAAATTCTGGATTTTCATTTTTCTCCTCAGCAGCTTTCAACTGAACGCCCAAGAAATTTTTCGAATTGATCAGTACCCAAACGTTGAAATGGACGGTGTTATGCTGTCATCTCCTTTCACAGGCGGGATTAATTCTGCACAGATTCAAACTATAGATCTTACGGGAGACGGGATAGAAGAATGGGTGACATGGGACATCAATTCCAGACAACTGCTGGTTTTCAAAAAAGAAGGAGAAACGTTCATTCACTTTCCCGAATTAAGTTACTTATTTCCGATAGACATCAGTGGATTTCTAGTTCTGGCAGATTTTGATGGAGATGGAAAAAAGGACCTTTTCACTTCCACAGCTCTTGGAATCAAAGCCTATAAAAATACATCTACCGGAAATAGGGTTTCATGGGAAGTGGCTCAAAACTTCCTGAAGCTGGATGGCTCAGCTAATATTCAAACAAATAACCTGGATACTCCTCTAATTCAGGATTTGGATGGGGACGGTGATCTGGATCTGGTGATTTTTAATTTTGCCGGCGGTGATTACATGGAGTTTTACAAAAACACCAGCATAGAGCGAAAAGGAACTGCGGATATTGATGGTTTTGCCTTCGGGGTGAATCACTGGGGAAACTTTGAATTCTGCGGTTGCGGAGAGCTTTCATTTGGCAAGACCTGCTCCGGACTGGACCTTAACTCACGAAGGCTTCCTGACGAAAATAACAAAATCCTTCATGCAGGAGGCCATTCTATTCTTTACAGGGATCTTGATGGAGATGGGATTGAAGACCTTATGTTGGGCAGGGATGAGTGCAATATTCTATATTTTCTTCCAAATGGAGGCACCACTTCAGACCCGGTTTTCACCGGCTTCACCAATAATCTTCCCAAGCATGGAACCCTTCCCGAATTTCCGCTTTTTCATATTGGCCAGATGATTGGTGATGATTTAATAGTGACTCTAAACACGAGTGAAACTTCCTTCGATTACAAAATTGATTTTGCCCACTCCCTTGTGAAAATCAATAATCAAGGAAATTCTGACTATGATTTCCTACAGCACAAGATGATTGATTTGGGTGAAAACACAAGGCCTGTTTTTCTTGGAAACAAAAGTCAGGGAGAGCTTTTTGTCACTGCAAACAGGCTCATGGAAAATGGCCAAGTAAGATCCGCGCTTACCAATTTCACAATGGCTGACGGGAAACTTACCCAACAAGAGGAAGAGTATATAGATCTATCCCCGCTTAACCTTGTAGATGCCCAATACATCAATTATAGGGACAAAGCAGGTCAAACAAACTTGCTAGCCTCAGGCATTCGCTATCAAAGCAACGTTCCTACTCAGGTGATTTATGATTTACGTGAAGCGGGGTCATCTCCTATTTCAATTACAGGATACACAGCACGGCGTGGCGATTACCTCCAATTTTTCAATTATGCCGCCCAAGACTATATGCTAGTAGCCTCCCAAAATGGGCGTTTGGATCTGTATACGATTGATTTTGGCACACATGTCGCAGTTCTTCAGGAGACAGATTTCTTGGGCTTTAGCGACAATCCCGCCAATCGAAATCTAAGTGTAGCAGTGGTCCAAAAATCCAATCCTGACCTCTATGCCATTGATCAAAATGGCGTAATCAGCAAAATTGTAGATTTCATGCAGTCCGCAACACGCACTGAGGTCTTGGTACAGATCCAAGGTCAAAATCTTCCCACTCGATTGGGAAGAAATACCTGGATAACTACTGTCATCCCCGCTTTCGACGGACCTACAGATTTAATAACAGGCACAAGAGGAGGTGGTTTGATTTATTTGACTTCTACCGAGGGGTCAAATCCTGACACGGACGATTATAGAATCAAAGTATATCCCAACCCAAGCGATGGCCCGATTAAAGTTATTGCCAACAAAACCTCCACGGGAACCTTATTCAATTCACTCGGACAGGAATTGCTAAGTAACATACAGATTCCGGCCAACTCAGAAATAGAAATACAGGCTAACTTTCTGCCTCCCGGATTATATATTCTCCGGCTGGAATACGAAGGCAAATTCAGAGAAAGCCGTAAAATCTGGATGCGCTAATTACAGGACTGGCTTTTTGGATTGTTTGAAATAAGGTAGTTTTCGGGTTGAAATATAAATCCATGAAGAACATCTACTTACTCGCAATCCTGGGGATTATCCTCCTTTCTTGCTCTTCGGAAAAGGCCGACCCTGCCGATCTGATTTTTACCAATGGGGTCATCTACACAGTAAATGAAGACCAGCCCACAGCCGAAGCTGTCGCTGTGAAAAACGGGATGATCATCGCTGTGGGTTCTGCCGAAGAAATAGAAAAACACAAAGCTGAAAACACCGAAGTAATCGATCTCCAAGGGAACACCATGACTCCTGGCATCATCGAATCTCACGCACACTTGATGGGAATCGGCTACAATAAGCTAGAACTGGATCTAATGTATGTGAAAACTTACGACGAACTGGTGGAGAAAGTAGCCGAGGCGGTAGCCCAAGCAAAACCGGGAGAATGGATCACTGGTCGGGGCTGGCATCAGGACAAGTGGATCGAGAAACCTGAGAAAATGGTAAAAGGCTTTCAAACCAATACGCAACTCAACGAAGTATCTCCTGACAATCCTGTATACCTCTCCCATGCAAGCGGACATGCGGCTTTTGCCAATGGAAAAGCACTGGAACTCGCCGGTATCAGCAATCTGAAAGGCGAGAGACCCGGTGAGGTTGAAGGCGGGGAGATTATTCTGGACGAATTGGGAAATCCCACCGGCATACTTTCTGAAAAAGCAGCCGGTCTTGTAGCCCGATTGATTCCGGCAGAGACTCCCGAAAGAGCTGAGCAAGCATTGACTTTGGCTTTGCAAGAATTAAATGAAAAGGGAATCACAAGTTTCCATGATGCCGGAAGCGGACAAAATGTGATCGATCTCATCCGGAAATTCAAGGATGAAGGAAAACTCACCGTACGTCAATATGTGATGCTTACCGGCACTCAACCTGCTCTTCTGGAGCAATGGTATGAAAGAGGCCCGATGATCGATTCCGCAAATCACATGCTTACCGTTCGCTCGATTAAACTCAACTGTGACGGTGCCTTGGGATCCAGAGGAGCCTGGCTTTTGGAAGATTATTCGGATAGACCCGGACATCGTGGTCATGAGACATTGCCGATGTCTGTGGTGTCTGAAGTTTCGGAAAAAGCCATCCCAGCAGGCTTTCAAGTTTGTGCCCATGCCATCGGAGACAGGGCAAATCAGGAAATTCTAGATCGCTATGAAGCTGCATTCACAAACCATCCCAACGCCAACAACCTAAGATTCCGCATTGAGCATGCCCAGCACATACATCCGGACGACATACCCAGATTCGGTGAATTGGGAGTGATCGCCGCTATGCAGGCTATTCATTTGAGTTCAGACCGTCCTTGGGCGATTGACAGATTGGGTGAAAAACGGATCATCGATGGTGCCTATGTATGGCAGAAATTAATGCAATCCGGTGCTGTAGTCACCAATGGAACAGATGCACCTGTGGAACCCGTCGATCCCATTCCTTCTTTTTATGCTTCTGTAACGCGCAAGACCCTGCAGGGATTGCCCGAAGGAGGTTATGAAGGAGATCAAAAAATGACCCGGGAAGAAGCATTGAAAGCCTATACCTTGGACGGTGCTTTTGCAGAGTTTGATGAGGATTTCAAGGGGTCTATTGAAGTTGGGAAAGCGGCTGATTTCACTGTTTTCGACAAGAACATCATGGAAATCCCCGAGGATGAAATTCTGGACACAAAAGTAGCGATGACTGTAGTCGGAGGAAAAGTGGTATATAAAACCCCGTGATACCTAAACAGAAACTCAGTTTACCTTGCCGCAAAACCTAACCTGTAACAAAACGTCTTGGATCTAAGATCTGAGACTTTTCTCTTTTTGATCTATTGCATTTTCAGTTTTTCGTCCCTATTGCAACCACATTGGTCAACAGGAGAGCCAATTTGTTTCAAAAAAACTTATTTTACACGCTTAAACAGCTATAACTATGAAAAGACTCTTTACCTTTTTCTGGCTTTTTTGCCTGATTTGTAACCTGGCAATTGCCCAAGATGAAGCTGCCAAACCGATGACTTGGAAAGATATTCCCACTTGGAAATACATGAACAGTTCTTCCTTTAAGATTTCTCCGGACGGCCAATGGGTGGCATATGGAATGATTGCGCTGGAAGCCGATGGGGAAGTTATTTTACAGAAAGTAAGCGAGCCTGACTCCACAAAAACCTTCAAAATAGGCTTTACCAACTTTCCCTCCATTGAATTCAGTGAGGATAGCAAGTGGATCGCATTCAAAGAACACCCTACTTTCAAAGAAAAGGAAGCCAATAAGAAATCCAAAGGCAAGCCTCTTCACGACAAGGTCACATTGATCAAACTAGGCTCTGACGACAAAGACGACAAGAAAACTTTTGAAAACGTAAGCAATTTCTCCTTTAACGGAAAAGCAGCAACTCACTTTGTAGTCAATTTAACCAAAGACGGAAGCGGAGATGCCAAAGGCTCTGATCTCTTGATTTATCATCTTAACACTGACAAAGCGCAGAATATTGGAAATGTAGCCGAGTTTTCTTTCAACAAGAGCGGTAACTATTTGGCATACACCGTAGAAGCCGCCAATCAATCAGGAAATGGAATCTACCTGATGAACCTGACTAACAACAGTACATCGGTGCTAGACTCAGACAAGGCCACCTACAAGTCCATCAACTGGACAGAAAAAGGAGATGCCTTCGCTGCGCTGAAAATGGTCAAAGACAAAAAGTATAAGCAAGATCAGGGCAAATTAGTTGGAGTTAAGAACCTGACAAGTCCTCAAGTGACCGTGTATGATCCGATTAAGGATTCTGTGGGATTCTCGAAAGAATACACGATCAGTCCAAATCGCCGACCGGTGTGGTCTGAAGATCTTACCAGACTTTTCTACGGAATTCATCCCTTGGTTTTAGCCAAAAAAGAAGATGAGAAGAAAGAGTTGGACAAGGATTCTGTAGCACTTGCAGAATCAGAAGCAATGAAGAAAATCATGGCAGACACTTCCTTGAATTCTATTGCAGACCTGAAGAAAGCGCTTTCGAAACTGGATTCAGGTAAAGTAAGTCCAAAAGACAAAGATACCGACAAGCCTGACATGACCATCTGGCATTGGAATGACAGCCGGCTTCAATCCCGCCAGCAGATTCTGGAAAATCAGGATAAAAATTACAGCTTCTATGCCATGTATGATGTGGCGGCAGGCAAGCATACTCAGCTGCAAGACAGCACAATGCGCGATCTGAATATTCTTGACAAAGAGAAATATGCGATCGGCTCAGACAATCAGGCCTATGAATTACAAAGCAATCTGGATGGGCAGAACTATCGTGATTTCTATATTATAGACCTCAAAACGGGTGAGAAAAAGGACCTTTTCTCTAACTTTTATCTTCCGGGGTATTCTTCCTATCCCCGTAGCTCACCAGATGGCACAAAGTTGATCTATGGATACGATGGCGACTATTACAGCTATGATATTGCCTCGGGTGAAGAAATGAACCTGACGGCAAGCCTGCCTGTCACTTTTGTAAATGTGGATGATGACCACAATGTAAAAAAGCCCCTGCAAGGTGCGCTTGGCTGGAGCAGTGACAGTCAGTATGTGCTACTCAATGATGGCTGGGATATCTGGCAAGTAACCGTATCAGGAAAAGCCAAAGCAATAAATTTGACTCAAAACGGGAGATCAGAAAAAATCAAATACCAGTATCGCTTTGCTCTGGACCGGGACGAAAAAGGCATAAACCTCAGCAAGCCGCTTTATCTCCGGGCTTATGGTGAATGGACCAAGAAAAGCGGGATTGCAGTAATCAATTCATCGAAGAAGGGACTGGAAGCGGGTGCAAAACTAGTGGTCTGGGAGGATGCCGGTATCGGCTCTCTTAAAAAAGCGGAAAATGCTGAAGTTTATTTCTTTACCCAAGAGAAATTCAATGAACCTGACCAGATCTATGTAGCGGACGCTACTCTTTCTTCCCCTACCAAAATAACCAATAATGCTCCTGACGCAGGAAAATATGCTTGGTCTTCAGGCACAAGATTAGTTGATTATGTGTCTGACAAAGGAGATACACTTCAGGGTGCGCTATTTCTTCCTGCCAATTATGTAGATGGAGACAAATATCCAACGGTAGTTTATTATTACGAAAAGCTATCCCAAACCCGTCATAGCTGGACAAACCCCGGCTACAGCGGCACAGGTTGGAATCCAAACGTATATACCAGCAACGGATTTGCTGTATTTATTCCGGACATCGTCTATACCATGGATGATCCCGGTATGTCCGCAGTATGGTGTGTAATCCCGGGTGTGAAGGCAGCTATTGAAACAGGGGTAATCGATGAAGACAACATCGGGATCCACGGACACTCTTGGGGCGGATACCAAACGTCATTCTTGATTACCCAGACTGATATGTTCAAAGCGGCAGCTGCCGGGGCTCCTCTTACAAACATGATCTCCATGTACGATTTGATCTACTGGAATTCGGGCGGAGGAAACATGTCAATTTTCGAAGCTTCTCAGGGTAGATTTACCGGTGGTCCATGGGAAAACTGGGCTGCATACGAGCGCAACAGCCCAGTGTATCATGTGAAAAATGTCACTACCCCGCTTCTTATGCTACACAATGATAAAGACGGGGCGGTAGACTTCACTCAGGGAATTGAGTACTATTCAGCACTGAGACGATTGAAGAAGCCTGTAATTCTGGTTCAGTATAAAGGAGAGAATCATGGTCTGGGCAAGCTCGAAAACCGAAAGGATTATTCTGTAAGAATGATGGAATTCTTTGACCATCATCTGAAAGGAGCTGAAGCACCGGATTGGATGTCAAAAGGAATTGACAAAATTGATCTGGAAGAGCATCTCGAAAAACGAGCCTTTTAATCACAGAGGAGCTGTAAAAGGCTCCTCTTTCTTGTTTTATCCATCCGGAAAACAAAATGAAAAAGTTTAACCCCCTTGGCATTCAACTCAATGCACCTCTCCCATCGCCCTAAGGTTGGGGAATCGCCCCACTTTTGCTTTCTTTAAATCCGGATTTTGCATTAGTCTTCGTTATGAGGGCTAAAATCACAATAAAATCAGGCTGTTTGGATCCCGATAGCCATCGGGAGAAAACTGCAGCGAAGCTCCTGATTTTAAAGTAATTTTAGAACGTAATAGAAATGCTAATGCATAATACGGGTTAAAGCCCCATTTCGCACAGGCGAATCTTTATTATCCATGCAAGAAAATATCAACAGAAAGAGCAGTATCCCGGAATTTGATTTCGCAAAGCTAGGCTCAATCTGCTACCAAAATACAGATCCGGATTATCACGAACATCTGGAAACATACCTTTATGACGAGGACTTCGACAGCGTCTGGGATGGCTATGTCAATATTTCTCCTGAAAAAGCATGGAGTGGAAGAATGATCCATTTCCATCAGCTCTATACAAGACAAACAGGCGAAGAAGTATTTCCGGGGGAAGTATATACCGGGGGAATGGGCGAAGGGCAGGTACTTATATTAAACCTTCACGTATTCAATGGAACCATCAAACTTCAAGTAGGTCATGAAGTGATGGAAATTGATAAAAAGAAAGGGCTAATCCGAATCTGCTACCTGGAAAATTCCAAATCTGAGGGTTCCCAATTCATCCGATTCAAGTCGCTACCCAATGGAAAAACCGAGGTTTCGCATAAGACATTTTATCGGAGTGGGTCGTGGTTTAGAGACAAAATCATCTATCCGTACTTTCATACCAAAGCAATTAATGAGTTTCACGGAAATGTAAAGAACTGGATAGTCTCAAAAAATTAAGCATATGATTTGGTGAATGCTTGCAAAAGGAGTCTGGATATCAGGCTCCTTTTTTCTTTGGCTTTCTGTTTGTAACTTTTAGAGAATCGAAATTCACTCACCAAAACTTTTTTTGCATGATTGAGGACAGCGTAGAAACTTTTGATGCCATCATCATTGGATCCGGCCAAGCAGGCAATCCCCTTGCATTGGCACTGGCTAAAGAAAAATGGAAGGTTGCATTGGTAGAAAAGGCAGCATTGGGAGGTACCTGTGTAAACACGGGATGCACCCCTACCAAAGCATATGTTGCAAGTGCACGGGCAGCTTGGGCAGTTTCCAATGCACCTAATCTGGGAATTGAAGTGCTCACATCACCCAAAATCAATCTTAAAGCAATTAAAAAGAGAAAAGATAAACTGGTCAATGAATCCAGAATCGGAATACGGAAAGCCTTGAACGATTCATCTCAAATCTCCATGATCCGCGGTACTGCCACTTTTATAGATAAAACTAAAGTAAAAGTGGGAACTCGAATCCTGAAGTCTTCCAAAATCTTCATGAACGTGGGCGCTAGAGCAAGAATTCCCGAAGGATTCGAAGATGTCGATTACCTCACAAATACCTCTATTCTTCAGCTCGACAAGATTCCTGATGATCTGATCATAGTAGGTGGAAGTTATATTGGATTAGAATTTGCCCAGATTTTCAAGCGATTGGGCTCCAAAGTCACTGTACTCGAAATGGGTAATGCGCTTATTTCCAGAGAAGACAAACACACTTCGGAAACGGTGAGAGAAATCTTGGAAAACGAAGGCGTAAAGGTGATCTGTGGCGCGAAATGTCTAAAAGGCAAAGCAAAAAAATCAGGAAAAATCGGAGTGACTTTCCACAAAGACGGAAAAGACAAAGAAATCTATGGTACACATCTGCTGATCGCAACGGGAAGATTGCCTAATTCAGATTTGCTCAAACCGGAAAATGCAGGGCTTCAACTAAACGAAAAGGGCTATTTCCAAGTAAATGAAAAACTTGAAACCAATATAACAGGAATTTATGCTCTGGGAGATTGTAATGGAAAAGGCGCCTTCACCCACACTTCGTACAATGACTTCGAGATCATGCAAGATCAGCTGTTTGGGGGAAAGAAAAGAACGCTGAATGACAGGATTATCAATTATGCCCTATACATCGATCCACCACTGGGAAGAGCTGGCATGACACTCAAGGAAGCTAAAGAAACAGGCAAGAAACTGCTCTTTGCAAGAATGTCCATGAGCAACATTTCCAGAGCAAAGGAAAAAGGCGAAACTCAGGGACAAATGGAAGTCATCGTAGACGCGGATTCCGAACAAATCCTTGGAGCAGCAGTTTTGGGGACTGGAGGGGATGAAATCATCGGGACATTTCTGACGGCCATGTATGGAAAGATAAGCTACAAAGCTCTGATTAATTCGGTTCAGACTCACCCCACCGTGACAGAACTTATCCCCACCTTACTACAGCAACTCAAGCCTTTGGATGAATGAAAAGTATAAAAAAATCACATAAACTATATGCTGTTTTGAATATGACAGTATTACTACTAGTCATCTTCTGGAACTACCGGGCAAACGCCAAGGGCATCAACGGAAATACGATAAGCTCTCTAAGTTCAGAATACTCAAACCTGTTCACACCGGCCGGATACGCATTCTCTATCTGGGGAGTCATCTTTTTGGCACTTTTAGCGCAAGCTATCTTCTTTATTTCGAGAGCATTCAGTTCTATCAAAGATTCTGATTTTCTTTCACAGATTGGCTCTTATTTGATCATGGCAAATATTGGCAATGGACTCTGGGTTTACATGTGGCTGATGGAATTCACCGGCATGAGTATCGTAATTATGTTTGGGATTTTGGCTTGTCTGATTATTACCATTTTAAATACGAATATGGAACGATGGGACGCCCCACGCCCCATTATTTTTTGGTTATGGTGGCCTATAGCACTTTACAGTGGCTGGATAGCAGTCGCTACTATCGCAAATATTTCGGCCTATCTGGCAAAAGTCGGTTGGGACGGCGGTATCTCCGAAGTCACTTGGGCAGTTGCAATGATTACTATCGCTGTACTTATCAATCTTTTTATGATCGCTAGCCGAAATCTCAGGGAATTCGCATCTGTGGGTGTTTGGGCCTTAGTCGCCATTGCAATAAGACACTGGGGAAGTATTCCTACTATCCAATGGACAGCACTTATAGGAGCTGTAGTACTCTTCGCAGCCATAGCTTATCATGGCTATCAAAATAGAAAAACAGCTCCATTTAAGTTTTAACCAACTAAGTTGAAATCCCGGGAGTTTAATTTTCGGGATTTTTTTACTTCTCCCAGAACCCTACCAATAAGTTTTGATCCTCGAATCCATTGTGGAACGGACAGTTAAGCTAAATGCTTTTGATCCCCTCTAATTTATTCCAAAACAGAAAGTTAGTAATTAGATTTTTTTTGATATTTTGAGCCTGGCTAAGGTGGCTATAACTTATTTTGAAATGGAATTTTTAGAAGGATTAGATCCTCAACTCAAGCTTTTCTGGTATATCGCTATACCTGTTTCATTGATTTTCGTACTGCAGACGATCTTGACATTTGTAGGATCAGGAGGTTCAGATGGTATTGAAGCTGATTTTGATGGCGACTTGGATGGGGGTGAAGCTCCATTCCAGCTTTTCTCTTTGAGAAACCTGACAAATTTCCTGTTGGGATTTAGCTGGGCGGGGATCTCTTTTTACAAACTCATCCCAAACACTACTTTACTTTTGCTCATCAGTTTAGCAGTAGGGTTTGCCTTTGTTTACTTCTTTTTTCTCATAATACGGCAAATTCAAAAGTTGGGGGAAGACAATACTTTTCGGTTCGAAAAGACGCTCAATACAATTGCCAATGTCTACCTATCCATTCCCGGCCACATGCAGGGCAAAGGGAAGATCATGGTTAGTTTGAATGGTTCCGTACGTGAACTTGACGCCATGACCGAACAGGACAAAATAGAAACAAACGCCACCGTAAGAATCTTGCGTGTAGAAAGTGGCAACATACTTATCGTAGAAAAGCTTTAAATCAATTCTTTTATGGATCCATTAATACTTATCGTCGTTGCAGCGGTTGTCACCTTTGTAACCATCCTAGCACTTGTCTCCCGCTACAAGCGCTGTCCTTCTGACAAAATACTTGTAGTCTATGGCAAAACAGGGGGCACTTCAGCCAGATGTATACATGGTGGGGGCGCTTTCATCTGGCCGGTTATTCAGGATTATGCCTACTTGGATTTGAAGCCAATTTCCATAGAAACCAATCTGACCAATGCGCTAAGCAGGCAGAACATCAGAGTGGATGTTCCCTGCCGGTTTACCATTGCTATTTCTACCGACACAGATACGATGAATACGGCGGCTGAGCGACTTTTAGGCTTGGCACACGAACAAATTCAAGAACTTTCGAAAGACATTCTTTTTGGACAGTTGCGATTGGTAATAGCAACTATGACTATTGAGGAAATCAACTCTGACAGAGATAAATTTCTGGATAGTATCTCAAAAAATGTGGATAGTGAACTGAAGAAAATCGGCTTGAAACTGATAAACGTGAATGTGACGGATATCAAGGACGAATCGGGGTACATCGAAGCACTTGGGAAAGAAGCTGCCGCCAAGGCAATCAACGAAGCAAAAATCTCAGTAGCTGAGCAAGAGAAAATCGGTGAGACGGGAAAAGCACTTGCTGATCGTGAAAAAGATGTGCAGATCGCTGACACTCAGCGTGACCGTGATGTAAAAATAGCGATTACCAATAAAAACAGGGAAGTAAGCATAGCCGAAGCTGTAAAAGACGAAAGCATCGGCAAAGCCGAAGCGCAAAGAGATACCCGTGTAAAAACATCGGAAGCGAATGCCATTGCGATCAAAGGGGAAAACGAGGCCAAAATCTCCATTGCCCAGTCCGATGCACAACGAAGAGAAAAAGAGGCAGAGGCTTTGAGGATAGCGCTTGCTTCCGAAAAAGTCCAAAGTGCAAGAGCTCTGGAAGAAGCCTATCTGGCCGAACAAAAAGCAGAAACAGCCAGAGCAGAAAGAGAGCGATCTACCCAAAATGCCAACATTGTCATTCCTGCAGAGATCGCCAAACAACGGGCAATCATAGATGCACAAGCAGAGGCTGAGCGAATCAGAGAGCATGCAAAAGGTGAAGCAGATGCGATCTATGCAAAGATGGAAGCCGAAGCAAAAGGACTATTTGAAATATTGACGAAACAAGCAGAAGGCTACCGTGAGGTAGTAAGTGCGGCAGGAGGAGACCCTACCAAAGCTTTCCAACTACTCTTGATCGAAAAACTTCCTGAGTTGGTTAGAACTCAAGTGGAAGCAGTGAAAAACATCAAGATCGATAAGATCACGGTTTGGGATTCAGGTCAGGGTGAAAACGGAAATGGCTCCACTGCCAATTTTGTCTCGGGAATGATGAAGGCAGTTCCCCCTCTAAATGAATTATTCAATATGGCTGGCTTGAATCTACCCACTTACCTGAAAGGAGAAGACATAGAAGAAACTGCCCAAGCCAAAGAAGAACCGAAATCTGAAGAGTAACAACAACTTGTTCGACCTTATCAAAAACCCTGTTCAAAAGAGCCGGGTTTTTATTTTATCTTCGCACCATGTTTGTTCTATCTGATACATCATCTATAGCAAATCATTTCCTCCGTGAGATGCGGGACATACGTATCCAAAGTGATCGAATGCGCTTTCGGAGAAATTTGGAACGCATGGGCGAAATAATGGCTTATGAAATATCCAAATCTTTTGAATACGTTTCTGAGGAAATTGAAACTCCACTTACCTCAACGTCCGCACTAGTCCCCGCAGAACAGCCCGTCATCATCTCAGTAATGAGAGCTTCATTACCGTTTTACAATGGTTTTTTGAATTATTTTGATCAGGCAGACAGTGGATTTATCGGCGCTTTTCGAGATGAAAGTCAACCGGGGGAAATCACGGTCCAACTCGGATATCATGCCAGTCCCACAGTAGAGGGAAAAATCATCATCCTTGCTGACCCCATGCTTGCGACCGGCAAATCACTTATAGAAGCTATTCAGACTATTCTTTTGCATGGCACGCCCAAACATATCCACATAGCCGCAGTCATTGCTGCTCCTGAGGGCATCCAATACCTCAAAGAAAACAGCAGGTGCTCCTATTCGCTTTGGCTGGGAGCAATTGACGAGAAATTAAATCACCAATCCTACATCGTCCCCGGACTAGGCGATGCCGGAGATCTTGCCTTTGGCCCAAAACTTTAATTATTACATGCTCCCCTATTTCCTATTATTTCTTGGTTTGGTCATTCTTCTTTATGGAGGAAAAATATTAGTGGACGGTGCTTCTGCAATGGCGGTAAAGCTAGGCATGAGTGCCGGGCTGATAGGGATGACTGTAGTCGCATTTGGCACCTCAGCGCCGGAGCTTTTGGTAAGTGTAAATGCCGCACTCAAGGGGAACAGTGATATTTCAATTGGAAATGTAATCGGCTCCAACATTGCCAACATTGGACTTGTACTCGGAATAAGTGGGTTATTCTATCCTATTTTCATTAAGAAAAGTCATATCAGAGTAGATTATCTGGTCACCTTATTGGTCTCAATCCTTTTCTATGCATTAAGCTACAATGGATTTATTGAGCTCTGGGAAGGTATCTTCCTGTTTGGATTGTTTATAGCCTTCAATGTCTATCTTTTCAAAAGCCCTACATCTGATTTAGTGGACAATACAGAAGTAGAAGAGGAATTAGAGCAGGTGAAAAGCTACTCTTGGTTTTCATCCATTGCCTTATTTGTAGGCGGTGTAGTAGGTTTGTACTTTGGATCCGAACTATTAGTGACGAACGCCGTGAAAATCTCCAGAGAGTTCGGAGTATCAGAACGGATAATCGGAGTGACCATCATCGCCATCGGCACAAGCTTGCCCGAGCTTATCACATCGATTATAGCTGCTTTGTCCAAGAGAACGGATTTAGCATTAGGCAATATTCTTGGTAGCAACATCATGAATATTTTATCCATAATTGGCCTCACGGCCATCATTAAGCCCATTGGTGTATCTCAGGTATTTATCGATTCTGATTTCCTATGGATGCTAGGAATTACACTTCTATTATTCGTGCTGATGCGTGCGAAGATGCGCATTTCAAAAGTTGAAGGTTCTTTACTCTTAGTCAGCTACTTTGCCTATTTGTATTTCCTACTCTAATGGAAGAAATCCTAACCTTCTTGGGTATCTATTTCCTGTGTTGGTTCAAATTTATAGCAGGCCCTGTATTAGGATCTGCAGCCGGTTACAGCGTTTTGGAGAGAGCGTTGGTGACTATTGCAGGCATGATGACCAGTGTAATGATTTTCACATTAGTGGGAACAAAAATCAAGGCAATTTTTGAAAGGAACTTTCAAAGAAAACCTAAGCTTATTTTTTCCAAGAAGAATAGAAGAATTGTCCATCTTTGGAGGAAATATGGGGAAATTGGAATTGCCTTCTTCACACCCCTTTTACTTACACCGATCGGCGGGACACTAGTCATGGTGTCTTTTGGCGTCAAAAAGAGACATATTTATTTACACATGTTTTGGAGTGCCAGTCTTTGGGCTGTAGTACTCAGTTTGAGCATCGATCAACTTCTAGCTGTGCCTTTTGTCAAAAATCTATTCCTCTAATTCGGGCTTGCTGAAAAAGTCTGAGGTATGCCAGCTTCAAGGCGGCCGAGTGAAGATGTATGCTTATACCTCGAATGAGGCCAACGTAGAAGATGGTATGCCTGAGACTAGCTTGAAAATCCCTATTTTGGGATTTTCTGATGCATGGATTAAGACCTATTGTGCTCAATAAGCTTGCACTTACTGAAAAACCGTTCGCATGAAAATGGGTTAATCATTCAAAACGATAGCTTTTGATCTATTACTGGCGTTTTTCAGCATGCCCTAATTCATCATCAGGCAGGATTTCTATATCCTTTATCAAAACCCGCTCTGAAATAGCCTGTCCTGTCAAGGTTGCTGCCAACCCTCCCATCGCGGTTTCCTTATACCTGCTTTCCATTGAGGCTCCTACTTCTCCCATTGCCTCCACACATTCATCCACGGGAATTACCGCACTTACATTTGCCAAGGCTATCTGAGCCGAACTGAATGCTATGGCTGCTGCACTTGCATTCCGTACTACGCAGGGTACTTCTACCAATCCTGCCACAGGATCACAAACCAACCCCAGCATACATTGAATAGTTATCGCGACTGCATTGAAGAGCTGATCCGTATTTCCCTCCAAGCAAAACACTATCGCCCCGGAAGCCATCGCGGCAGCGGAACCGGTTTCTGCCTGGCAACCGCCTACAGCTCCTGCCAAGCTTGCCTTTTCTTCAATAATCAATGCTATTCCGGCTCCTACCAAAAGTCCTTCGACAATTTGCTCATCACTTAATCCATGGATTTCCTGAAGCGTGACCAGCGTCCCGGGAAGAATCCCACTTGCACCGGCCGTAGGGGCAGCGACCACTCTTCCCATGCATGAATTGACTTCCTTGGCTGCAAGCGCACGGGAAATCAATTTCTGAAACTCCGGAGAAAGTACTGATAATGGGTGATTGTAAACTTTCTTTGCTCCATTGTTGATCATTCCGGAGCGAGAGGTCATCTCCTCTTCCAGACCGGTTTTCACGGCATCTTTCATGACACCATAGGCCTGAAGAAGTCCAGCTTTGATCTTATCTCCTACGCCGTTTTTCTGATCGACTTCATATTCGATCACCGACTCAGGCAGTGACATATTCTTCTCTTCACAATAGCTTTTCCAGCCTTCAAAAGATTCAAATAAATAGCTCATAATAGATGGGTTTATATACTTTTATACTTGTACTCAGTAATGCAGGCAACCTCAATTTCTTTGGTTTGGAGGCTTGAAGAAGGGAGGCCAAAGACCGATGTACCCTCATTTTAAGAGTTCAACAAATCCTAGGTCACTTTCGTCACTCACTCGTAGAAGGAAGTTTATTCAGGCTAAATATTTACCTAGAAATCGAACTTCAAGGTCTGCTTAATCTCCGGATCCAAGCTTAAGGCAACAGGGCAGGTTTTGGCTGCATTCTTCAATTTTTGGATCATCGCAGCATCATTAACAGGATTTTCCCAATGAAATTCAACAATGATTTCACTTATTTTTCGGGGTGAGGCCTGCATTACTTTGGTTACACTCCAAGTCAAACCTTCCAATGAAACAGAATCTCTGTTAGCCACAATTCCCATAATGGTCACCATACAGCTCCCTAAAGCACTAGCGACCAAATCAGTCGGAGAAAAAGCTTCTCCCTTTCCATTATTATCTACAGGAGCATCGGTGAGAATTTTCACGCCTGATTGCAGGTGTTCCGATTCCGTTCTCAAATTCCCTAAATACGAACTTTTTATAGTGGACATAAACTCTTATTTTTAAAATCAGTTAAAATACCAACACCCAAAAATAGGGCTATATTTTCGACCAACTCGAATGAACAAGCTGAAATTCCTTTTACCGCTTTTTTTCCTTTCCTTATCCATTGAATCTTTTGCACAAAGAGAAGACATCGGCAATTACGAGTATGATAAGGAATACATGTTTGGCATTAACAAAAACACAAATGGAGGACTAATCGGTGGTTTTGTATTCAAAGCAGGAACACGGATTGACGACACTCAGTTTAGTTTTTGGGCATTAGAGTTATCCAATGTCAAAAATCCAAAGGAAGTTCGCTACAATACTGTATTGGGCAATAGTTATATCTTTGGAAAGTCCAACTACCTCTATGCGATCAGACCTCAATACGGTCGCGAAATAGTCCTTTTCAAGAAAGCTCCCAATCAAGGAGTACAAGTATCTGCCCTGGCAGCAGTGGGACCATCATTTGGATTAATCGCTCCTTATTACATAGAATATGCGCTGAACAGGGTAGAAACTGTTCGTGAGCAATACAATCCGGAAGTCCATCAAAGTCGATTTAATATTTTGGGTACAGGCCGGCTTTTTGAAGGAATCGGTCAATCTGAATTTGCTTTCGGAGGTAATTTGAAAGCCGCTATTAACTTCGAGTTTGGAGTTTTTCGCTCAAATGCAACAGGATTGGAACTTGGATACATGCTCGAAGGTTTTACCAAAGAAATCCCGCTGATCCCGACTACAGATAACAGACAGCTGTTCCAATCGGCATACTTTACCTTCTTCTACGGGTTCAGAAAATAGGTCAGCTTGGGTTTTGTGCTCTACTGACTTACCTTTGCATCAAATCAGAAATCAATGATCGAATTACCTGTAATTTCCGAAGAAGCCACCCGAAGAAAAAAACCGGATTGGCTTAGGGTAAAACTTCCTGTAGGAAAAGAATATGCCAAAGTCCGCAAACTGGTGGATGAGCATAAGCTTCACACCATCTGCGAAAGTGGCAATTGCCCAAATATGGGTGAATGCTGGGGTGCCGGTACTGCCACCTTTATGATTTTAGGAAATGTGTGCACACGCTCCTGCTCATTTTGCGCGGTGGCGACAGGCCGACCGCCTGAGTACGATACTGACGAGCCTAGAAGAGTGGCCGAAGCGATCAAGCTCATGGGAGTAAAGCATGCTGTATTGACTTCTGTGAACAGAGATGAGCTGAAAGACAAAGGAGCAGAAATCTGGTATCAGACAGTGATTCAGACCAAAGAACTTTCCCCTGCCACCACGATAGAAACGCTCATTCCCGATGTAAAATCTAATTGGGATGCGCTCTATAGAATGATCAGCGGAGGTCAGGAAGTAGTTTCCCACAACATGGAAACTGTAGAAAGCCTCTACCGTAGAGTTCGCCCTCAGGCCAAATATGCCCGCTCCCTCGAACAGACCAAATTAACAAAGGAATTTGGCAAAAGAACCAAAACAGGTATTATGCTGGGTTTGGGAGAGAAAAAAGAAGAAGTATTCAAGGCAATGGATGATCTGGCAGAGCATGGCTGTGACATTCTTACCCTAGGCCAATACCTTCAGCCTACCAAAATGCACATCGAAGTAGCCGAATTTATCCATCCTGATCTTTTTGCGGAATACAGGGAAGAAGGACTGGCAAGAGGATTAAAATATGTGGAATCCGGCCCATTGGTGCGATCCTCATACCATGCCGAAAGACACGTAAACGTCTAGTTATTAAAACAATAATTAATAGCACACTTTTCAGGTGTGCTTTTTTTATGCCTGTTTTTTTTATAGCTTAAAGCTAAAATATTCACACTAACTTTTATACTCATGGTAAAAATTGAAAAAATCGGAGTGTCCTCCGCTGCCAAAATCTATGGACTGACACTTGGTATCCTTGGATTTGTAATCGGTATCTTTTATGCACTTTTCTTCTCAATATTCTCAGGATTATTTGGAGATGAGCTTCCTGTTTCAGCGGCTGGCTTGGGCATTGGAATGGCAATTGTGTTCCCCATTATTTATGGAATTATGGGCTTTATCGTAGGAGCATTGGGCGCTGTCATTTATAATTTTGTAGCCTCAAAAATCGGTGGATTGGAAATCCAGCTTTCGCAAGAGAATGAAATTCCGATTCTTTAACTAAAAGTCCAGCTTCCGGAGAAGCAGGACAGCTGCGACTTTTACATGACCTTAGCGATCTTTGTGGTCAAAAAAAATGGCTGCCAGTTGGCAGCCATTTCTCTAATTTTCCAAAAACTTATATATCCGCTTTTCTGCCAGTAAAGTAAATGCATTATAGGATTTGGAAAACCCTAGCATCAAGGCTACTTCGGTCACCCGTCTTCGGTCTTCCGGCAGGCAAGCCAAAGAAAGTAACGCTACTGGCATCATTGCGGATAATCATAAAGCTTATTAAGCCTCCTCGCTTGCGTAATCCTCTACAGGAATACAGCTACAGATCAAGTTTCTGTCTCCGAATGCCGAGTCAATTCTACGGACACTAGGCCAGAATTTATTTTCTTTCACATAGTCAAGAGGATAAACCGCTTTTTCTCTGGAATAGGGCAAATCCCAGTTGTCAGTAAGAACCATAGTTGCAGTGTGGGGCGCATTTTTCAATACGTTCTCTACTCTATCAGCTTTTCCGTCTTCAATCTCTTGAATCTCTGCACGGATAGAAAGCAATGCATCACAGAATTTATCCAACTCAGCTTTAGTCTCAGACTCGGTAGGCTCTATCATCAAAGTCCCCGCTACAGGGAAAGAAACCGTAGGTGCATGGTAGCCATAATCCATCAGTCGCTTAGCGATATCCTCTACTTCTACTCCCACTTCCTTGAACGCACGACAGTCTACAATCATCTCGTGTGCTGCTCGTCCCTGCGTGCCTGTGTATAGGATCGGGAAATAATCTTTCAATCTTTCCTTGATATAATTGGCATTTAAGATTGCCATCGTGGTAGCATTCTTCAAACCATCTCCGCCCATCATCGCAATGTAGGCATAAGAGATAGGCAAAATACTTGCACTTCCATAAGGTGCAGCCGAGATGGACGACACCGCCTGCTCACCACCTGCTTTTACCACTGGATTGCCTGGAAGGAAAGGTGCCAAATGACTTGCAACACAGATTGGTCCCATGCCTGGTCCACCTCCACCGTGGGGGATACAGAAGGTCTTGTGAAGATTCAGGTGACAAACGTCAGCCCCAATTCTACCCGGGCTAGTCAAACCTACCTGGGCGTTCATATTGGCTCCATCCATGTACACCTGTCCACCATTTTCGTGAATGATCTCACAGATTTCCCGGATCGCTACTTCAAATACTCCGTGCGTTGACGGATAAGTAACCAAAAGTGCGGACAAATCAGTGGAATGTGCTGTAGCTTTTGCTCTCAGATCTTCGATATCGATATTTCCTTTTTCATCACACTTCACCAAAACGACCTTCATTCCGGCCATGACAGCTGAAGCAGGATTCGTTCCGTGAGCAGATGTAGGAATCAATGCTACATTTCTGTGATGGTCTCCTCTGCTCCGGTGATAGGCACGGATTACCATCAATCCCGCAAATTCCCCCTGCGCACCGGAATTTGGCTGAAGGGATGTGTCTGCGAAACCGGTGATTTCATTCAGCCAGTGTCTCAAGTTTGCAAAAAGCTCCTGGTATCCTGCCGTCTGGTCTGTCGGAGCAAATGGGTGCATCTGTCCGAATTCAGGCCAAGTCACAGGGATCATTTCTGCTGTCGCATTCAGTTTCATCGTACATGAACCAAGCGAAATCATGGAGTGCACCAAAGACAAATCCTTATTCTCAAGACGCTTGATGTAGCGAAGCATTTCATGTTCACTTTGGAAATTGTTGAAGACAGGATGAGTCAGGTATTCTGACTGCCTTACCAAAGCTTCCGGCAACTCCAAGTTAATATCTGAGGCTAAAGCTGACAAATTCGGAGCTTCCACTCCCTTCACCTTTGCAAAGACTTTCACCACTGAAGCTACATCTTTCAAGGTCTTAGCCTCATCAAAAGTCAAGAAGACCGTATCGTAATCGTAACGGAAATTCATTTCCGAAGACAAAGCCAGGGACTGGATGGTATTTAGAGACTTTGCTTCAATTTTTACTTTGATGGTGTCGAAATAATTCTTTGAAGAAACCTCATAACCCAATTGCTCCAGTGCTTTGGCGGTAAGTTTCGCCAGACCATGCGTTCTCAGTGCAATATTTTTCAGCCCTTTTGGGCCGTGATATACTGCGTAGAAACTGGCCATTACGGCAAGAAGCACCTGCGCGGTACAGATATTTGAAGTTGCTTTTTCTCTTTTGATATGTTGCTCACGTGTCTGTAAAGCCATTCTGTAGGCTCTATTGCCTTCACGATCTTGGGAAACCCCGATGATTCTCCCCGGAATCTGACGCTTATATGCTTCTTTGGTTGCGAAGAAACCGGCATGAGGACCACCATATCCCATAGGTACTCCAAATCGCTGGGAAGAACCTACAACTACATCAGCTCCCATTTCACCCGGAGCGGTCAAAAGTGTCAATGCCAAAAGGTCTGCCGCAAAAGCAGTCGTCACATTGTTCTCCTTGGCTGCCGCCACTATAGCAGAGTAATCTCTCACTTCACCGTCCGCATCCGGATATTGGAATAAAACTCCAAATAGATTTTCATCTGTCAAGTCCAAGGAATCAATGGATCCAAAAACCAACTCAATACCGACCGGCTCAGCTCTGGTCTCCAATACGGCTTTGGTCTGAGGAAAAACCTTTTCGTCCACAAAGAATTTTGTGGCATTCTTTTTCTCTCTTGGTTTCACCGCAAAAAGCATGTTCATCGCCTCGGCAGCAGCAGTTCCTTCATCTAGAAGAGAAGCATTGGCAAGCTCCATCCCTGTCAACTCCATCACCACTGTTTGGAAATTGATCAGAGCTTCCAATCTACCTTGGGCGATTTCTGCCTGATATGGCGTGTATGCGGTATACCATCCGGGATTCTCCAGCACATTCCTCAAAATCACCCCCGGCACCAATGTGTCATAATACCCCAAGCCTATGAAAGACTTGAATACTTTGTTTTTAGAAGCAAGTTTTTTGAAATCTTTCAAAAACTCCGACTCCAGCTTTGCAGCAGGCAGATCCAACGGGCGTTCCAATTGGATGGATTTCGGTACGGTTTGGTTGATTAATTCCTCTAAAGATGAGGCTCCGATTTTCTCCAGCATAGCTGTGATCTCTGCATCTGTCGGGCCATTGTGTCTGCTCTCAAACTTGACAGCACTAGAAAGATTGATCTTCATATAAGAACGTTAAGACGATGAACTATTTGGGTTTGAAATTGGCTGAATTTTCAAGGTGCAAAGGTACAATTTATTGAAAGATATTGCTTTCAAGAACTCCTTTATTTCCCATATGCCGCTTCAAATTATATTGAAGGTTTATTGCGGGGCAGAAAAATTCTCTAGTTTAGCACCGAAAATGCAAGCGGACTGAAATCCGCCGCAGCTTACGCTATTGATTAACAGGGCACTGCTAAGGCGATTCCTTTCTGAATCTAAAAAAACCAAATATAAACACATGAATAAAAGTCTGTTATTGACGGGTGCAATGGCTTTGGGTCTTGCACTACCATCCTTGGCACAGCAACCTGTACAGGTGAAGTATGCCAACACCATCACCGCCGAAGATCTGAAAGAGCGGCTCACTTACCTAGCTTCTGACGAAATGAAAGGTAGAGACACAGGATCTGAAGAACAAAAGGTAGCTGCTAATTACCTAGCGGATTTTTACAAAAAGATTGGCTTGGCAGGACCTGTAGAAGGAAGCTATCTACAGCCTGTGGAATTGGTGAGTTCCTCTTTTGGAGAAGTGTCGTTGAATGTAGGCAAAAACAAACTTGTGAATAATGAAGACTTCGTTTTCATCGGTGACGGAGACACAAAGAAAACTGCAAAAACCGATCTGGTTTTTCTAGGCTTGGTCTCTGACGAAAATCTTGCAAAAGTCGACGTTAAGGGTAAACTGGTCGGAATATGGGCTGTAGGCATACGATCCAACGACCTTCTTGCCAAAGTTTTCGACGCAGGCGCAGCAGGTATTGTATTGGTGAGCATGGAAGGTCAGGCAAACTTTGACCGCATTGCAAATCGCTACAAAAGCTTAACCGGAAAGGGACGGGTTGGTTTCGCAAAGCCAACTGAGCAAAAGCCTGTATTTATGGTGAGTTCGGATAAAATGGCAGAGCTGTTTGCTACTCCGCTAGAAGACTTGAAGGAAGCTGCAAAAGCAGCCCCTGAAACGATCAAGTCTCAAAAAGCTTCCTATCAAATCAAAAAAGAAATTGAAAAAATAGAAAGCTCCAACGTAATGGGCTACCTGGAAGGCACGGACAAAAAAGACGAACTCCTCGTTATTTCATCACACTACGACCACGTGGGCGTAAGCAGTACCGGTGAGGTATTCAATGGCGCCGATGATGACGGATCAGGAACCGTGTCTGTCACTGAAATCGCCGAGGCCTTTGCTGCAGCGGCAAAAGATGGAATCAAACCAAGAAGATCCATCCTTTTTCTAAATGTCACAGGTGAAGAAAAAGGACTTTTGGGATCTGAATATTACTCAGACTATCCAATTTTCCCATTGGAGAATACAGTAGTGAATTTCAACATCGACATGGTAGGTAGAATTGACTACGAATACCAAGATGCTGAAAACACGGATTTTGTGTATGTGATCGGTTCAGAAATGCTTTCTACGGATTTGAAAAAAATCCTGGAATACAACAATATCACTTACTCTGATCTGATCTTGGACTATAGATATGATGCCGAGGATGACCCAAATAGATTCTATTACAGGTCTGACCACTACAATTTTGCAAAGCATAATATTCCGGTGGCTTTCTTCTTCAATGGAGTCCATGATGACTATCACCAGGTGACTGATACGGTGGACAAAATAGAATTCGAGCTAATGGAAAAGAGAGCAAGGTTGATTTTCTATACCGCTTGGGATGTAGCCAATAGGGACAAAAGACTTCCTGTGGACGGAACCAACACAAGAACAGAAGAATAAAAATTATACAGACAGAATACCAAAGGCTATTGGAGAAATCCGATAGCCTTTATTCGTTTTCAGTAAAAACAGTTGTTAATTAGGACTTCCTGCCCTCTGGAAGCGGTCACTAATGGGAATAAAATTTACCTGGAACTCAGCCACACAATCTCGAAGCCAGCAGACAATTCTTAACTAATCTGTGTCCTCCGTGTAAAACTCCGTGTCCTTAGTGGTTAAAATTCACCTTAGAAAAACCAGAAAGACAAATCTTCGAATTGATTCAACTTTTCCAATCTTCAAATTTTATAAAACGGTATCTTTGTATCCCGAACGCAATCCAAATCCCGTGTACAAATCCCTACTCAAACCTCTATTCTTCTTAAAAAAAGCTGAAGATGCCCATCACTTCACAGTAGATCTTACCAAGTTGACATTTAATCTTCCACTGATCGGGTCAATTGTAGAATCTACTTTTGAACTGGAAGACAAAAGGTTAGAGCGTGAGGTTTTTGGCTTGAAGTTCAAGAATCCGGTTGGTTTGGCAGCGGGATTTGACAAGGATGCCAAGGTCATTGATGAAATGGCAATGCTTGGTTTCGGCTTTATCGAAATCGGCACGCTCACCCCAAAACCCCAAGACGGAAATCCACAACCACGACTTTTCAGACTCCCGCAAGACGAATCTCTGATCAATCGTATGGGGTTCAACAATGGAGGTGTACAAGAGGCGGTTGAGCGACTGAAGAAGCGCAAATCCACTGTATTGGTAGGGGGAAATATTGGAAAAAACAAAATAACTCCAAACGAAAATGCTGTCGGGGATTACTTGATCTGTCTGGAGGCATTGCATGATCACGTAGATTATTTTGTAGTAAACGTCAGCTCTCCCAACACCCCTAATCTTCGGGATTTGCAAGAAAAAGAACCGCTCAAGCAGTTGCTTCAGGCGGTGAAAGATGCAAATGAGCTCAAACCAAATCCTAAACCTATTCTGTTGAAAATTGCTCCCGATTTGACAGACGGGCAATTGGATGATATCATAGAAATCGTGCTGGAAACAAAAATTGCCGGAGTAATAGCGACCAACACCACTATAGACCGTTCGCATCTGAGCACTTCTACAGCTGAAGTGGAAGCAATCGGAGCCGGAGGAGTCAGTGGAAAAGTGTTGGGAAAAAGAAGTACAGAAGTCATACGTTATCTTTCGGAAAAGTCAAATAAGGCTTTCCCGATCATCGGAGTGGGCGGCATCTTTTCTGCAGAAGATGCTATAGAAAAACTGGAAGCCGGAGCCAGCTTGGTCCAAGTGTACTCGGGCATGATTTATGAGGGACCTGGACTGATCAAAAAGATTAAAAAAGGATTATTGGCTCATTTTTCATAGTAATTTGTCAATCTAAATTCATTAATCTTATCTTAAATCGGATTTGAATCGCATACATGGCCACCAATTCACCTAGGACCAATACTTTTAGAAAAAAAGCAGAACCCTCCAAAAAGAAAGGAGCAGGCTTCAAAGCCCCAAGCTTTTCATTTGGAAAGTTCAACGCCACCAAGCTGGTTTTGACGCTTGGTATCTTGCTGATGTCCACAGCTGTTTTTCTGATGATCGCTTTTATCAGCTATCTTCTGAACGGTCCTGCTGATCAGAGTTTGGTCATGAACAATCCCGACGAAGCGATCCGTGATGTCGCCCGTGAGTCCACCAATTGGCTGGGATATCTGGGTGCACAGGCAGGAAATTGGATGATTTATCGCTGGTTTGGAATTGCAGCATTCTTATTTCCCCCTTTTCTCTTTCTATTGGGGTTCAAATGGGCATTCAAAATCTCCCTGGTTTCACTTACCAGATACACCACTTTCGCCCTTTTCTTTACATTTTGGCTGGGTCTGCTTACCGGATACGTGGTGATTTTGATTCAGGGATATTCCTATTGGAGTTTTCTCTCCGGAGGTTTTGGCTACGAATTAGCCAAGCTATCGGCGGATTTTCTGAGTTGGGGAACATTTATTCTACTGGGAGGATCCATGCTTATTTTTGTAATTTTCTTCTTTGATATTGACAAGCTGGACTGGTTTAGCAGCAGAACTTCAGATTCGGATCCGGACGGGGATGAGCTACAAGTTTCGGATGAACGTTCTGTGAAAAATCCTTTTACAGAGGAAGAAGAAATCGATGAGGAAGAAGAAATTGACGACGACGGAAGCTCTTGGATTATTAAAGAGGACGATAAACCCGACACTTCGATAGAGCTCAATCCTGTCTCGACGCCAAAACCAAAAAGAGAGGAAATAGCTTTCGACGTACCTCAATTAAATATTCTGGATCCAATAGTAGACCGTGAGACAGAACGAAAAATGGAGGAAAAAAACTTCTCCGTGGTAAAACCTGCCGGAGAGGAGAAAACTGCCGAAGAAGTTGAGAACTTTGACGCTTACGACTCGACTCTGGATCTTCCCCATTACAAATACCCTACTCTGGACCTCTTAAATGAATATGACGTCCAAAAAGTCACCGTAAGCCGTCAGGAACTGGAAGACAATAAAAACAAAATCGTCGAAACACTTGAAAACTTCAAGATAGGTATTCAGGAGATCAAAGCGACTATCGGACCTACGGTAACTCTCTACGAAATCGTCCCTGAACCCGGTGTGAAAATCTCCAAAATCAAAAACTTGGAGGATGATATTGCCTTGAGTTTGGCTGCTTTGGGAATCAGAATTATTGCACCGATTCCGGGCAAAGGCACAATCGGGATTGAAGTTCCCAACAAAAACCGTGAACTGGTACCTGCACGGGCAGTGTTGGGTACCGAGAAGTTCATGCATTCGGACAAGGATCTGCCGATTGCTTTGGGCAAGACTATTTCCAATGAGGTTTTTGTAGCTGATTTGGCCAAAATGCCTCACTTGCTTATGGCCGGTGCTACCGGTCAAGGTAAGTCTGTAGGCTTGAACATGATCCTGGCTTCCTTGATTTACAAGAAGCATCCTTCCCAATTGAAGTTTGTGCTCGTAGATCCCAAAAAAGTGGAGCTGACACTTTTCAATAAGATAGAAAGACATTTCTTGGCCAAGCTCCCCGGAGCAGAGGAAGCGATCATCACTGATACAAAAAAGGTGATTTATACACTTAACTCACTTTGTATCGAGATGGATAACCGATACAATTTGCTGAAAGACGCCGGGACAAGAAACCTAAAAGAATACAACGCTAAGTTCATTGCCCGGAAACTCAATCCTGAAAAAGGCCATAAATTCATGCCATACATTGTTTTGGTAATTGACGAATTGGCTGATTTGATGATGACTGCGGGCAAAGAAATAGAGGGACCAATCGCACGTCTGGCCCAACTTGCCAGAGCAATCGGAATCCACTTGGTAGTCGCTACCCAAAGGCCTTCTGTCAATGTGATCACAGGTATTATCAAAGCGAATTTCCCTGCGCGACTTTCTTTTCGTGTGACATCCAAAATCGATAGCCGAACCATCCTAGATGCAGGCGGTGCCGATCAGCTGATCGGTATGGGAGATATGCTTTTGTCCCATGGGTCAGAAGTCACCAGGATTCAATGTGCATTTTTGGATACTCCTGAGGTAGATTCTATCTGTGATTGGATCGGTGAGCAAAAAGGCTACTCCGATGCTTATTTACTCCCTGAGTTTGAAGGAGAAGATGCGGACAATTCGATTGGTGATGTTGATTTTTCTGATCTCGATCCGCTGTTCAACGATGCTGCCAGACTGCTGGTAATGCATCAGCAGGGAAGCACATCTTTGATCCAGCGTAAGCTTAAGCTGGGCTACAACAGAGCAGGAAGAATCATCGATCAACTCGAAGCAGCAGGAATTGTAGGCGCATTCGAAGGCTCCAAAGCCCGCGAAGTGCTTATTCAGGATGAAGCTAGTTTGGAACGGTTATTGGAGAGTTTGTAAAAGCTGTTCAAGTAGTTCAAACAGCCTCTTACATGAAACAAATTGCCCTAGTTTATACGATTTTTCTAACCTTCTTATTCACCTTCAGCGCTTCCGCTCAAAAGGACCCCAAAGCAAAAACTGTTTTGGACGCCATGAGCGAAAAGTTCCGGTCAATGAACGGTTTTACAGCGAATTTTGATTTCACTTTTCAAGACGCCTCAGGAACAGGAGATCGCCAGTCCGGTGATATCGCTGTCAAAGGCGAGCAGTATAGGCTCAAGCTCCCTGATCAGGAAATCTACAATGACGGTAAAACAGTATGGACTTATATCCAATCTGACAATTACAAAGAAGTCACCATCAACGACGCAAGTCAAATGGAAGGGGAGCTGACCCCATCAAATATCTATCGGATTTACGAATCAGGATATAGCTATAAGTTGATCGGGGAAAAGCAATTTCAGGGTAAAACAGCCCAAGTGGTAGAATTGACTGCAGAAAAAAACAATGCCCCCTTCGAACAGGTAAAGCTTATGATCGACAAAAGCAGTTCCAGTTTGCTGGGCTGGGAAATGTTTGATGGTCAGGGAGGTGTATTTTCCTATACCTTCAAAAACCTGAAGCTTGAAGCCAATCTTCCTGCTTCCTATTTTGTATTTGACACCAAGCAATATCCGGGGATAGAAGTGATTGATTTGAGGTAAATGAAAATCAAAAATTAATACTGTTTAAAAACTGATCAGGCAATCCACTTTGCTATTTTTGCATTATAGGCACAAAAAACAGGAACGTAAACTTGCAAATGCGAGTTTACTTAATTAAATAAGAGGACTTTTAAACGTCCAATTAACCTTTTCTCCTCAAAACCATGGCTCAAGAATTTGAGATACAAGATCAGTCAATTAAAGAATCTGCAACTAACGATTGGTTTGAAAAAACAATCGTCGGGCTGTCGGCTGATCAATTAACTTATGAAACAAAAACCCTTGACCCCCAGTCGCGGGAATTTTACGAGCAAATAGCAACTGGAAATCTGAGTGAGTTAATGCAAAAGATGACCGTTAATATGCAACAATATTATTTTAAAGAAATCATTAACGCTTTTTTCACGGAATTATTTACTATCCGAAAAAGTAAAAAACCGAAAAAACTGGCATTTGACTATAAAGGAAAGCAGATTATGATATGGGTTGAAATCCCGGAAAATGATGAGAAAATGGAAGATGATATTTTCTTGTCTGAGGCAACTGCGAATTATAAATTCAGTAACACGGGATTTAACCTGTCTGCTACGATAGTAGAAGATTCCGACAAATTACCTATTCCACCTCATTATATAAACTTTGAATTTCAAAAAGTTTAGTAATGGCCTTATTTTCGGATTACATTAATCAGGCAAAAAGCAACCTAAAATTCCTCTTCGAAGTTAATAATAAAGCTGGGGCCTACTATGACTGGCAAGTAACAGTAAGCTTTTATGTTGGAGTTCATTTAATCAATGCCTACTTGGTAAAAGAAAGAGGAATGAGTTTTAACTCTCATACAGAAACTTTTGACGCCATTAATCCTGCGAACTCTCTCTCACCATTAAAATTAAGTGAAGAAAACTATCTTGCATACAGGAAATTATACAACTTATCGAGAAGATCCAGATATATCTGTACAGATCAGGATAGGCTAAAAGGTCAGGATGAAAAGGTTGCTTATCTTACGTATGACAAGCACTTTGAAAGGGCAATAATTAATCTTGACAAATTATTAAATTTCATCCAACTAAAGTATGGAGAATCTTTCCCTCCCATTAAAATCAATTTAATAGGCATGAAGTCAAGTACATTGCAGCATTTCAAATACCATAAAGCGCCCTAATCCCTGCATAATCGAATAATAAAAATCTACTTTAGAAGATAATTGTCATATGATTAGCAAATCAAGGGTTTTGAAAACAGGAACTCATACAATACCACAAGACCGACCTAGTATCTTTTTATTTGCTAAAAAACGCCCCTTTCAGGCGTTTTTTAGTTTTTCGATATCAAACTTTTTCATTTTCAAAAAAGCCTGAACTACCCGCTCAGATCTTTCAGGATCTTTCATCAATTCAGAGAGAATTTCGGGCACAATCTGCCAAGAGATGCCAAACTTGTCCTTCAGCCAGCCACACTGGCTTTCCTGGCCACCTTCTAATAACTTCTCCCAGAAATAATCAATCTGTGCTTGATCTCGACATTCTACTACCAAGGAAAGCGCTTCATTGAAATTAAAATCATGCACTAGAGAGCTATCCATCGCTACAACTAATTTTCCGTCCAACTCAAACTGAGCATGATTTATAGTCTCTTCCTGACCATTGGGATCATCTGCTCCATATCTGGAAATCAGTCGGGTAGCTGAGTTGTCAAAGATGCTGCTATAGAAATGTATAGCTTCTTCCGCTCTGCCAAAGTTCGCCCCCGAAAACAATAACGCAGGAATAAATTTCTGATCGGAGTATTCGGGTTTGTCGACTGTAAGCTGCCAAGTAACTCCAAATTTATCCTGAAGCCAACCATATTTTTTACTCCAAGGATAAGAGTCCATCGGCATCAAAGCCCTACCGCTTTCTATCAATTTATCCCATACTGCTTGAATCTCATTTTCATCCCGTATGATCGTATAAAAAGATATAGCCGGTGTAAATTTAAATTCAGGACCACCGTTTAAGCACATAAACCGCTGTCCTGCCGAATTAAAGACTACTACCATAGGGTTTTCGTCCACAATTTCGGAATCCGAAAATATCGAGCAGTAAAACCCGGCAGCTTCTTTAGCATTGCCATCAAACCACAAGCAGGGATAGATTGGCTTTTTTAGAGAATTCACCGATTGATCACCCATTTCTTTCACAGATTTCTTTGAGTTTGTCTAAAGCTTTGGGCCAGATTCCGGCAAAGTGCTGTGAGAAATCTTCTGGAGAATCCAGATCAACTTTTAGTAAAGTGCCCTTATCCGTCTCTTCGAAAGTGTAATTTTCATGTGCTCCCACCCAGTTCAACGTAGCTTCGTTAGGTGCCACTTCTTTCCCGTCTTTCCATTCTCCCAAGTGCTCAATGCTTACGAACCTACCCGGATCATTTTTTTCAACCCAGCCATGCATTCCTTCATTTTCACCTTCGCCCACAAAAACTATCTTGCTCCCTTCTTCCCAGCTTCCAATGAAAGTAGAACCGGGTGAAAAGATGTGAGTCCATTCTTTGTACGTTTCTTTTGCCAGCATGAGCTCATGCACTTTCACAGGAGGACATGCTATTTCGATTTCGAAGTGTAATGTTTCTAGGTTAGTCATGGGATTCTATATATGTTTTAAAGTTGTCTAAAATTGCCTGCCAGCCATTTTTCTGCATTTCTACCGAATTAGTCATCTCAGCATCGAAAGCCTCTGTAATCTCAACACCATCCGGCACTTTCTTAAAAGAGGCCTTCGCAGTGCGCCCATCATCCATGATGTAGGTGTAAAAAGAATGCCATTCTACTTCCTGATATACACCTCCAAAATCGAAGCCCATACTTCCGTCTTTGGCTTCCATTCTAGACGTAAAACTTCCTCCGGGCTGAAGATCATTTTCTGCCCTTGGCGTATGCCAATCCGGAGAAGCATTGTTCCAATGCATGATATGTTTGGGCTGGGTAAAGTAATCCCATACCTTTTCTAATGAGGCATTTACTGTGGTTTGCACAGTGATTTTGGATTTTTGAATAGTTGTCATTGTATTTTGGTTTATTTTCAAAAGTTAATTTAACAAATCTATCATACAGGACTTTGATACATCCTGTTCAATTCAGACAAATGATAGGCGAATTGCGACAGGAAACAGTAAATTCAAATTATGAAAAATATTGCCATCCTAGTTCCGGAACAATCTGTTTTGCAAGCGATTGCCGACCCACAGTATTGCTTCTCTGCAGTCAATGATTTCCTGATCAAATCCGGAGGAGCACCTCTTTTTCATGTAGAATTGGTAGGGCTGAACCCTGAAGTCAAATTAAACGACAAACGCTATTCCGTCTTTCCCGACCAGCTTTTGCCCGCAGCAACTCCGCCGGACCTCGTGGTAATCCCTGCACTGTTTGGAGACATGAAACTGGCTGTGGAAGCGAATAAGGCCTATATTCCTTGGATCAAAGCACAGCATAAAGCCGGGACTGAAATTGCATCACTGTGTGTAGGTGCTTTTCTTCTGGGTGCTACGGGATTGCTGAATGGTAAAAAATGTTCTACACACTGGGGATTCGTCAATCTATTCCGGGAGTTCTATCCCAAAGTCGAAGTTCAGGATGGGACGATTGTGACAGAAGAAAATGGGATATACTCCAGCGGTGGGGCCAATTCCTATTGGAACTTATTACTTCATCTCGTAGAAAAATATGCGGATCGGGAGATAGCAATTTTGACTGCAAAGTACTTCGCAATAGACATAGACCGGGATAGCCAGACAGCCTTCTCCATGTTTAAAGGCCAAAAATCCCATCAGGATGAAGCAGTAAAAAAGGCCCAAGAATATATTGAGAAAAAGCTGGAAGAACGCATCACTGTGGATGTGCTCGCGAATCAAGTAGCCGTGGGAAGGAGAAGTTTCGAGCGTAGATTTAAGCGTGTCACCAATAATTCTGTGTTGGAATACATTCAGCGCGTAAAAGTGGAAGCTGCCAAGCGAAGCTTTGAAACTACCATGAAGAACATCACCGAAGTCATGTTCGACGTAGGCTACTCTGATACGAAAGCATTCCGTACTACTTTCAAAAAGATCACCGGACTCACTCCCATTGAATATAGAAATAAATACAACAAATTGGCGAGGATGAATTGAGATGGATGGCTTTGTGTAAAATCATGATTATCCGCATACGACAGCTATGGCATGATGCCTGTAGCCATATTCTCTTTGGTTTACGGGAGGGAAGACAGTAGACGGAAGAAGTGTCCTTGGCTACATGCCACCAACTGATTCAGCCCTATAATTTTTGGAAGCGGTCAAAATTAAAAGGCTCTAGTAAATACTCAATCCCATTCCCCTCGAAAGCCTGCATCGAAAACTGATTGTATGCCGTTGTGAAAATGATTGGGCTAAAAACCAAAATTTCAAGAACCCATATTGGTTTAATCCCTTTTCGCGACAAATATATTCTATTCGCGACATAAAACTGTCGCAAAAGTTGATTTTGCGACAATATTTAATTAAAATTGTCGCAAATAAAATTAATCAAATGGGTCTAAAAGACGAGCTTGAAATCATTATTGCAGCCTTGAAGTCTTTTCCTGACGGTGCAAGTCTTGAGGTGCTGAATGAGTTTCTTTCTGTCCCAATCGAAAAACGCACACTTCAAAGAAGGCTAAAGAAACTTAAGGAAAACAACTTTGTATATACAAAAGGAGGATCACATGCCACTCGGTATTTTGTTAAAAACATAGATCAGACCCTCTCAAAGACAGAAAAACTTGACGAACCACAAACGATAATCCCTCTTTCACAAGATGGGAAAGACGTTTTGGACTTGGTTTCCAGTCCTGAAACCCAAAGGACACCAGTCGGGTATGAACGCTCCTTTTTAGAAAACTATCGTCCTAATATTGACAGCTATCTCAGCAATGAAGAAAAGCGGAAGCTAGGAGAATGGGGAAAAACCAAGGACGAAAATCAGCCCGCAGGAACCTATGCCCGTGAAATCCTGAACCGCCTGTTGATTGATCTGTCGTGGAATTCGAGCCGACTGGAGGGGAACACCTATTCGTTGTTGGATACGGAATTGCTGATCCATGAAGGGCAAGCTGCCAATAATAAATCAGCCAAAGAGACGCAAATGATCCTCAATCACAAGGAGGCAATTGAGTTTTTGGTAGAATCGTCAAATGAGGCGGATTTTAACCGATACACCATTCTCAACTTACACGCTTTGCTTTCCAACAACCTATTACCCAATCCAGCTGCATCAGGAAGACTCAGAACGTTTGGGGCAGGAATTACGAATTCTGCTTTTGCCCCACTGGGAATACCTCAACTCATTGAAGATTTTTTCAACCTGATTCTTGAAAAAGCAAAACAAATAGAAAACCCATTTGAGCAGGCTTTTTTCATACTCGTTCAGCTACCCTATCTACAACCCTTTGACGATGTCAATAAGCGTGTTTCCAGATTGGCTGCCAACCTGCCATTTAATCAGCATAACCTTGCCCCGCTTTCATTTATTGATGTTCCAGAAGAGATCTATGTCAAAGGAATGCTTGGCATCTATGAGCTAAACCGCATTGAACTGTTCAAGGATGTTTTTCTATGGGCATATGAACGATCTGCCTTACGCTATGCCGCCATCCGTCAATCTTTGGGGGAACCTGATCCATTCAGAATGATATACAGAGAAGAAATTCGCGGTGCTGTTGGTCACATCGTCATGAACGCTATGGGAAAAGCAGAAGCATCCAACACAGTGAAAATAGAAGCCAGAAAGCTTCCCGATGAAGATCAGGTGAAATTCATCGAAGTGGTAGAAACAGAGCTTCTCGACCTACATGAAGGTAATTTTGTCCGCTATCGAATCAAGCCTTCTGAATTTGCGGACTGGAAAAAACGATGGGACAATCCATAAAGTAGAGGTAATTTAGGGGAGTATTTTGGGCACCCGCAAAAATCATATCACCGGGATCATTCGCAAGACGGTTATCCCATCGCTATAAGATAGGGGATTCGCAAAGAATGACCGGTCACTGAAAAATAGAATATCACTCAGACCGCATAAAAAAACAAAAAAGGCAGCCACAAATTAATGTAACTGCCTGATCTCAATGTAGCGAAGATTGAACTCGAACCATTGTCCGCCGCGGCGGATAAGAGACCGACGGGCTGAGCATCCATTAAATAAAAAAGGACACCATTTCTAGTGTCCTTCGGTGTAGCGGGGATTGGACTCGAACCAATGACCTTCGGGTTATGAGCCCGACGAGCTACCAACTGCTCCACCCCGCGATATATTTTTAATTCTAAGAATTTCTAACTTTAAGCCCTTCCGGCTGTCAATTTCGCTTCTGGCGACTAGCCTTCTCCGATATTGTGGTACAAAGGTAAGGAGAAACTCTACAAAATCAAGTACCTTTGTAAAAATTTTCTACAATGGACTCACAAAAACATCAAGCAGGATTCGTCAATATCATAGGAAAGCCAAATGTGGGCAAATCTACATTGATGAATATCCTTGTGGGTGAGCGAGTTTCGATCATAACTTCAAAGGCACAGACCACACGCCACAGAATTGTAGGCTTGACAAACTCCGAAAATTATCAAATAGTTTTTTCAGATACTCCCGGAATGCTCAAGCCCCAGTACGAGCTTCAGAAGAATATGATGAGCTTCGTAAACATCTCTTTGGAAGATGCGGATATCATCCTGTTTGTCACCGATCTATTCGAAACAGATGCGGATATTGAGCATGTGATCGAGAAAATCAACGCATCCGGAGTCCCTGTATTATTGGTTGTCAATAAAATCGATCTAGCCAAACCGGGGCAATTGGAGGAAGTTACCGGCTATTGGACATCAAGAATCAAATCTGAACTTGTTATTCCTATTTCTGCAGCAGAAAAATTCAACACAGAAAAAATAATGCAGGAAATTCTGGACAGACTCCCCGAGCATCCTGCTTTTTACGACAAAGCGGAACTTTCAGATCGATCCGAACGGTTCTTTGCCTCTGAGATCATCCGTGAGAAAATCTTTGAGAATTACAAAAAAGAAATTCCCTACAGTTCAGAAGTCTCTATAGAAGACTTCAAAGTGAAGAAAAACATAATCAGTGTCCGTGCGATCATATATGTCGAACGGGATAGCCAAAAAGGGATCATCATAGGTGACAAAGGTGCTGCGCTGAAAAAAGTAGGAATACAAGCCCGTGAAGAACTGGAAAAGTTCTTCGGCAAGAAAGTCTTCCTCGAAACCTTCGTGAAGGTGGAGCAAGACTGGAGAAAAAATAAACTGAAACTGAAAAAATTTGGGTACGACCCAACCTAATCATGGCAAATATAGTAGCGATAGTAGGAAGGCCTAACGTGGGCAAATCCACTCTTTTCAACCGTCTGGTAGAAGAACGAAAGGCGATTGAAGACAATATGAGCGGTGTCACGCGTGATCGTCACTACGGACATGCGCAGTGGGCAGGAAAGTTCTTCTCGGTGATAGACACCGGCGGGTACGTCACCGGCTCCGAGGACATGTACGAGGCCGAGATCCGAAAGCAGGTGAAGCTTGCCATCGAGGAAGCGGATGTAATTCTTTTCATCGTGGATTGCCATACAGGTCTTACCGATCTGGACAGTGAATTCGCCAAAGAACTTAGAAGCAGCAAAAAGCCTATCTATGTAGTCGCAAATAAGGCAGATAATCAAGAAAAGAGTTTCGCCGCACATGAATTTTATTCATTGGGGGTAACCGACTTTGAGGTATACCCGGTAGCTTCTGCAAGCGGAAGTGGTACGGGAGAGCTGCTGGACGCAGTGATCACTCATTTCGAAGAAGAGGGAGATGAGAATCCCGATGCGGACACTCCGAAGATTTCGATTCTTGGAAGACCAAACGTTGGGAAGTCTTCTTTCCTGAATGCCCTAATCGGCAAAGACCGCTCTATTGTAACAAATGAGGCAGGCACAACACGAGATTCCATCCATACACGTTACCAGCTCTTTGGGCAGGATTTCATCATCACAGATACTGCCGGAATCAGGAAAAAATCCAAAGTAACGGAAGATGTAGAGTTCTACTCTGTCATGCGTTCTTTAAGAACTCTGGAAGAGTCTGATGTAGTGATCGTAATGGTGGATGCCACTAGAGGTCTTGAATCTCAGGACATGAACTTGATTTCCCTTGCCATCAAAAACAACAAGGGCGTGATGATCATGGTAAACAAATGGGATTTGATCGATAAGGATCATAAAACCATGGGAAAAATCAAGGATGATATGTTGGAGAAATTGGGAGAAAACAAATGGATTCCGATCATCTTCACCTCTGTACTCGAAAAGCAAAGAATCTTCCAAGCAATAGAATTGGCAGTAAAAGTCTACGAAAATAAAACCCGTCGTATCCCTACTTCCAAGCTGAATGATGTGATGCTTGCGGAAATCGAACGCTATCCTCCACCCGCATGGAAGGGGAAATACATCAAGATTAAGTACTCCACCCAGCTTCCCACTAAAAACCCCGTATTTGCATTTTTCTGCAATTTACCCCAGTACATCAAATCTCCCTACACAAGATATTTGGAAAATAGGCTTCGTGAAAACTTTGATTTCGAGGGTGTTCCGGTGAAAATTATTTATAAAAACAAATAAATATATTTAAACGGACTATTGTTTTTTTAAACAAAACTGTAATACCTTTGCTTTGTAATTAAGAAAACCACAAAAAATGAAAAAGGTATTTGCAATTTTCGCAATCGCTAGCATGTTCGCTGTTGCTTCATGCGGTAACAAAGAAGTTAAAGAAGAGACAGTTGAGACTATCGAGGTAGTTGAAGAGCCTGTTGTAGAGGAAGAAATCATTATCGAAGAATCTGATTCTGCTGAAGTAGTTGAAGAGACTATCGAAGTTGTTGAGCCTGCTCAATAATCCTTCCTTTTCTAAATGTATTGAGTCCCGCATATGTGGGACTCTTTTTTTTGTACTTTTCGGTATGAGTGGCTCTGAAAAACTAAAGGAAATACTGGCACAAAAAATCCCGGCTGCTGCAGTCAGCTACGCAGTCAAACTGTGGGAAAAGGAGCCTTTTTCATTCAAAACCACCGCTACCCGCAAATCAAAACTGGGAGACTTCAGGTACCGAAGAGACCGACAAGTACAGACCATCACGATCAACGCAGATCTCAACCCTTACCAATTCCTCCTAACCTATATCCATGAAGTGGCACACCTCCATGCTTTCGTTAGATTTGGAATCGAAATTCCTCCACATGGGGCAGAGTGGAAATCCACTTTTCAGCAATTGATGCTCCCTATTCTTTCCGCCGAATTTTTCCCTATAGACTTATTGATTCCTCTACGCCGGCATATGAAAAACCCAAAAGCCAGTTCGGCTGCGGACCTTTTCCTAATGAAGGAAATGAGCAAATACGACGACAGAAGCGTCAATCCCGAGATTATTTTCCTATCTGATGTAAAACCCGGAAATCGATTTTTACTTTCCGGAAGGGAATTTGAAAAAGGAGAAACACGAAGGACAAGAGTACTATGTCTGGAAGTGAACTCAGGCAAAAAATACTTGATCGCCCAACTGGCTAAAGTAAAATCTTTAGACTAAAGGATTTTCAGGCTTCCTCCCAAACCTTCTGCTTACTGTGACTGATCTCTGCAAACTCATTAATCCCGCTCATCTCCTATCTGGTTTTCCGGTTGGGAAAAATCTTTTGGCTGAGGCAGATCTTTCAGGGAATTGATGCCAAAGTACTCCATGAACTTGTCCGATGTGCCATAAAGCAAAGGTCTTCCAAGTCCTTCTGATTTACCCTTGATATCAACCAACTCCTTCTCCAGAAGCTTCTGGACGGAATAATCGCTGTTGACTCCCCGGATTTGCTCAATATCACCTTTGGTCACGGGTTGCTTGTAAGCGATAATGGATAAGGTTTCCAACTGAGCTGTGGATAGTCTCTTCTGCGATTGCTGTCGCAAAAGAATACCAATGGAAGTTTGATAAGCAGGTTTGGTCAAGAACTGATACCCTCCTCCCGAATGCTCCAACTGAAAAGAAAATTCCTCTGATTGGTATTTTTCACTCAAGTCATTGATCGCCTGATCCACATGATCACCGGGAATCTCAGCTTCAAACATTTCACTCAGACACTTGACTATCTCTGCCTTGGGCAAAGGTGTAGGAGCACAAAAAATCAATGCTTCAATATGCCTGTGAAGAAAGTCCAAAACTTATTTTTTAGCAAGTTTTGCCTCAATGGAATGCATCGTATGTGGTACCGCCATCAAACGCTCTTTAGAAATCAGTTTGCCCGTATCTACACAAACGCCGTAAGTACCGTTCTTAATACGAATCAAAGCATTCTCTAGGTTGTAGATGAACTTCTGCTGTCTTGCAGCCAGCTGGTTTTGACTCTCGCGCTCCAGCGTATCCGCACCATCTTCAAGCAATTTCGATGTCGAAGCGGTAAAATCAGTGCCGCTATCATTCTTTTTACTCAATGATTCTTTCAGAGAAAGTAGTTCTTCCTTTGCGCTATCAAGTTTTTTCTGAATAATTACTTCGAATTCTTTCAATTCTTCCTGAGAATATGCGGTCTTTTCTTCCTTGCTCATAGTCTGCTAAAATTAGATAATAGTATTGGGACGGATCTTTTTAGAATTAGTTCTCTAAAATACATGGACACGTTGGATTTCCAAGTATTCTAAAGCCCGCTTTAGATCAAAAATAACCTATTCTTTTGCTCACTAACCTACCCGAAAAACTACTCTATGATTTAACCCAAAAAAGGCTTGTCAGAGAATCAGGCTCGTCACTCCATCCAAAAAACTGACAATCAGCGTACTACCATCCATTCGCTTTATTAACATCCAGAACTGTTAAAAAAATATCTTTCGCCAATCAGGACTTTGGGATTTGAACTAGCACATAACGGGCATTTATTAAGATTTGAAAAAATCATTTCTCACGGTCATTTTTCCCCGATAAATAAATCTGTAGAGAACTAAACAAAAAAAAGACTGAAGAATTGGGACTTCTCTTGTAATAGGTATAGGGAGCTCAAATGAAAGGCCGGTCGTGATGACACGAACGGCGGCAAACACATGAAAACACTTCCCTTTAGTCATTGATTTTCCCTCGCACTTACGGTGAGTTCTTTCAAATTAGCTGATCGAATTAGCGCCTGTCAGTCCGAAAATTATTTTTAACCAGTGGCCTCCTCAGTGGTCAAAAAGGCTTTCAGAAAAAAGCCATCATGCGACAGCTTTTTCCTCCAGTATCATTTTCTTTAATCTACTCCGGAGAACTAACGTGTCAGCATCTATCCTATACTTCATATTTAAGTACTGAGCGACCTCCTTGAGGTCTTTCCCATTCTGCAGATGGATCGTCTGCAGGGCTTGAGCGATAAGGTCTTTTTCCATGATTTCGGGGTGTTAAGCCTCTTAAGATACTATTTTCTACATTTTAAAATAGAAAATAATTAAAATTTTGTCGCAATTACGATGGTTTTTTTAATCGCCCTCACCTCTCCGGACAGATCATACAACTCCACCAGTAAAACATAATACCCAGGTCTTACGATCCTTCCGTTGCTATCTGTGCCTGTCCAAGAGAACAATCCGGAGGCTCCCAGTAACTCGTTTTGTGCCAATACTTGAATCAGCTGACCGGAAGTAGAATAAATCCTAAAATTCCCAATCCAGCCACTCTGGTCAAGTTCATATCGGATAGTAGTGAATGTATTTCCATTACTTCCTTCCGGGTCAAACACTTCGGGTTCGATTTGAATCAAATTCCCTTCAAATTCTCCGGTAATCACCTGAGAGTTCTTCCGTCCCGGTGTAGCATACTCTTCCATCGCCGATGCCGAATGCCAATTGGCAGGTAAAGAAGCGGGAGAAGCAGTAGAAAGACGCTCAAGTGAAACGCCCTTCGAGTCTCTCAAGAGGGGATGATGAAGGTCACCGGAATAGGAAAATAGCTCTGCAACCGTCCCTGCAGAGTCCAATAACACCACTGTACCACCGGCGATCGGATAACTTGGAAGTGTCGAAATATCCACAAATGATCCAAATGAAGATTTAGGAAAATCAAGCCTTAGCATATCCGAATTTGTGGTAATTGCCAAGAAACCTTGTGGAGGAAGAATTAATGAGCCTAGACTAAGCTGTCTTACTTGGTCTATTTCCTCCGAATTATCCAGACGTGCAAGCTTCCAGTTTTTGACTTCAAGGTAATTATCAGTCACATTAATCAACTCTACAAATTTTGGCGAGCCGGTTCTCGGGTTGAATAACAGTTCGTTTATCAACACATCTCCGATTTTTGCCTGTACAGGCAAAACAAGCTGCACAGGCTCAACTTGGATATACTCATTTTCCGAGCAATCCATTAAGCCTTTTATGCTCAGTTCGTAAACCGTATTTGGGGAAATTTCCTGCGAAAACGCAATCCGGATTTGTCCGGAGTTTGACAGAATGACTGTATCTATACCCAAAGTTGGTTCAAACGAAAAAACAGCCTTGCCAAAACCTGAAAGCAGTGGTTTTGAAAAATTCAATAACAGACTCCGGGACGAGGTGAATTCATAGGAATCAAGAACAGGTGATTTTTCATCAGGTGTCATATCAAAAACTGAATTTTGTCTCCCGGGCGTTCCCCTTGATGGATCAATCGATGCAACTAAAAGACCGCTTTGCTCACAAACATAATATGGATTCGCAATTTCCAGACTGTATCCCCCATTTGCGAATTCACTTCCTTTCCAGCTACCTGTAGAATACGAAATCATATCAACCGTATTCCCCCGAGCATCCTTTAAGCTTAGCTGATCACCGGAATTCAATAAAGTAGGCCACCCTTTTACAGGAATCACTTTTCCATATTCCCTCAAAAGTGCAGCTTGATTTTCCGCTGCCAAAAGCACAAACTCACCAGGCAATATCCATTCATCTTGAAGGTTCACGGCAGATCTCGAATTGGACCAGACAGCACCACCAAGCCTGACACCGTATTCTCCTGCATGAAAAATCTCCACATATTCAACATTAGGAAGATCGAGATCAGGTCTGGGTGCCGGCATGATCTCGTTGATCACAAGTGTTTTGGGCAGAATAAAAGTAGGATCCCAAAATTGAAAGGAAACCAGTGTGTCCCGTAGGAAATTCCCATCCAAATCAGGGATTTGTGAAATCACCACTTCATACATTTTTTCCATTTCCAGCTTCTCCTGAAAAGTCAAATACACCGAAGAATCAGCCTTGAGTTTAGCGTCTATCGGCTCCTTTCCGTCCAACTTATAGTTGATTAGAAATTCAGAGAACACCGGATCCAATGCTTCATCAAATTGGATTTCAACTTGGTTTTCATCATAGCCACGGATATGTTTGACCTTTGGAGGAGTTTTATCCTCCAGAATTTCCCCAAAATTAAAATCATCCATCAGCCATTTTGCACAGCTTCCCGTGCCTGGACCATAGCGGACTTCCAGCCGAAGAAAAACCTCTGGATTCCCGGAAAAGCCATCCGGCAAGACCAACTCAAATAGCCTGAATGACTGGTCCTCATTGCCAAACTCAACTTCTCCACCCAAAATTTCGCGTTCAGAATAATCTCCATCCAGATAGCTTCCCCAACTATAAAAAACCACTGCAGGTCTGTTACCGGAGCCATTTTTGACTGACCTTGCCCAGAATCGCACTTTTGGACCATTTAGCCCTAGCGGTGAAAGCCTAACTATAATCTCGCCGTCAAAGCTAGAAATAGGCTGTACTGCCAAAGCCCTGCTTCCATTCCTACCCAGCCCATTTGCCTGATAAATACGGGAGGAAGTCCCCCGAAGCTCATTTGCATACCAGTCCGGTAAAAATTCGTCGGGATAATTCTCGACAGCAAATTCACTTTCAAAATTCTGAATCAGATTGTTAACCTGATCTTGACTTAAGCCGTCCTGTACGAAAACAGAGAAGTAGAGCAAGTGCCAAATAAAAAATAACCCAACCATATCATTGTCAGATAAAAAGTCTAGACTAAATATACTAATCAAAATGATCTAAAACTATCTATTATGTTGACTTTTGTAGGGATTTGATTAAAATTTTTGAACAACAGGCCTGAAAATGAATCCATAGCACTTACTTTTGTGCTTCAAAAATATTCAACAACTACTTTTAAGCAGATGAAATCGAGCATGACGAAGAACGTCACACAGAAGAATGATTATCCGTTATGCGAGATTCCATATGGCCATTGAAAAACAATTATAATCATATGAAATTAGCACTGGTAGGAGCTACCGGCTTGGTAGGCTCAGAAATCCTAGAGGTGCTCGCGGAGCACAATTTCCCTTTTGACGAACTTCTATTGGTCGCCAGCGAGCGATCTGTAGGTAAACAGATCGAATACAAGGGTAAACCCTACACTGTTATCGGTCTTGCTGAGGCTGTTTCATTGAAACCTGAAGTAGCTATATTTTCTGCCGGCGGGAGCACTTCCACAGAATGGGCCCCAAAGTTTGCTGAAGTAGGGACTATCGTCATCGATAATTCTTCCGCTTGGAGAATGGATCCGACCAAAAAACTGGTCGTTCCGGAAATCAATGCAAAAGAACTTACCAAGGAAGATAAGATCATCGCAAATCCAAATTGCTCCACCATCCAGATGGTATTGGCTCTGGAGCCTTTGCGTCAGCGCTACGGCATCAAAAGAGTCGTGGTATCCACCTATCAGTCTGTGACAGGCACGGGCAAAGCAGCAGTGGATCAGATGATGGCTGAGCGTGCGGGAGAAAAGGCTGAAATGGTCTATCCCCACAAAATTGACATGAATGTACTTCCCCATATCGATGTGTTCCAAGCAAACGGATACACCAAGGAGGAAATGAAAATGATCAACGAGACAAAGAAAATCTTCAGCGACAATACAATCCAAGTGACGGCAACTACCGTGAGAATCCCAACTATGGGCGGGCACTCTGAAGCTGTCAATGTGGAGTTCAAAGAAGACTTTGATTTGGCAGAGGTTCGTGAATTGCTAGCGGCAGCTCCTGGCGTAATCGTCCAGGACGACCCGGCAAACTTCATCTACCCTATGCCGATCACCGCACATAAAAAAGACGAGGTATTTGTAGGACGCTTGAGAAGAGATGAGTCTCAGGCGAATACGCTGAATATGTGGATTGTAGCTGACAACCTTAGAAAAGGTGCAGCAACCAATGCAGTACAAATCGCTGAATACGCACTCGCAAACGGCTTGATTTAATGGATTTGACCCAGTATCATCGGGCAGACTTCCAACAATTTGTGCAGGATCATCTTACGGAAGATCCTGCACTTTTGCTTTTTAGGCATCAGGGCAAAACCGATTTTGACTTAAAAGCGGCTGTGCAACAGATTTCTGCCAGACAAAAAGCAGCGAAGAAACTTCCCTCTTGGTCTTCCAATTCCCAGTTGATTTTTCCGGCCTCTATCTCTTTGGAGCAAAGCTCATCAGAGCTCACCGCTGAATTCAAGGCAAAGGGCAGAAATGGCCAATTGATAATAGATCTCACCGGAGGCTTTGGTGTGGATAGTTATTTTTTAAGCAAAGCTTATGATAAAGCTATTTACTGCGAGCAGCAGGAGGAATTGGCGGAGATTGTAGCACATAATTTAGAGATTCTTACCCCGTCTAAATTCACTATCGCAACAGGTGATGGATTGGCCTTTTTGGCTCAGACAGAGCAGCACTTTGACCTGATCTATGCTGACCCTGCACGTAGAGGAAAAGGCAACCAAAAGCTATACAAACTGCAGGACTGCGAGCCTGATGTGGTCGGCTCATGGGAAATGATGAAAAACAAGACTGATTCAATCTTGCTGAAAGTATCTCCTATGCTAGATATTTCCCAAGCGCTCAGCGAGCTCCCCGATATCAGGAAGGTGCAGGTGATTTCTATAAAAAATGAAGTAAAAGAGTTGCTTTTACACTGGCGCAAAAGCTCCTCTGAATCTCCTGTGACAATAGAAGCAATTGATCTGGGCGTCAGTGAAACTTGTTTTTCATTTGAGCAAAACGAGGAGGAAAGAACCAATCCAACATTCGGAGAAGTAGAAAAGTACTTAATTGAGCCATTTTCGGCCATATTAAAAACCGGAGCATTTAAGATTTTTGGAGAGCGTTATGGTCTGACCAAACTCGACCCCAATAGCCATTTGTACACTTCATCTGAAGTTCCGGAGGAAATCCCCGCAAGAATATTCAAAGTGATCCGGGAAGTGCAGCCGAAAAAAGCTGAAATCAAAAAGCTATTTCCTTCAGGAAAAGTGAATGTAATCACCCGAAATTTCGCCACAGGCTCAGAAGTATTAAAGAAAAAATTGGGAGTAAAAGACGGCGGAGAAGATTTTTTGATCGGCACAAAAACCCAAAATGGTTTTAAAGTTTTCTGGTGTAGGTTGGCTTAGCTGGAATAAAAACCTTGCTGCGATAGGGATTCGAGATTACAAAGCCTGAACAGCAACAATCGAAGTCCGTTGACAATCCGGCTTCTAGAGAAGCAGAACAACTAACAACCGCGCTCTCAGTGTAATACTCCGTGATCTTTGCGGTAAAAGTAAAAATAAAAAAGTGAAGGATTACTCCTTCACTTCTTCATAATCGACGTATTCTCCGCCTTTGATATCCTTGTGGATCTTCTCCTGCTGCCGCTTAGGCACATAATCCACGACCACTTCATCCTTGGGTCTAGAGGCATGCCGCTGGGCTCGTTGCTCCTCTTTGGCCACTTCATTCACCTGCTGGGCAAACTTCGCTAATTTGCTTCTAAGAAAATAACGGATTAGCTGGCCCAGAAGCCAGCCAATCCCTAAAAGGATAACTACAAATTTTAATAATCCGCCCATCGGCTCTTTTTTTTGGTTCGAAATTATCTACTTAAATACAGATTCCGCTCTGCGTAGATTTTCAAGAAATAATCATCCATCAGATCATCGATAAAGTAAATCGCTTCACCGGTGGATTTCATTTCAGGACCCAATTCTTTATTGACTTTCGGGAATTTATGGAAAGAGAAAACAGGCTCTTTGATAGCATAACCTTTCTTATAAGGTTTGAATTCAAAGTCAGTGACTTTTTTCTCTCCCAACATCACCTTTACGGCGTAATTCACATAAGGTTCTCTATATGCCTTGCAAATAAACGGTACCGTACGGGAAGCTCTAGGATTGGCCTCAATGATGTAAACCTTGTTGTTTTTGATTGCAAACTGAATATTGATCAACCCGACAGTTCTCAGTGCAAGAGCAATTTTCTCTGTGTAAGTCTCGATTTGACGAATCACCAAATCTCCCAGATTATAGGGAGGAAGCACTGCATAAGAATCACCGGAGTGAATTCCCGCCGGCTCGATGTGCTGCATGATTCCGATGATGTACACATTCTCTCCATCACAAATCGCATCAGCTTCCGCTTCTATAGCTCCTTCCAGGAAGTGATCCAGCAAAATCTCGTTATTTGGGATATCTCTCAGCACATCGACTACATGCTGCTCAAGCTCTTTCTCGTTGATCACGATCTTCATGCCTTGGCCGCCCAGTACGTAGCTAGGACGCACCAAAAGAGGGAATCCTATCGTCTTGCAAAGCTCTAGCGCCTCATCGGTATTGTGAATAGTCCCAAACTCAGGATAAGGAACATCCAGATCTTTCAAAAGAGAAGAGAATCTTCCCCTATCTTCTGCCAAATCCAAGGCTTCGAAGCTTGTCCCGATAATCTTGATTCCGTATTTCTCCAGCTTCTCAGCAAGCTTCAAGGCAGTCTGACCACCTAGCTGCACGATCACGCCCTCAGGCTGCTCGTGAAGGATGATCTCATAGATATGCTCCCAGAATACAGGCTCAAAGTAAAGTTTATCCGCAATGTCAAAGTCAGTTGAAACTGTCTCGGGATTACAGTTGATCATGATCGTCTCGTAGCCACATTCTTTGGCAGCCAAGACTCCATGTACACAGGAATAATCGAATTCTATTCCTTGACCGACGCGGTTTGGACCGGAACCCAACACTACTACTTTTTTACGGTCTGATTTTATAGACTCATTTTCAGAGCCAAAAGAAGAGTAATAATAAGGTGTCTTCGCCTCAAATTCCGCAGCGCAGGTGTCAACTAATTTATACACCCGCTTGATGCCCATTTCCTTGTATCGCTTGTCGAAAACTTCGCTTTCCAAGCAATCCAGCAAGTGCGCAATCTGACGATCCGCATAGCCTTTACGCTTTGCCAGATCCATCAGCTCTTGAGGGATGGTATTGAGTTTATATTTCCCAATTTCCTTTTCCAGATGAATTAATTCCTCGATTTGCTTCAAAAACCACTTGTCTACCTTGGTCAAATCCTGAATCGTACGGAAAGAAATCCCAAGCTTGAATGCATCGTAGATATGGAAAAGTCTGTTCCAGCTAGGATTGGCTAAAGAGTACAAAATTTCGTCTTGATTACGAAGTTCCTTGCCGTCAGCTCCAAGTCCGTTTCGCTTGATTTCCAGAGATTGGCAAGCCTTCTGAAGAGCCTCTTGGAAGTTACGTCCAATCCCCATCACCTCACCTACCGACTTCATCGATAGTCCCAGTCTTCTGTCAGCACCCTTGAACTTATCAAAGTTCCAACGGGGCACCTTCACGATCACATAATCTATAGAAGGCTCAAAAAATGCCGAGGTTGTTCCGGTAATTGAGTTTTTCAACTCATCCAGATTATATCCTATAGCTAGTTTAGCCGCTACTTTTGCAATCGGATATCCGGTAGCTTTAGAAGCCAAAGCGGAAGAACGGGAAACACGGGGGTTGATCTCAATACCGATGATTTCTGAATTATCCGGGCTTACAGAAAACTGCACGTTACAGCCTCCCGCAAAATTCCCGATGCTGTTCATCATCGTGATGGCATAGTTTCTCATGCGCTGATACGTGGTATCCGGCAAGGTCATCGCCGGTGCTACCGTGATAGAATCACCGGTATGCACACCCATAGGATCAAAATTCTCGATAGAACAAATCACGATCATATTGCCGATATTGTCACGCATCACTTCGAGCTCGTACTCTTTCCAGCCCATAATACTCTGCTCGATCAGTACTTCGTGTACAGGAGAGGCTTGAAGGCCTGCAACAAGTGCTTTTTCAAAGTCTTCTTCTTTCTCGACAAATGCCCCACCGGCGCCACCTAGGGTATAGGAAGCTCTGATGATTAGCGGGAAACCGATTTCCTGGGCGATTTCTTTCCCCTGAAGGAAAGAGGTGGCAGTATCACCTTTACATACTCCAACACCGATTTTTTCCATCAGTGCTTTGAATTTCTCGCGATTTTCAGCTGTATCGATCGCATCGATATCCACACCGATCATCTTTACATCATACTTCGCCCACACACCACCTTTCTCGCAATCGATGGCCAGATTCAAGGCCGTCTGCCCACCCATGGTAGGAAGAACTGCGTCTATGTCCGGATGATCTTTAAGGATTTTAACGATGGATTTTTTTTCCAAAGGAAGCAAATAGACATTGTCGGCCGTGACAGGATCAGTCATAATAGTCGCCGGATTCGAGTTGATCAGCGTGACAGTGATCCCTTCTTCGCGAAGTGACCTGGCTGCCTGTGAGCCTGCGTAATCAAATTCGCAAGCTTGACCAATGACGATGGGACCTGAACCAATGATGAGAACGTGCTTTATACTGCTATCTTTAGGCATTAGAGAGGGAGATTGATGGGAAAGTTTTGCTTAAGTCCAAATTGGGGCAAAATTAGAAAAATATTCCGAAGAGGCACGGTAAAACCCTAAAGAAATCAAAAACAGTATTTAAATACCTTTCAATTTTTCCTCGTAATTATTCCGTTTTTGGCAAAGAATTGAGTTGGTTTTACTTGGTAAACCAATAAATGGCGTTTATTATTGTCTAATCATTAAGATCAAGAGGAATTTAATCTGTCGTTCCTATTTTTCGATAAATCCAAAATAGTAAAACAGCCTATAGATGAATAAAAGAATAATCACGCTTGGCGAAATCATGCTCCGTCTATCCACTCCGGGGCACGACCGCTTTGTAAACACACAATCTTACGAAGTAAATTACGGAGGAGCAGAAGCAAATGTGGCTGTTTCCCTGGCCTACTGGGGGCTGTCTGCAGCTCATGTGACTTCATTCCCGGATCACGAAATCGGGAAAGCTGCGGTAAGCAGGCTTGGATTTGCAGGAGTAGACACTTCGTTTATTCGCTACAATGAAGGAAGAATGGGTGTGTATTTTGTGGAAAACGGCGCTATGCAGCGCTCATCAAAAATCATCTATGATCGCTTTGATTCGGCATTTGCTCAGGTCAATGTGGAAGATTTTGATTGGGAAACAATATTTGAAGGCGCGGACTGGTTTCACTGGACAGGAATTACTCCGGCAATTTCCCAATCCGCCGCAGATCTTTGCAAAGCTGCAGTACTCGCAGCTTCTAGACTTGGTGTGAAAATAAGTGCCGACATCAATTACCGTAGAAATCTATGGCAATACGGCAAAGGCCCCATGGATGTCATGCCTGAACTGATAGAACCTTCCCACTTGATTATTGCAGGATTGACGGACTTCGAAAACTGTATGGGAATCGAAGAGACTGACTACCTGCAAGCCTGCAAAAAAGCAAAAAGCATGTGTCCTTCCCTAAAATACGTTTCAACCACACACCGTGATTCAATCAGTGCTTCTGAAAACAACCTAAGCGGAGTTCTTTGGAACGGGGAATTTCTACTGGAATCCAAGGCCTATGAGATGACCCATATCGTGGATAGAATTGGGGGCGGCGATGCCTTCATGGCAGGGCTGATCTATGGCTTACTTCATTCAGATGATCAGAATGCATTGGATTTTGCTGTTGCCGCCTCGGTATTGAAGCACTCTATTCCGGGAGATGCAAACTTCGTCTCTCTCGATGAGGTCAATCAGCTGGTGGAAGGAAAAAATGTAGGTAAACTTTTACGCTAAAATAAGTATGAAATCGAGCATGACTCAAGAGGCGCACACTGCAATGATGTTAAACCCTGCGAGATTCCATATGACCATTGAAAAACTATTATAAACATATGAAATTTTCACAAAGTGAAATGCTACAAGCCATGAGCGAGACAGGAATGATCCCTGTATTCAATCATGAAGATATAGAAGTGGCAAAAGGCGTACTCGACGCCTCGTACAGAGCAGGAATTCGGGTTTTTGAATTCACAAACCGGGCGACTAACTCTCTGGATGTTTTCACAGAGCTTTACTCCTATGCCGGCAAATACCCCGATATGGTTATGGGAATCGGCACCATCTTCACCACTGAAGACGCAAATGCCTTTATAGATGCCGGGGCTGATTTTATCGTTTCTCCGGCTTTGATCCCGGAACTAGCCGTGTTTTGTAATTCAAAGGAAGTCTTTTGGATTCCCGGCTGTGCGACCATGTCTGAGATTTTTCAGGCAAAAAAGCTTGGAGCTACCTTAGTGAAAGCATTCCCGGGAAATGTAGTAGGATCGGCATTTGTAGCTGCCGCCAAGTCCGTCTATCCTGAGCTGCACATTATGCCTACAGGTGGTGTAGAACCTACCGAAGAGAACCTGAAGGAATGGTTTGATGCAGGCGTGTATTGCGTTGGGATGGGATCACAGCTTTTCAAGAAAGACTGGATCAAAAATCAGCAATTTGATTTGCTGGAGAATAAAATTGCCGAAACGCTACAGGTGATTAAAGGTATTAAATAAGTAGTTTAAGTGGTAGGATACGTTCTTACCACTTACAAATTTCATTTTTCCGAAAAGGTGATTAACTCATAATACTGCTCCAATAACGGCACTCCAAAATTTCGTGATTTCATTTCGCTGATCTTACGAAAGCCCATCCTTTCATACAAACTGACCGCGGCATCCAGTCCTGATGTGGTATACAAATAAGCAGCTTCGTAGTTAGCTTCCCTGTAGAACTCCATCCACTCTTTCATCAGTCTGCTTCCTATTCCCAGTCCACGAAATTCCTTTGCCAAAATAAAATACCGCAACTGGGCGCGGTTTGCAGGACGATGCATGAGCAATACAAAACCGATCATTTTCCCTTCACTCTCCACCACCCACACACGGTCTTTCTGTGGATGGTATGCACGATAGAATTCCAGCAAGCTTTCCATGACATAGGCCTCAAAGCCCAATCCAAAGTCATGCTCTTCGGAATAGACTTTACCGTGCAAGGCAGCCACCTGCCCAAGATCACCGGGTTTAAGTGTATTTCTGATCATGTAATTGGCTGTCTCTTGCATGCTATCAAAATATAAAAAAATGATGAAATCTTCTTATTCAATAAGGCAAAAACTTCTACGCGGCAATAAAGTGAATAAGGCTTGGACATAAGATAGTCAAGACCACCCTGAATTTCAACAAATCCAGCTTCTGGAGAAGCAAGAAAACTGTGGACTCTGCGGTTAAGTAGGCTCTCCGGATGGCTTTGCCTTCCTGCCCACCGGCGGGCACTCAGCCTGACATCACACCCGCACCCTCTGCGTAAACCTTTGCGTTCACTGCGGTTAAACCAAAAAAATAGCCGACCAAATCGGCCGGCTATCCATTAATCTTCGGTGTAGTTGAAGCTGTCAATCTGCTCCTTGATCCAGTCATAGTATTTTTCCTTACGGAACTCAGCCCATTCGGTTTTGTACTTAGAATCCTCGATCAAAAACTTAAATGCCGTATTTGCTTTCGGTTTGGTCAGGGAACTAACCAAATCTTCCGCAAGATTTCTTTCTTTGACCCGCCGATCTATAAAGTCCTGCATCATCTGATGCTCTTGGGCCGGTTCCATCTGGGTAAACTCGGCATAATTGTCCGGGTTTTCTTCAATTTCATCCAGTACATCTTCTTCTGCCTCAGTCAGATCATAATTATAATAATCCTCATCATCCGGCATCTGATGAATTCTTTTCTTATCGATCTGATAGAAACAGATCATTCCTTTGAGTAATTGTGTTGAGATAAGGTCTATCTCCTTTTCGGTAAGGGAAAGCATTGATGGTTTACAAAATTTTCAGAAAAATAGTGAATGTCGAATTCTGATCAAACTCTATTGTTAATTAAGCGATTAAAGTGCCAATATAGTTGGATTTACCCACTTGAATCAAGAATTTTTGAAAGCAATCCTACATCAATTTCGTGTCCTCCCGAAAAAGTCATCTTTTTCACCGTTTTACCCAAGTTCCTGATCAATTCTCTCTGTATTTCAAGGCTTTCCGGCGTGACAAATTCGTCCCGATCTCCTATGGCCAATGTAATTTCGGTTTGTGAAAATTTCTCCCGCACATCGTCCAAAACCATGTCTTGGGCAAAACCTCCTGCCCAAAGCACCAGCCGACTCACTTCACCTGTCCATCTACTTGCCCAACGTGTGGCAGTAGCCGCTCCCTGTGAGAATCCCAGCACATTGACTGTCGGCATTTCCCTATACTGCGAAAGTAGATTGTCCATCAAAAGATCCAGGTAAGTATGATTGTTTTGGATGGCTACTTCCCGTTCATACTTTGTCATCCAGTTCGCCCCCACTCTCCCCGAAAAACCATTGAGATAACCGTAATTCGTCCCTTCAGGAGCTACAAAGAGCCGATCAGAGGAATCAAAATCCTGAAACTTTCTGATGAAAAACTCGGCCAATTGCCCGTATCCATGCAACACCAGCCAGATCTCCTTCTCTTGGAAAGTAGGCTCATGTGAAACTGAATAGTGCGCCTGATACTGAAAACTGATACTTTTCTTCAAAACTCTATGCGTTCAGATCGTCAAATTTGAAAGGTAAAAGCGTCTGAATCCCCTGAAATCGGAGTACGGAGCCATCGGGATTTTGAATAAGGATGATGATTGGCTGATTAAATCTCATTTCTACTTCATTGATCGTCTGCCGACAAAGTCCGCAAGGGGAAACTCCCGCCCAGATCTCATCTCCTTTTCTACGCGCCACTATTGCGATTTCCTTCACTGCAAGATCCGGAAAGTTTGCTCCCGCATAGCCAAGTACCAGCCGCTCAGCGCAAACTCCCACCGGGAAACTTACATTTTCCTGATTACTGGATTGTAGAATTTCACCGGATTCTAGCCGGACAGCTGCTCCCACATGAAAGTCAGAATAAGGCGCATAGGCTTTTTCAGACACTTTTCTCGCCCGCATCATCAGTTGCTGATTTTCTACAGTCAATTCCTCCCATGCCAGTTCTTCAAACTCAGCTTCTATTTTTATTTTCTTACTCATCTTTCTATAAATTGGAGTTTTCCTAACGATTAAGGTAGGAATTTGTTCCTTTTTATATTCTTGTTGCATTTTTTACCCTAAAATATATTTTCCATTTTAGCCTCGGTAATTCTATAGCACATGCATACAATCCTGATTTTAGGCGGTGGAAAATCCGCTATTTTTCTGATCGATTTTCTGGCAAAAAGCTGCCAAACTAAAGACCGACAATTAATCTTGGCGGATATTAATCCGGATTCCGCAACCAAAAAACTTAAAAATCAGCCAAATACCCAAGCACGCCAACTTGACATTGAGGACAGGGAATCCCGACAGGCACTTATCAGAGAGGCCGATGTGGTGATTTCTATGCTGCCTGCTTTTATGCATCCGTTGGTGGCAAAGGATTGTCTGCATTTTGGAATCCATTTTTTCTCGGCTTCTTACGAATCTGAAGAAATGCGTGAAATGAAGTCGGAAATCGAAGCAAAAGGCTTGTTTTTCCTGAATGAATGCGGCTTGGATCCGGGAATAGACCACATGTCTGCCATGCAGATCATCCATTCCGCAAAATCAAAGGGCGAGGAAATCCTCTCTTTCAAATCCTACTGCGGCGGACTTCTGGCACCTGAGTCAGAGGATAATCCCTGGAAATACAAGTTCACTTGGAATCCAAGGAACGTGGTGCTCGCAGGTCAGGGAACTTCCCGCTACATAGAAAATGGCGATTTGAAATTTGTCCCTTATCATCAGCTTTTCAACCGGCTAGAAACTATTCAATTTCCCGGACTGGGAGATTTTGACGGCTATCCCAATCGGGATTCGCTCAGCTACAGACGGGTGTATGGACTGAAGAATATCGGCACCATTCTCCGCGGCACGCTAAGAAGGTCCGGCTTCTGCAAAGCTTGGAACGTCTTTGTGCAGTTGGGGATGTGCGACGATAGTTTTCAGATGAATCTGCCCGAAGGAACAACATTAAGACAATTTTTAAACGCATTCTTGCCTTACGATCCTCAGCTTTCTGTAGAAGAAAAACTCGGAAATCTGATCCCTGATTTTGATTTCCCGACTTGGGAGAAAATCCAGTGGCTGGGATTATTTGGGAATGACTTGCTCCCTAGAACAGATGGCTCACCTGCGGTAATTCTTCAAGCTATTCTTGAAAAGAACTGGAAGCTTTACCCAGAAGACAAAGATATGATCGTAATGCAGCACCTCTTCCAAGTCAAAACCGCAGAAGGCATCAGGGAAATCAGATCTAGTTTGGTGTGCTTTGGCGAAGATGACACCTATACAGCCATGGCAAAGACAGTGGGGCTTCCGCTGGCAATTGCTGTTGACCTATTTCTGGATGGAAAGATTAAACTGAAAGGTCTCCACGTCCCCGTGCTTCCGGAGATTTACAATCCGGTTTTGGCTGCGCTGGAAGACTATGGAATCAGCTTTCAAGAGCAAGAAAAGCTATATGATTCCGCCTAAGTTTTTGAAACAATGCCATCCAAGCCAGCTTATTTCACCCTTCCACTACTCCCCTGGATTCCAATCCGCAGGAGGATTAACTACTGAATCATCCACCTCTCTGCAATCATCCGGAACAACCCCTACATTCTGTCTAAAATCAAGTTCCGTACCCTTGATATACACACGCCGGGAAGTCTCCCCTGCAGCAATAAAATAACCCAGAACCACCTCGTCAGGATCATCCAGACTAATCATATTCCCTCGAATACTGGCCGGAGGCGGATCAAAGACAGAACCTCTGGTCTCGGATTGCTGCTTTACCAAGCGAAGAAAACGGAACGCCTCAGCAGTAATGCTAAGTTGTCTTAAATCCACACGAAATGTATTGACAAACCGTAATCCATCATCCAGAACAAATCCTGCTTTTATCCTTGTCCTCAAGCCATTGAAATTTTCATCACTTGCAATAAAAAATGAATTATTGCCTGTAGTTTCCGATTTGTAGCAGACAGGGCAACAGCCTTTTGGAGCAGGTGCCTTAGTCACCGGGTCAATGTATAGCTCCGGCCTGGTTTCCAGCACGTAAGTTGCCCTGCTGTTTCTCCAGTAATAGAAGTTGCTTTCTTCTTCAGGATCATCTACTTCCACTATAAAACCCACCCCGGAAGCATCATTTATTTCTCCTTCCACAGGAATTCGTTCGCTTTGATAAGTAAGGTTCCCGATAGGCGGAACATCTTTCACCTGCTCAGGAAGTGAAGTATATACCTTGCCGTCGACCAATTGAATCTGTAATGTATAAGACCTTCCCACTATAGCCGCAAAATCCGCCGGCGTATAGTAATTGCCCCGGCTTCCCACATTCTCCCCGAGCAAAGTTACGTTCCCCAAATCATCCTTCACAATCACCGTGGCCCCCGTGACCGGCTCTACTACCCCTTCGAATATACTCCCATAGGTATCACTTCTCGTCAACCGGACGGTATGCGTCCCTACCTTGCTGGTAATTGTCCCCTCCACTGTCAAAAGCTGAAGGCCTTTGTCCACTCTTGTCTCGTAAGGATCGATACAAGAAGCTGTCGCTAGTAAGACAATATAAATGAGCTTTTTATACATTGGTCAAAACTTAATCGAGTAACTGATACTGGGAAGTGGGACACCTAAAATGGCAAGTTTCATAGCCTGGGGAGGGGCACCCAATTTGTCCACGAAGAAAAGTGAGAAAGGATTTTTCCTGGCATAAACATTCATCACAGAAAATGTCCAATCTCCGTCAAAGAACTTCCCTTCACCAACAAGCTTGAAGTTAATGGCCAAATCAAGGCGGTGGAAGTCCGGAAGACGCCGCTCATTTCTTCGATTGAAATAAGCCAATGAATTGCCTGAATAGGAAAACTTTGCTTCCGGGTAAGTAATTGGCCTACCGGTACTATAACCAAAAGTACCTGAAACAGAAGTATTGGCACTTAGCTTATAATTCCCAATAACCGTGACATCATAAGGCTTGTCGTAATTGGAAGCATACCATTCGCCGTCATTGATTTTCTCCTCCTCGTAACGTGTGAGCACTCGTCTCAAACTTCTGGAGTAAGTATAGGATACCCACCCCGTCAATCGGCCTAGATTCTTTTTTACATACAATTCGATCCCATAAGCTTTCCCTTTTGCAGGCACCAGCTCTGTCTCGGGATTATTTTGCAAGATCAGATTTGCACCATCCTTATAGTCCATCACATTCTGAATGTCTTTATAATAGACTTCGATGGAGGTTTCGAAAATATTTCCCTTGAAATTATTGTAAAAGCCCAGAGAATATTGATCCACTACCTGTGGCTTCATGAACGTATCACTCAGCTTCCAAACATCCGTCGGAGCAATAGTTGCTGTATTGGAAATCAAATGGATAAACTGATACATTTTATTGTATCCGGCTTTGATGGAACTGCTTTTTGAAAAAGAATAACGCAACAACCCTCTGGGGCCTATGCCATCGTAGCCCCTAATCTTTTCACCTGCTCCGTAGGTAGTCTCTCCGGTAACGGTTTCATCCGAAATAGGCTGATCTTCCGCATACTCTCTTACCGTTCTTAGCCCCAAGTATTGATACAGATCATAGCGTATCCCATAGGATACTCCCAATTTTTCTCCAATCTCAAATTCATGCTGGAAATGAATGGCTGACTCCCTGCCAAATTCATCCTGGACTTTCTGCGGCAAAATCCCCTCATCAAGTCCATTTGGAATTAATTCCCCAGGCTGGATTTTCAATTGCTTGTAGTCAGCTCCAAAGCCGATTTTATTGGATTCAGATAATGAATAGCTCATAAAGAGTTTTGCACCATAGTCTTGGATTCCGGAGTTTAGGTAAAAATCATTGATCCCTGAGCGGTTGAAAATACTGTAGTCATATTGGGTATGGTACCCCAATACTTCAAGGCTAAGGCTCTGTGACAAAACACTTTTCCATTGTAAGGAATGACTGGTGTTGGCCCAAGAGATTGTCGTGTCTGAGGCTAAAGCAAAGTCATCATAACTTCGATAAAAGCTGTAGCTGAATTCATTTTTATCTGAAATCGGTGCTGAAATAATCAGATTTCCATCATAAAAATTAGCTCTTGAGTTTTTTAGATCAGGATTGCTTAGCGAGTTCAAAAACCAATTAATATACGATCCTCTAATCCCTCCAAGCACAGATACTTTGTCCTTGATTAAGGGTCCATGGAACGATACTTTACCTGACACATTACTGACCATCAGACCAGCTCCCCACTTGGCAACACTCCCAGACTTTGGGGTGATATCCAAAATAGACGAGCCTCTTCCTCCATAACGCGATGGGATCACAGATTTATAAAGAGTGACATCATTTACAAGATCCGCATTAAAGGAAGTGTACAAACCAAAAAGGTGTGAGGAATTATAAATCGGGGCACCTGCAAACAGTATCAAATTCTGATCTGCCCCACCTCCACGCACGTTCAACCCTGCCGAGGCCTCGCCCACCTGACTTACGCCGGGCAAAGCCGCCATAGAACGGATAATATCTACCTCCCCCAGAAATGGAGGAAGTTCTTTGATGGCATTCATATTCAGGGTAATAGTCCCCATATCTGTGGCACGGATATTTTTCTCCGGGTTTCTTCCAAAAATCACCACGTCATCCAGCTGAAAATCTTTCCGGATCATTTTGATTGAGACCCTTCCCTCACCTACCGCTACAATAGGATAATCCACCGTCTCATAACCTACATAGCGAAATTGAAGGTTGTATTCAGCTCGATCCAGAATCAACTCAAAAGCCCCACTTTTGTTTGTTATACTATTTACACTGATCTCCGGCACTGTCACCATCACTCCGACCAGTGCTTCTCCGGTAATTTCATCGATGATTTTTCCCGAAATTTTGATTCCTTTGAGCTGTCCGATATCATTTCCTACCACCTCTCTTTTCACAGAAGTAGTCTGCGAAAAACCAAAATGGGAAACGATCAGAAAAAACAAGAGTATATATTTTTTCATATACGCAGGACTAGATTCTATCTGGATCTAATTTGTAAAACTCCATAGGATAGCTTCCTTCTGCATTCAATTCGAAAACCGCAGACTCTCTGATGTCAAATGGCAAATCACCAAATTTCCGGAAACCTGTAAAAGTTGTCTTCCAAAATCCCCGATTACTAACGCAAATATACTGATCTGCTATTTGGCCCTCTAAAAGATTAAGTATCTTCCCGTTGATATACAAAACCTCTTCAGTGGGGAGAAAGATGGTTCTACCTTCGTCTTCTGTACAGCCCCACCCCAAAAAAATCATTACTAAAACACTCAGAGACAGAGATTTTCGCATGAATTTGATTATTGAAAGTATATCTGATCAAAAATATAAAAATATCATTCATACACAACCAAAATACCATCATTACACTGAAAAATAAATAAAAACCATACTTTTTATAACCTAGTTTTGAATAAAAATCAAAATTTATGTAAAAAAAGATATTATTTATACCCTAGATTTAAAAATTCAACAAAAACCCACGAACTAATACCACATAGCTCTTATGAGGAGTTCCATCTTCATTTTTGATGAAAATCTCGGTGGCTTTAACTTCGGTTTGCTTTCGGGAAAAAGAGCAGATTTCCCGCAAAATCCGTTTCCCTGGCTTGTCCTGGAGTGTGAATTTAGCTTCAGGGAATAATCCATGTTTCTCTGCTTCTTCCTGAAAATCCTGCATTTGCCTCGGAGGAAGTATAAGCCAAAACTGTCCATCCCCCTGAAGAAGCTGAAGCACTTTCCCCAATAAATCCTGAAAGGAAAGCTCGTCTGTATGCAAAGCCATGTTGCGCTGCACATCAGGTGATTTCAGATGACCCGGGAAATAAGGGGGGTTACTCACGATCAGATCATATTTCTCTTGGGTTTGAAAGTCCTGAAATCTACCCTTCCAAAGCTGCATACGCTCCGAAAATGCATTTGCCCGAAAATTATCCAAAGCTTGGGAAGCAGCCAACGGATCTATCTCCACTGCCTGAATTTTTGCTGTGGGAAACCGCTGGGCAAGCATTAACGCAATCACCCCTGTTCCCGTGCCTACATCTAAAATCTCTCGTGGTGAAGCAGCGTCCGCCAACGCTCCCAGCACGACAGCATCCGTGCTGATTTTCATCGCACAATTATCCTGATTGATCCGAAACCGCTGAAACTGGAACCAGGAATTGGCCATTAGGTGCGGGCTTTACTAAAGAAGCTCATGTTGAACCTTGGCTTATCATCCATCAAGTTTAAATCATCCTCAGACACCCGCTTCACACTCTCAATCGTATAGAATGCTTTCTCATCTATACTTTTGACTGTAGCGACAAACTCAGTGAGGCTTTCCCTCTTCATCACGGTAAAAAGCAGATTTACTTTGCCAAATCTTCCCTCTCCGCCTACGTTGGTAAAACGGAAATCACGGGTCTTCATGTACTCAATCAATTCAGGAAGGGGTTTGGGTGTAATCACTCGCACAAGCACTCTTCCCAGCGCCAATTTCTCCTCAAAATACATCCCCACATAAGTCCCGGTACCAAATCCGCCGGCATAGGCCACGTAAGAAAGGGGATTATCGATATTTTGAAAAATCTGACCAATGGCGAGCAGCCAAATCAATGCTTCAAAAAAACCTAAAAACGGCGCAACATTCTTTTTCCCATTCATCATAAACATGATTCTCAGGGTATTGATCGACACATCGCCTACTCTCGCACAGAAAATGAGCAGGGGCATGATCAGGTAATTGAATAATTGTTCAGAAACGCCTAGTGTATGAAGGAATTCTTGCATGAGAACGGGATTCAGATTGAAGCCACAAAATTACACCTGATTCCCATGAGAGCGAAACAATAGTTGGAATTAGATTTTACGATCTCTTCCTGCTGACATACCGAAATAAGTGAAGATCGCTGCGAAAACCAGTAAAAAGTAAATAAGAGCATTCCAGTTATTAAATAAATCAAGAGAAACCCCAAAGAGCAAAGGTCCCAAAGCTGCAAGATAATAGCCGGAAGACTGAACCATAGCTGAGAGTTTGGCAGTAGTCTGGTCTTCTGCTGTTCTTAGAGAAATCAACGTATAAGCGATACTCAAACTTGCCCCCATACACAAACCTATTATCGCTAAGGCCGCATAAGTAAGCAATTCATTTTCTATAAAAAGTGCAAGGTATCCAATCAAATATCCGGCACCGACCGCCTTCACCACCCCGGTTTGCTCCCTGAGCTTAATCAATAGATTCGGCGCAAAATAAGAGCCTATCAAGGAAACCATTTGCATAAGAGAAGCAACTATGCCTGCTTGGGAAGGCGTCCAGCCTCTGGAAATCAGCATATCGGGCAGCCAGGTAATCACAGTAAAGTACATAATAGACTGGGCACCCATAAAGATCGTCACATGCCAGGCAAGCTTGGATTTCCAAACGTTTTTGGCAGGTTCAGTCACTTGGTGCAGACTCGCTTTTGGGCGTTGGAGCTGAGGGATCCAGATGATTAAAGCTATAACCATAAAAATAGCCCAGAAGGCCAGTGATCCTCTCCATCCTAGGTTCAAATCAACTGCCAACGGTACGCTTACCGCTATGGCTATGGCCGCAAAAAGCGACATCATCGTAGCCAGCAGTGCAGTCATTATCCCAAGTTTCTCAGGCAGCCTCACCTTAATAAGCGGAATCAGCAAAACATTGGCAATCACGATGCCTATACCTGTGAGTGCTGTACCCAAGAACAGTAGAACCACCCCATCCAAAACCCTAACAACAACTCCTAAAGTCAAAATACCAATAGCTAAGAACACTGCCCTTCCCATTCCCAAGCGCTTTCCTATCCCGGGAGCAAAAAGCGAAAAGGTAGCAAATGTCAGCAAAGGAAGCGTGGTGAGAAATCCCGCCAGGCCATTGGACAAACCCAAATCCTCACGGATAAACGGAATCAATGGCCCAACCGACGCTATCGAAGTGCGCAAATTGATCGAAACCAAGAGAATCCCTGTGATAAGGAGCGATTGGGCAGAAAATGATTTAGTCAAAACAGCAAAGTAAAAATTAAATACTAGGGGTGATATTGGTGATATAGTAACGACTGATTCAAGCGAACAAACCTTACAGAACCGAACATCCACAAGTTTAACCCGAACGTATGGTACTTTAGTTCTGGTCAGCCTGCCAAAACTAGGGAAATTTTAAGAGGAATTATCCCTCAGGATAAGTCAAAAAATATTGTCTTCGCGTTGCGACATCCAAACTTGTTTCTCATGACTTGAACCCAATACATTGCAGTCTCCCGACTGCAATACCGAAACATTGACTAAGACCAACTTCCTCCACAAGGGCATGAAAGTATAGTAGATTCAGCTTCTGGAGAAGCAGGACACCTACAAACTGCGCACTCTGCGAAAACCTCCCCGTTCACTGCGGTTAAAAACAGAACTGCCTTATATGATTTTTATTACTTGTACCTCACTCATCCCTCACTAAAGAGCTTCCCTACTAAAAACCGGCTTCCCTACCGCCATCAATACAATTGCGCCCTTGCGCCGCGGGATATTTTCCCCCAAAAACCTTCGCTGCGCCGTTGCGCCGCCGTGAGAAAGAAATCATACAAAACCTTCGAGGAGACCCCGTCGTGAAAAAATAAAGTCACTGTTAAAAAATAAGTTCTCTGATACTCATAATCTGGACCTCCTTCATTCAACCTCCTAAGAAGTGAGATGCTTCCTCTCCCGTACCTCACTCATCGCAATGAGGTGCGAATAAGAGCTTCCCTACCGCCATCAATATAATTGCTCCCTTGCGCCTTCGCGGGATGTTTTTTTTCCCAAAACCTTCGCCGCGCCGTTGTGCCGCCGCGAGAAAGAAACCATACAAAACCTTCGAGGAGACCCCCTCGTGAAAAAATAAAGTCACTGTTAAAAATAAGTCCTCCGGTGCTTATAATCTGGACCTCCTTCAATTCAACCTCCTAAGAAGTGAGATTGCTTCCTCGCTCGTACCTCGCTCATCGCAATGACGTGCGAACAAGAGCTTCCTCACCGCCATCAATACAATTGCGCCTTCGCGGGATATTTTCCCCCAAAAACCTTCGCCGCGCCCTTGCGCCGCCGCGAGAAAGAAACCATACAAAACCTTCGAGGAGACCCTTCGGGTGACACCTCAAAGATTAGTCCGTAGCAATTCCAACTTCCTGTTAATCTCCGAGATTTCAATTCCCACTTGCTGTAGCGTCAGGGGTTCCTGTGGAAACTCATCACTCATGTAATATTCAAATTTCCAGATCTCCCGAACCTCTTCCGCAGGAACTGTGTAGGGTGTGTAGACAGGATTTAGCGAGCGCAGCAAAAAGTTTCTTCCCCCGGACTGAAAACTCAGCATCTTAAAACTGATCCCTTCGCTTGCCGTCACCACCACGCAGGGAGTTTCTTTGGCAAGTCTCCACTCGGATAGATACGAGCCAATCACATAAGCCCCATCTGCAATCGGCAACATACTGTCTCCTTCAGTCTGAAACATGCGGTATTTTTTGTCTTTTGGCAGATTTGGCAGATTGAAAACAGGCAGGGTACTCAAATACTCCGGATCCCCAAATCCACTCAGATAACCTGCTTTCGCTTTGATCGGTACAAGTTCGATATTATCCTCATTACTTGAACTCACTGTGGTGGCCAGAATCCTGACTTTCGAACCGCTCAGAAACACATCATTTCCGGCTTCCAGATCACGGATTTTCAGTTCGCTGAGCTTGGACAGATCCACCCGAAGCAGTGTATCCACACTCATCCTGAAGTAATCCGCACAAAGCAGCAAATCCTCAATCGCCGGTGACTTGCTATGCCCATTTTCATGTGCATTCAGCTTGGCCCGGGTCATCCCAAGATTTTCGGCCAGCATGTCCTGACTCAATTTGCGTCGCTTTCTGAGAAATTTCAGATTGGATGCCCAGAAAAAGCTTTGACTTTCCATTTTTATTCGATACAATTAATGACAATAAAATGATACTAATACTATCAAATATAGCAAGTAATCTGAGAAATGGAAAGGCATATCGTGCATTTGGATCTGGACACGTTTTTTGTGTCTGTGGAGCGGTTGAAAAACAGTGCCCTCAAAAATAAGCCGGTCATCATCGGTGGCAGCTCCGACCGGGGGGTCGTGGCTTCGTGCAGTTACGAGGCCCGGATATTCGGTGTGCACTCCGCCATGCCCATGAAGTTGGCACGAAGACTCTGCCCTTCGGCATTTTACATCAAAGGTGACCATGACAGCTACAGTCAGCATTCACGCCTGATCACCCAAATGATCCAAGAGCAGGTGCCGGTGATGGAGAAAGCTTCCATTGATGAGTTTTACATCGATATGACGGGGATGGACCGGTTTTTTGGCTGTGAAAAATTCACCAAAGAATTACGGGAGAGACTCTATAAGCAATCGGGTCTGCCTATCTCCTGTGCGCTAGCAGCAAACAAACTGGTATCCAAAGTCGCCACCCATGACGCCAAACCCGACGGACAGACGACTATTCCATTTGGCTTAGAAAAACCCTACCTCGCCCCACTCTCCATCCGAAGAATGCCCGGCGTGGGCGAAAAAACCTCCGCATTGCTGGAGCGAATGGGAGTGGAAAATATCAGGCTGCTCAGCGAGATTCCTCCCCGGATGATGCAAAACCTCTTGGGAAAATCAGGCATCGATCTCTCACGTAAAGCCAACGGCATCGATGAATCCCCGGTCATCCCCTACACCGAGCAAAAGAGCATAGGGACTGAAAACACCTTTGAATCAGACACCATCGACATGGCTTTTCTCCACAGCCAATTGGTACGAATGACAGAGAAAGTCGGTTTTGAACTTCGCCAAAAGCACAAACTCTGTGGCTGCATCACGGTAAAGCTACGCTATGCCAATTTCGACACGGTTAGCCGTCAGTGCGTCATCTCCTACACCAGTTCGGATGAGGTATTGCTCCAGCGGGCCAAGGAACTCTTTGCGAAGCTCTATGAAAAAAGAATGCTCGTACGTTTGATCGGCGTGAAGGTCAGTCATCTCGTGCAGGGACATCAGCAGATCGATCTATTCCAGGATACCGAAGAAGGCGTGAGTCTATACCAAGCCATCGACTGGATCAAAAACCGCTACGGCGAAAAAAGCCTCACCCGAGCCATCACCCTAACGCCCGCATAGAATGTTTATCAATTGTAAAACCTGGTTCAGCTACCGCTACGGTACATTCAGCACCCAAGACCTCGCAAAGGAAGCCGCAGAGCTTGGCCTAGCTTCTCTTGGGCTCACCAATATCAACAGTACTGCCGATACGTGGGATTTCGTGGACTTCTGCAGAGAAAAGAAAATCAAGCCCATTGTCGGAGCCGAGATTCGAAACGAAAATAGGTTCTGCTATATCCTATTGGCTAAAAATGATACCGGCCTACTCGAAATCAACCGATTTCTGTCTCAACATTTGCAGCAAGAATTGACTTTCCCCGAGCGTCCGGATTGCTTTTCCGAGGTGTTGGTTATCTATCCCTTTGGGAGTTTTGCTGCGCAAAGCCTAAAAGAACATGAATTTATTGGAGTACTGGCAAACGAGCTGAATCGCGTGAAAAAGCAGGAAGTAGAAGCTGCCCCGAAAAAATGGATCATCAGACATCCCGTGACTTTCCAGGACAAAACCTTCTTCAACGTACATCGCCTGCTCCGTGCCATAGCCAAAAATACACTGATCAGTAAACTGGGAGAAAAAGACTTTGCTTCCCCGGATGAAATGTTCGTTTCGGAAGCTACCCTGATGAGTTCTTTTCGGAATTTTCCCGGAATGATCAGCAACACGCTACAGCTGATCGATGCCTGTGAACTCAAGACCGAACTCCTCACCGACAAAAACAAAAAGCACTACAATGTCAGCGCGGAGGATGATCGGATTTTACTGGCAAAACTTGCCATGGAAGGTTTCCATTATCGGTACGGTACCGATCCCGTAGCCAAAGCCCGTCTGATCAAGGAGCTACAAATCATCAATGACCTGAATTTCAATGCGTACTTCCTTATCGTTTGGGACGTGATCCGCTATGCGCAGAACCGTGGCTTCTACTACGTCGGCAGGGGAAGTGGTGCCAATTCTATTGTGGCTTATTGCCTAAAAATCACTGATGTGGATCCCATCAAACTCAACTTGTATTTTGAACGCTTTCTCAATCCCCACCGGACTTCCCCTCCGGATTTTGATATTGATTTCTCCTGGAAAGACCGGGACGAGGTGATCGACTACATTTTCAAGCGCTACGGCAAAGAGCATGTTTCACTGCTGGGCATGTACAGTACCTTCCAGCGGAGAGCTGTGATCCGTGAGTTGGGAAAGGTTTTTGGGCTGCCAAAAGAAGAAATCGACCAACTCGTGAGAGGCAAGGATCAGCCGATGAATGAGGATAAAATCCAACGTACCATTTTGAAATACGGTGGATTACTGGAGAATTTCCCCAATCATCTTTCCATTCATCCGGGTGGTATGCTGATTTCTGAAAAGCCTATCTATCAGTACACGGTGAATGAATTGCCTCCAAAAGGCTTTTGCACCGCTCAAATAGACATGTTTTTGGCAGAGAAAATCGGGCTCTTCAAGCTCGACATCCTCAGTCAACGTGGTCTCGGCCACATCAAGGATACCATTGCACTGGTGAAGCAAAACCGTGGGATCGACATTGATATTCATCAGGTGGAAAAATTTATGAGCGATCCAAAGGTGGCGGAGCAAATCCGAACCGCTGATACCATCGGTTGCTTTTACATCGAAAGCCCGGCGATGCGGCAGCTGCTCACCAAACTGAAATGTGACGATTACCTCACGCTGGTGGCAGCAAGCTCCATCATCCGTCCGGGCGTGGCACAGTCAGGCATGATGAAGCAGTACATTGAGCGTTTTCATGACCCTGAGAAGATCGTGTACCTCCACCCCAAAATGAAAGAACTGCTAGAGGAAACTTTCGGTGTGATGGTCTATCAGGAAGACGTGATCAAAGTCGCCCATCACTTCGCCGGGTTGGACATGGGCGAAGCGGATATCCTGCGCCGGGCGATGTCGGGTAAGTATAGATCACACAATCGTTTTATTGAGATCAGGGAAAATTTCTTCAAAAACTGCAAAGAATTGGGCCATGAAGAAACGGTCAGTGCGGAAGTATGGCGGCAGATGGAATCCTTCGGTGGCTATTCATTTTCCAAGGCACATTCGGCATCTTTTGCGGTGGAAAGCTATCAAAGCCTTTACCTGAAGACCTATTTCCCCATGGAATTTATGGTGGCCGTGATCAATAATTTCGGGGGTTTTTATGCCACGGAATTCTATTTCCATGAGCTGAAGCGCACTGGTGCGAAGATAAATCCGCCCTGCGTAAACCGCAGTGAATACCTGACCAACATCAGGGGGGAAGAGATTTTCGTAGGGATGATCCATGTACAGCAGCTGGAAAAGAAACTCTGTGACCTGATTCTGGAGGAAAGGGAAAGAAACGGAAATTACCTAAACCTGGAGGACTTCATTGAGCGCACCCACGCAGGACCGGAGCAGCTGAACATCCTAATCAGCGTGGGAGCCTTTGGCTTTACGGGCTTGGGTAAGAAAACACTGCTTTGGAAAGCCAACTTCGCCCAAAAGCACTTGACCGCCATTCCTGATTCCCCTGCGCTATTCAAAGAACCACCCATGGATTTTACGCTTCCTGATTTTCCTGATTATCCGCTGGAAGACGCACTGGATGAGATCAATGTACTCGGCTTTGCGCTCACGGATATGTTTAGACTCTGTGCCCATGATGGCAAGGGAATGGCTCTGGCACATCAGCTTCCCGACTTACTGGGCAAGAATGTGGAAATGCTCGGTCAGCTTGTCACCACCAAAGACGTGCGTACGGTCAATCAGAACCACATGGCCTTTGGAACCTTTCTCGATGCCAAGGGTGACTGGCTGGACACTGTTCATTTCCCTAATTCCCTGAAACGGTTTCCTTTTCAAGGCAAGGGGTTTTATAAAATCAGGGGCAAAGTCATTGAAGATTTTGGGACGTTTGCCATCGATGTGCACGGCATGTGGAAAGTGGGTCTGAAGGATAAAAAAGAAGTACCGTCAGCTCAGGAACTTGCTGTAGCTGTATAAAAAACATGATTATCCGCAATGATGCCGGTAGCCGTATTTTCTTTGCTTTATTGGACGGAAGACCGAAGACGGGTGACCGAAGTGGCCATGACCTTACCTGATTTTGGTTGTCACATTCTTGTCTTCCGGACAGTTAAGTTAAGTGATTGTTTTACTATTCTCTTTCTTGGTTGTTCAGGGTTA
>NZ_JAVDWS010000024.1:0-67163 GCF_031457395.1 Algoriphagus sp. 4150
AAATCGAGCATGTCTAAGGCGACACACAGAGGGATGATTATTCAACGTGCGAGATTCCATATGACCATTGAAAATCAAATTATAAACAGATGAAAATAAAGATTGCCCCGAAGCAGATGAAATAAGCGGGTAGCGGAAAAAAAAGCACGAAAGCTTGGCGGCAGGAATTTCATTCCGAACTGAGACTGTTTTCTACGATAGACAAACCAAGGTAAGATAGAATTAGTAGGGGAATTCCGGCTAATCCAAAAAGCAAAATCAAAGTTAGTCCAATTGCCAAAAGCGCATACCTGAATTTGTTTTCAGCCAAAGAGTAAGACTTAAATTTGAGTGCAATTAAGGGGAGTTCGGCTAGCAAAAGCAAGGCAAAAATCCAAGCGATCGCAATCAAGAAAACCGGAGATGTAAGCCAAGTTCCCACCCAAGGCCATTTAATAGCGAAGTAAGGCAGGGTACAAATGAATAGGGCATTTGCAGGAGTTGGAAGCCCAATGAACTTGTCGCTTTGTCTAGTGTCCAGATTGAACTTGACAAGACGTATAGCAGATAATAGGGGAACTATTAAAGTGAGATAGGGAAGCCATTCTATCCGGGTACCTACTTTAGCCATTTGGAAAAGTATCATCCCCGGGAGCACGCCAAAGGACACTAAGTCAGCCAGGGAATCCAATTGCTTTCCGATTTCACTTTGCACTTTCAAGAGTCTGGCGGCAAATCCATCAATGAAATCAAAAACTGCTGCCAGAATAATGAAATAGGCACCTGAAACTATATTTCCATTGATTACCCAAATTATTCCAACCACTCCGGAAAGTAAGTTGAGAAGTGTGACCGCATTTGGGATATGAGATTTAATTTTCAAAGTCTTGCGTTTTTACCCACGAATGGGTTGTGAGTTTTTTCGAAAGCTATGGTAGTTTCAGGGCCATGACCTGGGTAAATCACGGTTTCCTCGGGAAGTGCGAAAAGCTCTGATTTGATTTTACTTAAAAGTAAATTATGATTTCCTCCCGGTAAGTCGGTGCGTCCAATACTACCTCTGAAAAGAGTGTCTCCTGCTATGCATTGATGTGAAGGCTCATGGTAAAAGACCACGTGGCCGGGTGCATGGCCCGGGACGAAGATGATTTTGAGCGCTTCATCCCCGACTTTGATGTTTTCTCCCTCGATGAGATATCCATCCGCCTCACTGGTTTCGTAGCCCACAAAACCATAATTAGGAGCATAGACTTCCACTGCTTTCAGTATCGCAGCTTCTTCCTTGTGTATGAGAAGTTCTACGCCGAAAGTTTTTTTTGCCCAGGCATTTCCCAACACATGATCTACATGACAGTGAGTGTTCAGTAATTGGGTGACTCGTATTTTTTTTTCCGTCACAAAATCCAACAGCTCTTTTCGCTCGGCGAGATCAAAGCAACCTGGATCGATCAAAGTTCCCGTGCCTTTATCATCATACAGCAGATAGGTGTTTTCCTGAAAAGGGTTGAATGTAAAAGACTTAATATGAAGCATGGGAAATGTATGTGGGTATTGGAACAAAATAAGGAATTAAACCTTTATTTTGGGCTATGGAAATTGATTTTTTGCTCATTGGTCATGGACTTGCCGGTACAGCACTGGCTTATAGACTGAAGCAAGCAGGCAAGAAAATTAGGGTAATCGATCAGCCTGAGGCTAATAATTCGAGTAGAATTGCTGCAGGGCTTTTCAATCCGGTGACAGGGAGGAAGATGGTGAAAACCTGGAAAGCGGATGCATTGTTTCCGGTGATTGTACCATTTTATAAAGAGCTTGAAAGAATTACCGGAAGCAAGTTTCTAACTGAAAAAGCGATTTACAGGCCTTTTCTATCGATAGAAGAGCAAAATGAATGGATGGGACACAGTGCCGACCCTGACTTTGAAGTATACTTGAAGCAGATTTACTCCGAAAGCCAGTCGGAGTTTCTCAGGGATCCTTTTGGCGGGGTGATGCTACGCAACTCAGGTTGGTTGAATATCCGTAATCTACTTGATGCGATGTCCTCGTATTTTGAAGAGGAATTGATTTTGGAAAAATTTGATGAAAGCTTATTTTCACGTGAAGATGCATGTTGGTCTTATAAAGACCTGAAGGCAAAAGCTGTGGTTTATTGCAATGGTTTGGGAGCAATGAATTCCAGATTCTTCAGTTTTCTTCCTTTTGCTCCGGTGAAAGGAGAGATTTTGGAAGTAAAGCAGAAATTTACTCCTGATTACATAGTAAACCGCGGTGTTTTCAGAGTTCATTTGGGTAAGGGGATTCACCGGGTAGGTTCTACCTATACCAAGCATGATCTGGACGTAGGGGTGACAAATGCTGCCCAAACCGAAATTTTGGAAAAGTTGACAGATTTGGTTCGACTGCCGGTTGAGGAAATTATCAGTCATAAGACAGGAATTAGGCCGGCTACGAGAGATAGAAAACCTTTTCTGGGAAAACATCCTACTGAAGAAGGCGTTTACATATTCAATGGTTTTGGAGCCAAAGGAGTGTCATTAATTCCTTATTTTAGTGGAATAATGGCGACACATTTACTAAATGAAAAGGCTATTGACTCCGAAGTGGGCATAGCTCGGTATTTTAATTATATTTAAAGACATCTTTCAGCAACTCGAATGCGATATCATCTTTTCCGAATTTTAGTTTTTGCTGGTTTATGGCTGAGTTCATTTTTTGCCCTTGCCCAATTTGACCAAGAGCGTTTTGGGAAAAACAGAATTCAGCATAAACAATTTGAATGGTATTTATATTCCTCAAATAATTTTGAGGTGTATTATTATGACCGTGGTGGGGCAAACGCCAAAATGGCTATTGATTACCTGGAAAGCGAGTTTAATCGACTTACGCAGATGATAGGTTATGTGGCATACACAAAGCCTAAAATTTACATTTACAACTCCCCTGAGGAACTTTTACAAAGTAATATCAATCTCAACAAGGAGGAGTATAACGAGCAAGGACAGACAAATTTCAATCGATTGCTGGCTGAGGTAGCTTACAAAGGTGAGATAGATGCATTCAAGGAAGATTTGATCTACGGCACGGTAAAAGTGATCATTGAAGAGATGCTTTACGGCTCTTCTGTATCTGATGCTTTTCAGTCCAATCTTACCAATAGCTTTCCTGAATGGTATGTGAACGGTATTTCATTGTATTTGGCAAAAGGGTGGAGCAGGGAGATGGACGATTTTGTACGTCACTATTTCGAGGAAGATCAAAATCCAAAAATTCTCAAGCTTAGGGATAAGGAAGCTGCATTGGCAGGCCAGGCAGTATGGAATTACATAGCCGAGCGATATGGAAGAAGGTATGTCTCCAGTATCCTAAACCTCTCCCGGATAAATAGAAATGAAGAAAATAGTATCGCAAATACAGTGGGGCTGAATTATAAGACCTTCACTGCAGACTGGAAGAAGTTCTATTTGGATATAAATAAACAAGTTTCTTCGACCTTCAAAGATCCAAACAAAGAAGCATCTGTAGCACAGACGTCTCCCAGATTCATTGGAGCGATAAATGACATCAAATTTAGCCCTGATGGATTGAATCTGGCTTATGTGATTAATAACGGGGGCAAGTATAAAGTTCAGGTAAGGGAGTTGAGTTCTGGGAGAGAGCAAACAATTTTTGCAGGCGGGACGTCACTTCAGGACCAAGAGCCCAATTTTACTTCCCCAATAATTGCCTGGAGGGATTCGGCAAACATTGCTATCGCTTCTTTCAAAAGAGGGTTTACCACCTTGAGACTGAGGTCCCTTGATGGTTCTAATCAGGATAAGATTTTTTTAAGGAACATCACCCAGATTCTTAGCTTGGACTTCAACAGTACCGGTAAAAACATGGTGCTCTCGGCTATATCAAACGGTAAGTCTGATATTTATACCCTTAATGCCAGAGGAGCGGGAAGAAGGCTGACAAATGATTCCTTTGACGAATTGACTCCTGTTTTCTTAAATGATTCTACCATTATATACTCTTCAAATGCGACGAATCTGCCAGATTCCCTGATGGGAAAAAATTTGGAATTGGGTTCTTTGCCTAATTATTACAACCTCTATATGGTACAGGTGACAGATACTATTGTCACCAAGCAGCTGACCAATTCAAACAGTAAAAATATAAGGCCCAGAAAAGTAAACAGCAATACCATCGTATATCTCAGTGATCTGAGTGGGATAAATAACCTTATGCGTATGAGTATAGGAAATCAGGTTGCCAATCAAATTTCTGCATATAATAAAAGTTTAGAGGCTTTCGACGTCAATAGTAGAATGAATAAAATGGCTTATTCTGTCCGTGATGGGAGGGAGAGTTATCTGGTGGTGGAAGGATTCTCCAGTTCGGATCAGTTTACTCCCAGCACTCCAAGAATACAGCTGGAACAGGCCAAAAGCCTAAATGAAAGAATGGCTGCGAGAAGATTGCTGGAAGAAAAAGAAGCGAAGGAAAACCTGCCACAAGTTACCAGGGAGCCAATCCGTCCCGCCGAGCCATTAATACAGCTTGATACTATTCAGCTTGACACTATTGCGAAAAATACTACCTCGTCGATCGATCTCAAACGGCTGAGTTTTGAATCTAAAAATGGCATCAATACGGATAATTATACATTTGATACACTGCCAAGTAACCTTACTTCTCCTGCGGCTGCAGCTCCCCAGACCACCACAACTTTGCTGGAAACTTTTAGAAAACAGAGTCTTCAAAAGCGGGTGACCGGTCCTAGGAAAATGGAACCACAGTTTTTTGTCAATAATATCAATACCCGGTTTGTGGTAGATCCTTTAAGGGGATTTGGTATTGGTCTGACAGGGAAAATGACCGATTTGCTTGATAATCACTCGTTTCAAGGTGGAGTAATGACTACACTTGACTTTCGGTCCGGAGGAGATATTTTCTTTGAATATGAGTATTTGAAAAGTCGAGTGGATTTCAAAGGAAGATTTGACCGTAGAACTATCCGTATTTCTGAAGGAGATATCACATTCCAGAAATATGTGCTTACCAAAGTGGAAGCAGGATTTTCTTATCCTTTGAATGCCAACGCAAGATTTTCCCTTTCGCCATTTGTGGCTAAGACTCAATATTTCAACCTAAACCCTGACTCTCTTATCAACGGTCGAGATCCGGATCAAAATCGTTTTGACGTCAACTATGTGGGAGGAAAAGCAGAGTTTGTGTATGATCGTACACAGCCTTTGGGTCTTTATTCCCAAACAGGATTTAAAGGAAAAATCGGGTACTCCCAGTATCACTCTTTTGGCCAAAAGGACCGTTCGTTTAATAACTTCTATATGGATCTGAGAGAGTATAAGACGATTCATAAAAACATTGTCTTAGCCGCAAGATTATATGCCGGATCATTTATGGGAAACAATCCCCAGACATATATGGTAGGCGGAATGGACAACTGGCTCTTCAACGAGTTTTACCGGCCGCCGTCCAACAGACCTGAATCTTCTCCGATCAGAAACCCTACAGGAGTAGAAAATTCCAATATTCTCTTTGCTGACTTTGTCGATCTGAGAGGATATAATTACGATGAGATTAGGGGTAGGAACGTGATTACCTTTACAACTGAATTGAGAATTCCTGTGTTCTCTTACCTGACTAGAGGAAATATAACTTCGAATTTTATCCGAAATTTCCAGCTGGTAGGCTTCTATGATCTTGGATCAGCATGGAACGACTCAGCACCATGGGAGCGTGTAAATGATCAAAATACCGAGGTCATCAATACCGAGGGATCCCCATTTACTATAGTGCTGAATAATTTCAACAATCCTTGGTTGCAGAGTTATGGAGCTGGTTTAAGAACAGTTTTACTGAATTATTATGTAAAGCTGGACGTGGCAAGGCCAATCCGAAATTATGAAGCGGAAGACTTAAAGTTCTATGTAACTTTGGGCTACAATTTCTAACTACAAATCTTATTATGATTAAATCAATGACCGGCTTCGGAAATGCCGGATTTGAAGATGAGCGAATGGTAGTCCAGGTGGAAGTACGAACGCTCAATTCAAAGTTTTTGGATCTCTCCATCCGTAGCCCAAGACAGTTTAATGATAAAGAGCAGGAAATCAGAAATCTGGTCCAGTCCATTTTAGATCGTGGTAAAGTGAGTATATCGATAGACTTCCAATCTAAGGGGTCTGCCGAGATGCCTGTGAGCATTAATGAAGAGTTGTTCAAGCTGTTCTACTCCAAATACAAAGAGCTTGCTGATAGTGTGAAGGATAATTCCCAAGATATTTTCAAACTGGCTCTACAGGCCCCGAGTGTAATCACTCAGGTGGCCGGTGAGCAAAGGGATGATCAGGAAGATTGGGAGCAAATCAAAAAAGTACTCACAGTGGCACTTAATAAATGCGATTCTTTCCGACGGGATGAGGGAAATTCTTTGGAAGAAAAACTTCGCGGAAATATCAAAGCAATAGCTAGTGGTTTGAGTAAAATCGAGGCTGAAGAAGGTGCTAGAAAAGATAGGATCAAGCAAAAGATAAGAAACCATTTCAGCGAATGGCTTGACGAGAATTCATTTGATGCCAACCGTTTCGAACAGGAGTTGATCTATTATTTCGAAAAATTGGATATTACCGAAGAGATCGTTCGGCTTGACACACATTTGAAGTATTTCGCCACCTGTCTGAGTGAAGAAACCGGCCAAGGCAAAAAGCTGGGGTTCATTAGTCAGGAGATAGGCAGAGAGATCAATACCATAGGATCAAAGGCAAATGATGCTGCCATGCAGAAGCATGTGATTTTGATGAAAGATGAGCTGGAAAAAGTGAAGGAGCAATCATTGAACGTTTTATAGAAAAGGGGCCAGATGGCCCCTCATTTTTTTAAAAATACATCTGCGGCTAGTTCAGTCGAAAGCGAATCGGCATAGTCATACGGGATCTTACTGATTTGCCACCAATTCTTCCGGGAGTCCAATTTGGAGAGTTTTGAATTACTTCTTTGGCTACTTCATCACATCCTCCTCCGATTGTCCGCACCAATTCAATGTCCTGAATCGACCCATCAGTATTGACTACAAAGCGGACTATTACCATTCCTTCTATCCCCATTTTTTTCGCTTGAGAGGGGTATTTGAGGTTTTTGTTGAGATAGGTATACCAAGCGTCCATCCCACCCATAAAGGTTGCCTGAACATCTACGAAGTCTACAATCTCATCCACTGTCTCGATCATTGGAGGGCTGGATAATTCTATATCAGGGATAATAGTCTCCACTGAGGTATTTATATCTATCGTAGGGCTTGTGAGATCGTCTAGTATAATATCATCGGGTTTGATATTTATCTCGATAGGAACTAGGGGTGGAGGCGGAGGTGGAGTGTGGATGGTAATGGGAATATCGATGTCGTCCCAATCATCTTTCATTCCGTGAGATGTCTTGATACTCCCCTGATCTTTAGCTTTCCATTCGAAAGCCACCAAAACTACACCGAGACTGGCTGCCAGTCCCAGATTAAACAACATGCCGGACCATCTTTTTAGATCAGACTTAGGATTTTTTTTGTGTTCCATGAGTGTAATATTAGAGGTTAGAAAAAACTACTCTAATAATTTACACTACTTAAGTCATTGATACTAACGTGCTAACACTATTTAACTAAGCTAAAAGTTGTTAAAGGCTAAGACAAAAAAAAGACCCGATTTCTCGGGTCTCAAGGTCTGTATGATTAGCCAAGTTTGAATCTAATCGGAAGTCTCATACGGGTACGCACCGGGCGCCCACGTTGCTTACCAGGCTCCCAATTAGGAGCACTTTTCACTACTCTTATAGCTTCTTCGTCACATCCTCCGCCAATTCCTCTCAAGACATCAACATCTTGGATAGAACCATCCGTATTTACTACGAAAACTACGATTACTGTGCCTTCAATCCCCATTCTTCTTGCTTGAGTTGGGTATTTGAGGTTGTCGCTGAGGTATTTATTCCAGCCGGACATGCCCCCTGGAGGGTTCGGCTGAGTTTCCACTACGTCAAAGATAGCATCTACTTTTTCCTCTACAGGAGCTTCAGCGATTACCACTTCTTTGATTACAGTAGTTTCTTTTACATCGACATCAAAGTTTACTTCGATTTTTTCTTCGATTTCTACCTCATCAGGAATCTCCTGAATAATCGGCTGCTCTACAGGCGGCGGCGGTGGTGGCGGTGGCTGCTCTGTGATCGGAATATCTAGCAATTCTTCGAAGTTGTCAGATACTTGACCAAGGTCTTTCAAAGAACCATCGTCAAATGACTTCCATTCGAAGGCAGCAAGGACAGCACCTACAGCTACTGCCAGACCTAGATTCAGGAACATTCCTGACTTTCTGGTTAGATCAGCGCTGGGAGTCTTTTTTGCTTCCATGATAAGTTTGGTTTATAAAGGTTAATTTTTCTTCTATTTCAGACTAACAATTGTAATAATTAATAGGCATTAATCCAAGCCAATCTTGCCGGTTGGGATCTTAAAATATGCTAATAAGCCTAAGGCTCCGCCTATTCCATTGACAATCATGTCCATATAATCAAAAGATCGAAAAGGGATAAAGAGTTGGGCACTTTCCAAAACTATACCAGCGGCTAAACCGAAAATCAGATAGTTGATAAGTACCCGGCCCTGTAGACCTTTTACATCTGCTCTTTTTACTCCTACTCCGCACCATAGAAAACTTAAACCTCCAAAACAAATGAGGTGAATCAGTTTGTCCTCAGAATTAAATGAAGGCTCAGGGAAATTTCCCCCGGGAGTCAGCATGGCAACGGATATGGCTAGTAGCCAAACTATTGCAAGTCCTAATCTCACAATGACCGGCTTATTCTCCCACTAACTCAGCATACGCTGCTGCAGACAGCAAATCAGAAGGAAGCTCACCGGTGATTTTCACTTTGATCATCCAGCCTTTTTCATAGGGAGATTCATTTACCAATTCCGGAGAATCTTCCAAATCAGGATTTACTTCCAAAATCTCACCTGCAACAGGCATGAATAAATCTGAAACAGTTTTCACTGCTTCCACAGAGCCAAAAACTTCGTTGGTATCCAGTGTATCGCCTGTTGTTTCAACTTCTACATACACAATATCACCCAGTTCACCCGCGGCAAATTCAGTGATTCCAATAGTTGCAACATCACCGTCAATTTTAACCCATTCGTGGTCTTTGGTGTACTTTAGTTCTTGAGGGAAATCCATATTTGTGAATAGTTATATTGGCATCAAAATTAATAGGAATCGAGTAAGGATGAAATCTATTGACCTAAATTAAATCGAAGTTGACCACCGAAAGCTGTGGAAGTTCGCCTGTAGGCGGTTGTTACTCTTGGATCATTGATTGTTCTGTCGAAATAGAGGGTAAGGTTTAGATTTTGATTGATCAAATACGAGACTGTTGGTCGAAGAGATAGGTTTAGATTTCCACTTGTGACGGTACTTCCTTCTTCGATCTTTCGCTGAATTTGTTTAGTACTGACCACCTTTGAATCCAGTTTGAACTGGAGGTCATTCTTGAGAATTGTTTGTTTTCCCTGAAATTTGAAAGGGACTTTTACTCCGGCTTTAGTATATCCCAGCGACAAGCCAAAATCATTGCTTTTCTGTTCTGTCACTTGGGCGTTGGAGAAATTCAAGCCCAGATTCCGTTCTTTATTGTATAAGATAGAGATATTCAATCTGTCTTTTGTCAACATATCTATCCCCAGTAACGGTGCAAATCGCTCGGAGAGTACGACCTGATTAAGTACATAGATTGGGATGTACTGCCCTTCTTCATTTACTTGGGTAGGTCTGGGGATTTGTTGAAGAGTGTTGTATAGCTCTAGTCCTTGCTGATACTGCAATGAGTTGGAAAAATTGCTCACGTCATATCTAGAAGTGTACATATGCGTGATATTGATGCTGCTGAAGACCTCGCTAAGTGCTTTAATTCTGGAAAGACCCCGATAGTCCAAGCGCCAGTTTGGCAATGGCATTCTAGGGAAAGGATTCATGTTGAAATCGGCTGCATCCTTCCCTCGATAGGCTGCCAAGAAAGCAGGTATCAACACATCCTGGCCGTTGATTCCATATTCACCACCCCCGCCCAAGCCATCGAGCCTACTTTTGATGATGGCTCGATTATTCTCAAAATCCCTAAACAGGGATGATGCATTGTCAAATCCATCTTTGCTGAAGGTTGTCCCTATCATAATCGTCGATATGCTGTAAGACCCCAGTCGACTGGGACTTAAGGACTCATAAGTGCCGGGGTTGTCTATGGAATTTCTGAAAATCTCCTGATAGTCTCCCACCTCGCGTTTAGTGGCACTTAGGGTGATTTTAAAGTCTTGAAAAGGTTCTACCAAACTACCAAATGTCATATTGGTAACTTTGGATTGTCTGAAAGTTTGCGTGAGTTCACTACTTGGTGCCATGATTCCGGCTTGGGCAAATTCATTTCGCAGTCCGGGATCCTGACTACCTAGCAAGAATGCCAAACCTGGATTGTCAAATAGGCGGTCCATTCCCAAAAGGCCCGTATTTGGCATATAGCCAGGAAGAAAAGTCCCTTCGATTTTTCCGTAATTGAAGGTGACCTCTTTTACCATCATAAGCATTTTCACCAGCTTATTGGTGAAAGGTGTACCTATTGTATCTTCTGCCTGCACTCCGGTCCTGCCCGGAATGCTTGGTCGTTTGGGTGCATTTAAAGCTGCAAGCTTTTTGTTTTTATTGTAAAGCCTGATAAGGTCAAATTTACCGTTGAGCGATTGATCCCGGGTGTTTTGTATGGAATTACCCAGTGTGTCTCTTTGACCTATAGCCCCCGTAAGCCAAGTATATGTGGTGACGTATTTGTATTCCGCTCTTATCCAGTCTGTAAGAGGGGATTTGTCCAATGGTAGGGTATAATTGAGGTTAATGGAATGGTTGTAATTGGTACGCCTCCCAAATCTCCAAGCATTGTGCCTTACCGAATCGGATTTTTGCTCCGTGTCCAGATCACCTTGGGGTTCATCTACTACAGCCATTACACTTCCTGTATAATCGACACGTAGATTTTTAGTCAAATCCCAGTTTAAGGAGTAAAATCGGTTTATAAAGAAACTTTTCTGGAATAGCGGATCTACTCCGGTAGTAGTTAATTCATCATTTCTGTATTGGGATCTCAGATGCTTTCGATCAACATCCAATCTAGCCAATATTAGCGTAGGAGATAGGTTAAGATTGAAATCCTTAATCAGTTTCAGATGAGGGGAATTTAGGAAATCCGCATTCTTAAATGGCTCAAAGGCAAGGGGCTTTGGCTGAAAGCTGTAGGTAGCGTTACCACGATAGGTTTTGTAAGTGTAATCCTGAATTTGGGCATTAGTCTGATTCATTAATCCAAAAGCATACGAAAAGGAGAAATTGCTCAAATCGTAGAAATTGCTTTTTGCTTCAGGATTGGTCTTGATTTTTCTTACGTTATTGAAACTTATGTTTTTACGGTTTACTTGATCCATTGCGATCTTACGATAAGCATCTTTTTCATCCCGTGTTTCAAATTTCTGCAGAGCCATTTCAAAGGGAACATCGGGATTCAAAGGATCGTACTCAGGCTTGGTCGTGCTGTTTTCAATTGAAAAGTACATAGGAATACTTACACCCAAGGCTTCCGGAAGAAGTTTATGTATATCCACATTGGTGGAGATATCGTATTGAGTAGTTGATTCTCTGGCCCGTTGTGATAGCCTGGTTTCCAGTCCTCCAAAACCTATTGAGTTATGTCTGATAGATCCCGACACTACAGCCACATCAGCGATCTTTACGTTCATCAGCGCGTTGGCGGCCCAGCCATTTGATTTGGTGAAGCCGGTTACCCTAAGCTCATTAGCCCAAATACAAATACTTCTGCTTCCTCCACCGTTGGTGCCGGGATTCCGTACGCCGATCATCGCCGTTTGGGATTGGTTCAGTTCCGGACGGCCAACCACCGTTACTTTATATCGGTCTACTTGCTGGGAAAAGGGGATATTGAGTGGTACTTGCTGGTTGTCTCGGGCTACTTTCACACCTACTATATCCTGGATAGCAATGTCGATTTCATTTGCTTGAGGCCAGATCTGCCCAGGATCCCTCGTTCCTTTTGGCGTGATTATAAGAGGAACCTCGATCTCGTAATAGTTATCCGTATTGTCTGTGCCTAATCGTAGAAATGCCGTGATTTCCCCATCCATTGCATTTTCACTGTCTGCATGCAAGAACATTTTAATCCGTTCAAACTGCACCAAATCCAACGTGACATTTTTGAAAACAGCCCGGGCATCTTTAGCTCCAAGATCTTCTACGCACACCCGAAGTGATTGCTCGTTCAGCCTTCTTTCCACTGTGGATGTATTGTCCCTGTCTCTGAATATTCCCGGAGGGAGCACGTAAGGACTTTCGGTGGCACTTCCCTGACTATTTTCTTCTATACTTACCACATCTACGGTCACATTAGAATTGTCAGGTTCAGGGATTTCGAAGAGACCTTTCTCAAAAAGTGATTCTTGAAAAACTCTCCACTGACTTCCCACCATTCGGAAGTTGGCCATTCTAAGTACTACCGGTTGTTCGAAATCCGTCAAATAAGTCCTGATCCATCGAATGGATTTGAAACCTGAAATATCGCCTTCCACATGATCCGGCTGACGGACAGGAATACGGAATAAGTACCAATCCACATTTTCTCCGCCTTCATTGTGAGTGGTCTTATCCACAATGTAATTTTGACCTACTACCATGTTGCCCGGCTTCAGCTCCATCTCGTAGGAGTAGTAGTTTTCCAGCTCGTTGATCGTATTGTCATTGTTCAAATCCTCATTGTCAGGAGTGTTGGATCCGGAGGGAGTATAGGGAAGGTTTTGGTTGGCAGTTACAGGAGTATTGCCTTCCATACCGTTAAACTTTTTATAACGTTCTAGAATTTTAACATTGTTTTGATCAAAACTCTCATCTAGGTAGTATTTGAATAGATCTCCGGAAACATCCTCCAGAATTTGATTTCTCGCTGTAGCGTTTACATTTAAGCGGTTTAGGAATCGGGAGCCGAAATAAGCAGCTTCATCATCGTTTTTCAATCCATCCAGACCTACATCCTGATTTTGTCTAGATGTTTCCGAATTGTCAAATGCAGGTAACAGGAATTGCTCGCGGGTAATTCTTCCCCATTCATTCTCGCCGGTCTTGGCAGGATCTCCGTCAGCGGGAAGCCCGTTTTCGAAAGAATGACGGCCATCTTTCATTAAATCTTCCGAGATGTCTCCAAGGTTGATTAAAAGCTTACCCCCCGTAGTATTGTTTTGGTTAAATACACCATCAAGCACCCGTCCGTTTTCCCCCTCTATAAAAGGATCCAATAGCCAAAATTCTATGTATTCTATATTTGTTCGGTCAAAATCAACCTCCGTAGTAATAGCTCGGGTTACCCCACCATAATTGCTTTTTGGATCCGGAAGAAATCCATCTGAAGTCAGGTTTGTATTATAGTTATACATTCCCCGCTCGCTGGGGAAATAAGCCAGTTCAAAAAGGGGTTCTGGAGTGACAATTACCTCCCGGTCTTGCTGAGGAAAAATCTCTTGGGGTACTACACGTCTGACGTAGTGGTTTCGCCTATCTTCTCTGGTAATATTGGAAGGAACTCCCGGGCCACTCTCCCTATAGAAAATATTATCAATATTATACCATGCCACTCTTGCTCTACGGTATGATGCACCCAGGTTATCTTCTGTTTGGTGACTTAGGTCAAATTTATTGTCAAAGGTCTGGGGTGTAGATGCCAGTTTCCAGTTTTGGTTGGCCGCCCCTCCCAAATTATATGGGGTGATTGCAGCTTCAAAATCATCAATATAAGAAGCTTGATCTCCATTTACCCGATTGGATGTCCCCGGGATAAGGTGGGCGAATTCCCCACTGAACTGCACAAGGGAGGTCTCTTTGGTGTTGGTAAATGGGAGGGCATCCGCCATTTTGGTAAGCCATCTGGATTCATCACTGAAATTCCCATCCAAACCCCACAGACTATTCCTTAGAGTTTCATTGCCTGTGGCAATTCTGGTGACATTGGGCCTTTCATTTAAATAAAGGAAAGTACCTCCCAGATTAAATTTGTCGTTGAAGAGGTAATCAAGTCTGGTGCCCAACAAACTTCGGGTTTGGAAGGAAACCAAATCCGCTTTTTCAAAACTCACATTGATCTGTTTTCCGGATTGGAGTATTGCATCATTGATGATTACAAGCCTCCCTACATTATAATCGACGGTGAAGTCAATCCCTTCTGTCAATGGAATATTTCCTGCCTGTACTATCACAGAGCCCGGAGAGATGTTAAGTCCGGGTAGTTGGATCTCACTGGCAGAGCCGGCTGTCAGTCTGCCTTTAATAAAATACTTGTTGAGTCTGGTGACCAGCTCCGCATCTGCTTGGGTGGTTCTGTATAGTGTGTCGTAGACGTATTTCTCTTTTAGGACTACTTCTCCTGGTTGAAAATATTTTCCAAGATTTGATCCAAAGGGTTCTAGCACCGGAAATACCAAAAGTCCTTGATTTGTAAGTATGGTAAGCCCTTCCACAAAGTCAAAATTCCCATCAGGAGCAGGGTCATTTTGCGGATTCAGATTGTCCAGCCCTGTAAGCCGGATCAACGGTTTGTCTTTTACTTCTGCTCCCTCCAGAAGGGAAGGATTGTCAAGACCGGTTCTGTCATCCCGATAGATTACCTGAAGCTGAAAGCCGTCCCGCATGATTTGATTTGCATTCAGGCTGTAGACGTTTTTCATCATCAGGTCCCACGTTGGGGTACGGGTATTGATTCGGGCAGGTCGAAGAAGTTTCATGAAAATCATTTCATCTTCCCGCCTATTTTGATAGTCTTCAGTTAGTTCACCGACTTTATATACTTGTCCGTTGTAGGTATACTCGTAAGAAACAGCGAGAACTTCATCATTCTGTAGTCTTCTGAAAAGAGATAAATAGCCTAGTTGGGGATTGAAAAAATATTCCGTTTGATCCAATTTTCTTGCACCGTTTATTTGCTCAAAGTCCACTCCTTTTTTGATCCCCAAGCTTGATTCCATTGCTCTGGATCCAGTGTCAAAAGCGCGATAGACCGGATTGTTGGCTATACTTGAATATAGATTGTTGGCTGAATTCCCGGCTGGAGCAGAAGGGTTTCCAGATCCGATATTGGGGTTGTTGGGATTGTAAATCACTCTTCCCTCACCCAGATCCATGAATGCAGCAAAGTTCCTGAGTGTTTCGGTATTGGCCGCCCGGTTCATGATATAAACCTCAATTCTCGTCACATTCACACCGGAAAGTACCTGCGGAAGTCCTCTGAGCCATCTTTCATAATTGTCTCGGAAGAAATGTCCAATGAAGAAATGTCGATTTTCATCATATTGGGAAGCTTGAATATCAAAAGATCTGCCCTGACCATTTGCATCAATTGTGAGATTGTCACGCCGCCCCCGCTGGGTAGATGCCACGGCTGTGACGCCTAATTTTCCAAACTTAAGCTGGGTTTTGACACCAAATAGATTCTGGGCTCCTTGGATCAGCTGGTTTTGTACAGGCATGCTGACATTACCGATTTCAATGGATTGGATGATGTCTTCTTCAAAGCCGTTGAATTCCAGTTTCATTTGATTTTGAAAGTCGAAGGAATTGTTTGAGTCGAAATTGGCTCCGATTTTCACTTTTTCCCCAAGTGACCCATTTACAGCCATTTGAATCTGCTGATCAAAGTTGAAACCGCCGTTTCGCTGCTGTCTGATTGGTAGGGTAGGGTTGTCAACTCGTCTGAAAATGCCTCCAAAATCAAGATTGACATAGCCTGATGGAGTAATGTTGATTTCGCTTCCCCCGAAAAGCCTATCCAAAGAAGGACTTACGGTAAGAGGGGGAATTAACCCCCTTCCTTCTACTGCACTTTCACCATCACCCCCACGGGCTCTGCTTCTCCAGTAGCTCTGTCTTACTTTATACTCCTGGATTTTGGAAAAATCCTCAAAATCGTATTCTTGCTCATTGCCAACTCTGACGGTGTCCATCTGATCTGCGACATTATATCGAAGTGTGGAATCTACTCTTACTTGTACATTTTGGGTAATGGGATTAGCTTGAAAAAATGGAGCTTGTGACTGTAAAAATGGGTTGCGGGTGGGGAATAGTGGATTCGTCCTCAGATTTTGCCAGAGCAAATATGAGGGTGCTAGTCTCCTTCGATTCAAAGAATCAATCCGGGACTGAACACTGTCAGGATTGGTTTGTTGAGCCTCAGAAGTGGAGTAAGCAAGTAGGAGGCCACAAAGAACAAATAATTGAGGCCAACTACTGAGAAATCTCCTTCCGAAAAAAGTCAGTAAACTCCAAAAGTTCAATACAACTTAAAATTATGATGTCTTTAAAGATGCTTTAATTAAATCTTCCAATGAAATTTCTCCCGGGGTTTTTTTGAGAACTGTTGCTATATTTTTTTCAGCAGCGGCTTTTGGAAAACCCAACGTAATAAGTGCTTGTAACGCCTCCTCGCGTATTTTATTGTTTGGCTTCAAGAAACCAAGTGGCGCGAGGTTAGCATCAATTCCTCCTTTTCCTACTTTATCTTTTAACTCTAAAATTATCCTTTGGGCAGTTTTTGCTCCTATCCCTTTGACATGCTGTATGGTAGCTACGTCTCCGGCCAGAATCGCTTGTTCTATTTCGGCAGAACTAAGCGATGATAGAATCATTAAGCCGGTGCTTGGTCCAACTCCATTGATAGAAAGCAACATTAAAAACAGACGCTTCTCCTCTTCTTTCTTGAACCCAAAAAGTGTGTGAGCGTCTTCTTTGATATGAAGGAAGGTGAGGAGCTTTATTTGCTCCTCATCCTTAATTTCAGTATAGGTCTGTAGTGAGATTTTCACATGGTAGCCTATTCCATTTACATCTATGATGACATAGGTGGGGTCTTTGAAAACCAGTTTTCCCCGTAGATAATCGATCATAAATTGTTAGTGGATTGGGCATCGACTACAGCTACAGCCACCATATTTACTATTTCCCGAATAGAACTACCCAGCTGCAGGATGTGTACGGGCTTGTTCATTCCGAGCAAGATTGGACCGATTGCTTCAGAGTTACCCAATTCGGAAAGAAGCTTATATGCGATATTTCCTGAGCTCAAATCAGGGAAGATCAAGGTATTCGCTCTTTTATTGATGAGTTTGGAGAACGGATACATTTCGCGTTGAATGTCTTCATTTATAGCGACATTTGCCTGCATTTCTCCTTCAATCACCAAGTCCGGATATTTTTTCTGGGCAATCGCCGTTGCTTTGGCCATTTTCCCGGAAATATCTCCTTTGGCGGAGCCAAAATTAGAGTAGGAAAGAACAGCGATCCTAGGCTCCATATTAAAGAATCTCACCGCATCTGCCGTCAACCCAATGATCTCTACCAATTCTTCCGCAGTTGGATTGAGGTTTACTGTGGCATCAGCAAAGAAATATGGGCCTTTTGGAGTATTCATGATGTACATACCCGCTACGCGATTCACTCCAGGTTTCACACCAATCGTCTGAAGTGAAGGCAAAATAGTTTTCGGGTAATCTCTGGTAAGTCCGGAAATAAATGCATCTGCAGCTCCTGATTCTACCATCAATGCACCGAAATAATTTCTCTGACTGACTAGTCTGGCCGCATCACCGGCGGTCATTCCTTTTCTTTGACGTTTCTGGAAAAGCATACTTGCGAATTTCTCCAGCAGGTCTTTTTCTTCCAGAGGATCAATAATGGTGACGTTAGTCAGATCCAGCGCATTGTCTTCGATTAGCGATAATATTTTCTCCCGATTTCCCAGAAGTATTGGTTCTCCGATTTTTTCATCACGGATGATTTGCGCGGCCTTGAGGATTTTTCTATTATCAGCCTCTGCAAATACCACGCGTTTAGGATCTTTCTTAGCTCTGGCTATGACTACAGACATCAGTCTCTGATCTATCCCGATTCGCTCTTGAAGCTCCAGCTCGTAAGCGTCCCAGTCTTTTATAGGGTACTTTGCCACACCGGATTCCATCGCAGCTTTAGCTACAGCAGGAGCGATAGTTGTTATCAATCGAGGGTCGAGAGGTTTTGGGATCAGGTATAGTCGACCAAATCCCAGCTTATCTTCACCATATGCTTTGTTGACTATATCCGGCACCGGTTCTTTGGCCAATTTGGCAATGGCATGAGCTGCAGCGAGCTTCATTTCTTCGTTGATAGCCGTTGCCCGTACGTCCAATGCTCCGCGGAAAATATAGGGGAAACCAAGTACATTGTTCACCTGATTAGGATGATCAGAGCGACCTGTAGCCATGATGAGATCTTCCCGGGCTGCAACTGCTAAATCATAGGAGATTTCAGGGTCAGGATTTGCCAAAGCAAAAACAATCGGATTTGGTGCCATCAACATGAGCTGCTCTTGTGTCACAATATTGCCGGCGGAAAGCCCCAAAAATACATCAGCATCTTTCAACGCATCCGTAAGTGTATATAGGTCCCTATCAGTACAAAATTCTCTCCTGATATCATCCAGATCTATTCTGTCAGATCGAAGTATACCTACGATATCTATAAGGACAACATTTTCTCTTTTGATGCCAAGGGAAATGTAAAACCGGGTGCAAGAAATCGCTGCGGCACCGGCTCCGTTTACTACCAATTTGATTTTGGAAATATCCTTGCCAACAAGCTCCAAGGCATTTAGTAATGCTGCTCCTGAAATAATTGCGGTGCCGTGCTGGTCGTCATGCATGACAGGAATATTCATTTCCTGTTTGAGTGCGGCCTCGATTTCAAAGCATTCAGGTGCTTTGATATCCTCAAGATTTATACCCCCAAAAGTAGGCTCCAGGGATTTTATTGTCTGAATTAGCTTTTTCGGGTCTTTTTCGTTGATCTCAATGTCGAAAACGTCTATCCCAGCGAATTTTTTGAAAAGCACTCCTTTTCCTTCCATTACCGGTTTGGACGCTTCAGGCCCAATATCACCAAGCCCCAGTACTGCTGTCCCGTTGGATATCACCCCGACCAAATTACCTTTGGCGGTATATTTATAGATGTTTTCTACGTCTTCTGCGATTTCCTTGCATGGCTCAGCTACTCCGGGGGAGTAAGCAAGGGCAAGATCCATCTGACTGGAAAGCGGCTTGGTAGGGTTTACTTCGATTTTGCCGGGCGAGCCTTGCGTATGATAATTAAGTGCGTCTTCCTTGCGGATTTTGATTGCCATAAAAAACTAATATAATTGGGTTTTAAGCCCCCTGGTCATCCTTCCAACTCACGTTAGTGTTGAGAAGAATGGTCTCGATTTCACGAAGGGCATCTCTGTGTACTTCATTTGGATAAAATACGAAGCCCTCAATGTAATAAAGTTTTCCTTTTTTCTGATCAACCATCAGGTAACCCAAGTAAGATCCACCCATGCTGGTGTTGTTGGTTTTCCAGGAACCTCTCATTTCTGTGGTAAAATTATCATTAATCACCATGTTTCTGAAGACTGGAGGGATTTGTTTTTCAGATACTACATAAGAGGTGGTGTCTTCCGGATCACCGAAAATATGATGTTTTGTGATAGCATCTCTGAGTTTGAGGATGTTTGCAGGGAATGTTTGCTCCTCCGAGGTGTAATCTGTCTCATAAAAAAACAAACTGATATCAGCTCTATTTCCGCTTGGAGTGATTTGTCTTACCCATAGAAAGTCATTTTCAGACTTTGCTACTTGATATGAGGCAGGCACATTGATTTCGATTCCAAGGTTCTTTTTTGCTTCGAAAGCTGCGGCTGTATTTTTCCGGGCTAGAATGACCTTTTCCAGTCTACCTCTTTCTCTTACTTCTATTAAATTCTGAAGCCGGTTTCTGTTTTTCTTAAGATTTTCAATGAGTTGATCTTCATTGTTTCCAAATAGGTACAGGACTTCCTGACCGATTGCATATTCATCCTCCATTCTCAGGGAATAAAGTGAAGGATCATTCATCGCTTTTTCTTTAGATTCTTTGGAGAACTGGGCATTGATTGCTTGACTGGCAGCGCCTTTGTCGTCAAATGTGGTGACATAGATCAGGTTTGTTGACATTTTGAGCATACGGGTCATTGCTCGGGGATCAACGGTATTTACCTTGAATTTTGCTTCGGAGCGAATCATTCCCGGGATATCAGATTCGAAAATCTCTTTTAACTCAATCCCAACGGGTCCAGCCCATTTTGCTGAGTCTATTACTAAGATGATCTCTCCGATAGAGCCTCTTGCTTTTGGTTTGGAACTGTCAACCGCCGTTCCATCATTTTCGCAGGAAATAAGGAGAGTGCCTATTACTAGGGCTATGAGAAAGGATGAAAACGTCTTCATTTTTGATTGTTTTGTTCTTGGATAAGGTCAAATTAATGACATAACAACACATAACCTTATTTAGGATTGAATATTGCCATTAGTTAAAAAAAATTAACAAACTGAGGACAGGATTGCCTTGAATTAGCCGATGATGAGTTTCTGACCGGGCTTAATATTGTTTGAATTGAGGTTATTCAACCGTTTGATTTGTTCCACAGTCAAGCCTTCATGTTTCTTGGAAATAATCCACAAAGAATCACCCGGCTGTACAGTGTAAGTGGTTTGTCCTGAGGAGTTTGTTTGGGTAGAAGCAATGTTTCCGGACATTCCTGAGTTGATGTTCAATGTCTGGCCTACACGGATTAGATTTGAAGAGAGGTTATTCCATGATTTAATCTGGGCGACTGTGACTCCATGACGACTGGCTATTGTCCCCAGGACGTCTCCCGATTTTACTTTGTAGGTAGTGCCGTTTTGCCTGATCTCCTGTGCCAGGGCTTCTACGGATTGCACTTGTACGTTTGATGCCAGTAATACTGTTGGAGCATTGTTTAGAGAGTCACTCAGCCATGCAAGATTTTCTTTGATGTATGGGGCTTTCGATTTTGGAATACGAAGCGCCATGTTTCTGTTGCTGTCAGGCAATTTTTTGTTTTTGATTGCAGGATTTAAAGTTTGCAGATCTGCAACGCATAGGTTGGTGAGCTCTGCAAGTTTGTCCAAGCTAAGTGCTCTGTCAAAACGGATTTTCTCATACTCCACCACGTAGGTGGGATCTTCCGGATGGAAATTATGCTCTTCAAGGTGATTTAGTATATAAAGCATGGCTTGTACTTGGGGTACGTAGCTGCGTGTCTCTTTTGGCAAGTAATTGTAAATTCCCCAGAAGGTATTCTTGCCTCCAGATTTTCGTATGGCTTTTCTCACGTTGCCGGGACCACAATTATATGCAGCCATAGCTACTTCCCAATCCCCAAACATCCTATGGAGTGATTTCAGGTATTTTGCTGCGGCCTCAGTGGAAAGCTCCGGATCCATTCTGTCATCCACTTCATCGTTGGTGTTCATTCCATACATTCTGCCGGTAGCCGGCATAAACTGCCAAAGCCCCATCGCACCTACTCTAGAGCGGATCTGCGGATCCAGTCCGGATTCTATGATGGATAAATATTTGATTTCTAACGGCATCTCATGCTTTGCCATTGTTTGGTCAAACATCGGAAAGAACATCTCTTTACGGGCTATGACCATTTTGGTGTAGTCTCTGTTTCTTACCGTAAAGTATTGTATAAAGGAAAAAATGCGGTCGTTTAGCTCAAAAGACATCTCATGATCCATCGCTTTTACGCGGTGGTTAATGTCTTCATAAGTGAAATCAGGAATGTATTCGTAATGATAATTTGGCAAAACCTCCTCGTCAAGTAAGGGAGCTGCCGCTACAGATTCATCATCCTGACAAAAAGCTTTGGACAGAGGGATCAGACATGTGATAAGCGCAAGTGTGAAGGTTCTGGTCAAAGGTCTTTTCATTGGGATAATGGGTTTATTTATGAAGTCAATTCGGTCAGGTAATTGCTGAAAGCATACAATTCAGCCTCTTTGAATGAGTTGCAAATCACTTGCAATCCAATCGGCATTCCTTGCTTATCCTTGCCGTTAGGCAACGAAATAGAAGGAACTCCAGATACCGATGCCTGTACTGTGAATAGATCTTCCAGGTACATTGCTACCGGATCGCCGCTATGCTCACCAAACTTAAACGCTGTAGATGGTGTAGTCGGCATAATAATGTAGTCAAAATCATTCAAAAGATTTTCCGTGAAGTCTTTTATTAATCTTCTGACTTTCTGTGCTTTGGTGAAATATGCATCATAATAACTGGCGCTAAGCACAAAAGTGCCCAGCATGATTCTGCGTTTTACTTCCTCGCCAAATCCTTCACTTCTCGTCAGCTTGTACATGCTTTCCAGGTTATGTGCATTTGGCGTACGATAGCCATATTTCACACCATCAAAGCGGGACAAGTTAGAACTTGCCTCTGCGGTGGTCAAAATATAATAGGTAGGAAGGATAAAGTCCAGCAATGGGAAACTTACTTCTTCCACACTATGTCCTTCGGATTTCAGTTTTTCCAAAACCTTCAGGGTATTGGCTTTGATTTCAGGCTGAAGAGCCGCTGATTCTATCGTCTCTTTGAGGTAAGCAACTTTTGCTTTTTTGTCAAAATGTAGCAGTTGACTGTAGGGAAGTACTGATTTTCTTGAAGATGTACTGTCAAATTCATCGTGTCCTGCCATGATTTCCATGACGAGCGCATTGTCTTTTACCGTATGGGAAAATACGCCGATACAGTCAAAAGAAGAAGCATATGCAATCAAACCCCAGCGGGAAACGCGGGAGTAAGTCGGTTTCATTCCGATCACACCCGTAAATGCTGCAGGCTGTCTGACTGATCCACCCGTATCAGTACCCAAGGAAGTGGTACAAAGATTTGCCTGAACGGCAACTGCTGATCCTCCTGAGGATCCTCCGGGCACCCGTGATTCATCTGCGGCGTTCAATACTTTGCCATGGACTGAATTCTCATTGGAGCTTCCCATTCCGAATTCATCACAATTAAGTCTGCCGATGATGATGGCATCTTCATCCAATAGGCGTTGGATAGCTGTGGTGGTGAATTGTGATTCGAAACCACCAAGTATTTTGGAGGAGGCATTTGACTCATGGCCGGTATAGCAAAGCACATCTTTGATGCCGATGACCATTCCGGCAAGTTTACCTGCATTTCCCTTGGCCAATTTCTGATCGATAAGATCAGCTTGCTCCAATGCGGATTGCTCGTAAACTTCGACGAAGGCGTTGAGGTGCGCCTTCGTCTGAATGTTTTTTAAATAATATCTGACTATCTCGCAACAGTCTGTTTCCTTCTTTTCGAGCGATTTTTTGATTTCGTCGAATGAGATGAATTTTTCCAATTTTATTGGCTTAAGAGATTACTTTTTCTTGTCTTCTTTCAGTCCCTCTTCCAGGTCGTTCTGAATGTCCTTGGTAGCATCTTTGAATTCTCTGATACCACGCCCAAGGCCACGAGCCAATTCAGGTATTCTTTTAGCACCAAACAGGAGAAGGACGACCAATACGATCAGTACGATCGAGCCACCGCCCATGTTTTGAATGAAACCTAATGTAGTCATGATGGTGTGTGTTTAAGGGTAAATGAGGTTACAAAGATATAACTGTGATCCGCTTACACAAAGTTCAGCGGGGTAGGAGTCAATCTTTTTTATGAATATACGCAATTCTCTGCTACTTGGATGTAAGCCAGGCAGAAGGATTCATGACAGTCAGGCCTTTCCAGGTCTGAAAATGTACTTCCGATTCGCCGTTTGCTCCTGTAGCTACTTGACCAATTACGTCTTTTGCACTTACAGTTTGACCCGATTTTACAGTAATGGTTTTCAACTTGCTATACATGGTATAATACTCCCCATGTTTGATGATTACGGTTCCGCCAAAGCCGGGCATTGTGGTGATTTTGGTGACAGTACCATCGAACACCGCCCTTACAGAAGAGTTCGGCTGAGTTCGGATATCCAACCCGTCACTTTCCATAGTGATGCCTTTCAAAGTAGGGTGGGGATAAGTTCCAAATCCTTGGGAGACAAAACCTGTTTCCACAGGCCAAGGCAGCCTGCCTTTGTTTCCTGCAAACGAATTGGATAAAGCCGCTACTTCCGGAGTCATCGGCATACTGCTTCCGGATGATTTGGTAGCAGTACTGTTTTCTTTCTTTGCCGCCGCTTCCGCCCGTTTAATCTCATCTTCGATTACCTGCTTGATCATTCTGTTCAGTTGATCCTGCTGCTTTTTGGTTGCGGTAATCTGTTTCTTGATGTCTTTTTCCTTGCTCGTGAGGGTATTTACCAATCCCTCTTGCTCCCGCTTCATCTTATCCAACTGAGCGCGTTCCTTTTGCTCCTCAACCAGAACTTTTTCTTTTTCTATTTTTTTCTGATCCAGTAACACCCGCTGATTTGAAAGCTCAAGACTTAGTTTTTCGATTTGGGCTGCCTGTTGCTTACGGCTATCTGTGTATTGTTTCAAATACATCAGTCTGGAATAAAGCTGGTTGAAATTTGCTGAACTAAAGACAAACGAAACGATGGAAAGTCCTCTGTTAAGTTTGGAAGCATTGTAGATCATTCGACCGTATTCGGCTTTCAGATCTTTCAGCTGACTCTCCAGACCGACGATTTTTGATTCAGTCTCTTTGATCTCCTGATTGATCAGCTTTACTTCTCTATCGAGGGTATTGACCAGTTTGGTTTGAGTCTGGAACTGCCTGGTTACCGCATTTAATTCACCTATGGTACTTTTTTTAGTTGCTGTGGTCTGTTTGAGAATTTTGTCAAATTCCAGCAACCTAGCCTGTACCTCGGCTTTCTCCTTCTCAAGTTGCTCACGGGTTTTCTTGGTCTGCGCAGAAAGATCAACTGCCGAAAAAAATATCAATCCAATCAGAAGGCTAAATGGAATAAGGTATTTACTATACATGCAGGTCAAAATTTGAAAGGGAAGCTAAGTGGCTCGGAGTTAGGGTCTACGGATGTCCACTCCACATGGATGATCGTGTGTTGACCACCTTCAGGGAGCTGATAGGCAAGCTTATAGAGTACTTCAAAAGGGAATGGGTTAGAGTCCACTTCCTGAAAAGTAGCATAGCTGGCAAGTAAGGATCCCCTGTCATCCAGCGAATTGCTCACTAATTCTGAGACTTTTTTGTAATTGACATCGACTTTGGAGAAGTACCTGACCTTGTCCCGGACTTGGGTTAGTTCAAATGATTTGCCTACCCGAACCAATCTGTCTTTGTAATCTACCTCATGGGGAGGATTGGCAAAAAGCACGTTCTGGAAAATCTCAAGTGATAATTTTAGGCCATAGATTGATTCAAATTCGTCGAATGTGAGATTTATATCTTCCCGCCCTATTCTATCTTTGATTTGGATTTTGTCTTTTGTGATCAAACCGCGAACAGCCTCCATCCCCATGCCTGGCGAAATGACAAACCATAACACAGAATCTTTCTTCGCACGCAGGTTCAAACTACCACGGGTGATCTTGCCAGACTCTTCTTCTATTACTACTTTGGCCTTGGCACTCATGAATCCGTAGTCCGTATAGACAGGTGAAAATCCTTCCATTTTCCCGTCCGCCTGATAGATGATTGTCTTTTTGGAGCAGGAGAAAAGAAGGCCAAAACCTAAGACAAGCATGATTCCTGCAAAAAGTTTATTCATGGTATTTTCCTTCTTTAATTTTTCGTGAAAGTTTATCAGAAGCCTCAGGGCTTCCTTCTGCTTTTTTCCAATAACTTATTGCTTCATTCTCTTTACCCAAATGGAATAAAATGTCTCCATAATGCTCGAGCATCACTCCACTTGGCTCAGCTTCATGCTTCAGGGCTAGATCCATAAATTTCTTGGCTCCTTCGTAATCTTCCATCTGAAAAAGAACCCAAGCATGAGTATCAAGGAAAGTGCCATTCTCCGGAAATCGCTTGACAACTTTATCAGACATTGTCTTGGCCTTTTCCAGATTCTTCTTTTCCAGAGAAAGAAAATAGGAATAATTGTTCAGTACTTGCTCGTCATTAGGATTGATCTCCAGTGCTTTATCGAAATTCAGAAAAGCTTCTTCCTTATCCCCCAAATTATATAATGAGCTTCCCAAAGCCCCATAGGCTACTTGATCCAACTGAGGGTTTTTGCCGGCATTTAGCTCTATGGCTTTCTGCAGAGATGCCACAGCTTCTTCATCCTTCTTCTGAGCAGATTTTACTACCCCGTCATAAAACCAGAATTCTGGTTTTTGCGGAAATTCATCAACACCAAGAATGGTGAATTTTTCCAATTCAATGAAATCCGCATTTTCTCCAAAAGAACCTAAAATGACCTGCTCTAGCATTTTTGCATTCTTGGGATTAATCAGAAGTGATTTTTTGAAGTATTCTATCCCTTCGGCTTGCTTTTGCTCACGCATTTTTCTTTCGCCCAGAGCAGCATAGATCATGTCGTTATCAGGACTTGACATATTCATCAGTGTCTCCAGACTATCCAGTAATATCTCCTGATTTTGGGTTTTAATCTCGTTTAACTGGCTGATAAAAGTTTTTGATTTGACCTCGGGATCAAGATCAGGACTGGCAAACGCCGAATAAAGATAATGGATGGACTCGTCGATATTTCCCTTGTCTTTAAGTAGCGTGTGGGCGGCCATTTGCAATTCGGGTTGATTTGGATATTTTTTGATTTCCCCAAGGACCAATTCCAATGCTTGATCTACGCGATTATTGTTATACAGAATCTCGACTAGATTCATGACATAGGCTGGATTGCCCGGACGTGCTTCCATCAGCTTTTCACCTTCTGTGATAGCCTGACTTAGGTTGTTCTTATTTAAATAAATCCGCTGCTTCTGAAGTGTGATCGGCTCCATCACTCCATAATAATCTTCTGCTCTGTCAAGCACAGTCAAAGCCTTGTCGAGCTCTCCGGAATTTAAATAAATTGATGCTAGATCCAGGTTGTACTGCTGGTTGTTTTCTCCATCAGAAGTTAGCTTTTCCAATATGTCAGCAGCCTTGAGGGGCTGCTTGAGATTGGTATAAATCTCAGCTAGCATCAAGGAGTAATATTTGTTTTCAGGGTCTAGCTCTGCGGCTTTGGTAGCGTAGGGCATTGCCTTTTCTGCTTGGTTTGTTTTGACCAAAACCTCAGCAACTTTGTAATGGATGGCGGGTTCTTTCGGGGAGAATTCCATTGCTTTTTGGAAATAGAAATAAGCTTTTTCCATTTCATCAAGTACAAGGTTTTTCTCCCCCTCTATGAAGTAACGGGAGCCTTGCGATCCATTAAGCATGTCGGTTCGCTCTTTCTTGGAGAGTTTGTCTTGGGCAAAACCTGCTGTGGAGCCAATGACGGCTACGAGAAATATTAGGAGTATTCTTTTGAACTTCACGGGAAATAGGGACTGCAGCTTGAATCCACAAACATAATGCCTTTTATGCAATAAGGGGTTGTTTGCAGATAGGAATGAAATACTTAAAGTTTTTATTTTAAGGGCAATTGGATGTGTTAACGAGAGTTGACTCAAAAATGATCCCCGGTTGATGAAAATTAAGATTATAATTTTTTGCTCTTGGGTAAATAAGAAATGATTTGATCTTTCTCCAGTAAGAATATTAATCCAAAATAAACTAGAATCAGGCTGTTTTTGATAAAGAAATTCAACATAGGAATTCCTAGATCAATATAAAATCCCAAATAGCTAACAGCAAAGGATACAAGTAGATAAATAAATCCTTTTGTTGTTTTATAAGGGATAGGATAGTGTTTTTGTCCGTAAAGATAGCAAAGCAGGCACATCACCAGATAACAGGAAATCGTACTGAGCGCACCGCCCATGTACCCCCAGATCGGTACAAATACGAAGATTATCGCCACAGTGATTATCGCCCCGACCAATGTGATCCAAAAACTGTATTTGGTCTGATCGGTGATTTTAAACCATATAGAAAGATTGAAATAAATGCCGAGAAGTAAGTAGCCCATCAGGAGTGTAGGTACTATAAACAGCCCTTCTTCATAGCCGGCTTGTCTTAAAAACAATGGTCCCAACCAGTCTAGGTTTACCGAGATGGCGATCATCAGTACCGAGCAAAAAATAATAAACGCATGCATCACCTTTGCGTATAGCAGAGGAGAATTCTTGTCGGCTGATTGCTTGAAAAAGAACGGTTCGGCAGCATATTTAAATGCCTGAATCACCAAGTTCATCAGGATGGCAAGTTTGAAGTTGCCTCCGAATACTCCACCCGCTTCCCGTGCACTAAGTCCTGCATAAAAGTTGGGAGGCAATACATATTCAAATAAGAATCTGGAAAACAACTCATTGGTCACTCCTGCCAATCCCATAAATAGCAGCGGGATGGAATAGGTCCACATGGGCTTGATGATAGTTTTTTCCAGGCTGAACCGGAAGAAACCCGCTTTCCACCAGATAAGCGGAATGATCAAACCATTTGCAAAGAGATTTGATAGGAGAATGTATTCCACTCCCCAATCTGATCTGTATCCTAAAAAACCTTCTGAAATCACTCCTGTGGAAATCAAAAAGGGAAATCCTATGATCAGTAGAAGGTTGAAGAATATATTCAGGAGTATGTTGAAGATTTTGGCTCCTGCAAAAACCAGTGCTTTATTTTCTAAGCGGAGCTTGGCAAAAGGAATGGCTAGGACCGCATCAAAAGAAAGTATCAATGCAGTCCATCTGAATAAATAAGCCTGACCGGGATAGTCCAGCCATTCGGCAAGCGAAGGAGCCAGTAAATACAATCCGGAACCCAAAACCAGGGTGCTTGTGATCAGTAAGGATTGGGTAGAATTGTAAACCTTTGCCGGGTCTAGGTTTTTGCCTGTGGCAAATCTGAAAAAAGTAGTTTCCATCCCATAGGTGAAAACAATGTTAAGAAATCCGATTAATGCATAGATACTGGTGAACGATCCGAATGCCTCTTTGCTGAGGTATTGGGTGTACACGATGACCATTAAAAAATTGATCGACCGACCGAGGATACTACTCAGGCCATAAACTGCGGTTTGTCCGGCTAGTTTTTTGAAATTACCCATTAAGTAAAAAGGAGTTTATTCTCCTTTGAAATGCGGCTGTCTTTTTTCCAGAAAAGCAGAAGTCCCTTCTTTGTAATCTCCCGATTTCACACATCTGGCAAAGCTGTTTGCTTCTGTCTGAAAACCATTTTCGTCAGGCACGTAAACCGAGTTGACACAGTCAATGATCATACCGATAGCAAGCGGCGCTTTGCTAAGGATTTTGGCGATGATTTCTTCAGCTTTCCCTAGAGCTTCTTCTTTGGTAGGGAGAACGTAATTGACAAGCCCTAAGGTCTTGGCCTCTTCAGCGCCGATCATGTCACCTGTCATCATTAATTCGTTGGCTTTTCCTCTCCCGATAAGGATGGTCAACCGCTGAGTTCCTCCATAGCCCGGAATGATACCGAGATTGACTTCAGGTTGCCCGAATTTTGCATTTGCAGTAGCGATTCTCATATGACAGGCCATAGCGAGCTCACAGCCTCCGCCAAGCGTATAGCCATTATTCACAGCGATCACAGGCTTATGGCAATTTTCTATCTTGCTGAAGATTTCCTGTCCGTTCTCGGCGAATTTGCGCGCATTCACTTCATTCAGCGAAGCTATCTCACTGATGTCGGCTCCAGCCACAAAGGCCTTTTCGCCTGAACCCGTGATAATCACGGCTTTAATCTCTTTATTGTCAGAAACTTCTTCAAAAATCACCTTGAGCTCCTCCAATGTGTCAAAATTAAGTGCATTCATTTTGTCTTCTCTATTGACAGTCAGGTAGAGCACTCCATTCTTCACATCAGTTAGGATATTTTTGAAATCAGCCATAGTTCATCGTTGAGTATAAAACAAATATACAAGCAGGGTATTCAATCCCAAACTGCGCATAGAGAAAATGATAAGCCTAAGGTAAGGGATTATTACCCCTTTTGTAATTTAAGTATGGATAATGTCGATTTTATCCCAGGTCAAAAAACTGCTTCCACATTTTTATTTACTTTTGTTCGAAATCAAATTCTAACTAAATCCACTATAATAATATGTCTTCCAAAAGAAAAATTACGGTAGCCTATGGTGACGGGATAGGTCCCGAAATCATGAAGGCCACTTTGTCGATCCTAGAAGCAGCCGGTGCCCAGCTTGAATATGATGTGATAGAAATCGGAGAGCAAGTTTACCTGAAAGGTATCAGTTCAGGAATGGAGCCAAATGCTTTTGAATCGCTCAGAGAGACGAAAATTTTCCTGAAGGCACCTATCACTACTCCCCAAGGCGGTGGATTTAAGTCACTCAATGTCACTACCCGGACTTCCTTTGGTCTGTACGCAAATGTGAGGCCTTGTAAGGCTTTTTCACCGTTTATCAAGACGCATTTTCCTGAGACAGACTTGGTGATTATCCGTGAGAATGAAGAGGATTTATATGCAGGAATCGAGCATAGACAGACTCAGGAGGTATTTCAATCGTTGAAATTGATCTCAAAGCCGGGTTCTGAGAAGATTATCCGATATGCATTTGAGTATGCAAAAAAATACGGTCGTAAGAAGGTTACCTGTATGACCAAAGACAACATCATGAAGTTGGCTGATGGTCTTTTCCACAAGACATTTGATGAGATCTCCAAGGAATACCCCGATATCAAAACTGACCACAAAATCATCGATATCGGAACAGCTCTAATCGCGGACAGACCGGAGACATTTGATGTGATCGTGACCTTGAACCTATATGGTGACATCATTTCTGATGTGGCTGCTCAGGTGACAGGTTCTGTAGGACTTGGTGGCTCTGCCAATGTGGGTGAGGAAGTGGCCATGTTTGAAGCGATTCATGGCTCGGCACCTGATATCACAGGTATGGGCATCGCAAATCCATCCGGATTGCTCAATGGAGCGATCATGATGCTGGTTCATATAGGACAGCCTGAAGTTGCTGAAAAAATCTCAAATGCTTGGATGAAAACGTTGGAAGATGGAATCCACACAGGGGATATCTATCAAGAAGGACTTTCTACCAAGAAAGCCGGAACAGAGGAATTTGCCAATGCGGTAATCGAACGATTGGGACAAGTTCCATCTTCGATGATTCCGGCATCTTTTGACAAGGATACGACTCCTATGAATGTGTTCGTCTCTCCTGTGACCAAAGCCAACAAGGAATTGATCGGTGTGGATGTATTTGTAGATTGGGATGAGCCGGGAAGAGATCCGCAGGTGTTGGGTGAGAAACTCCGCCAGGCAAATGCTGATGGGTTGCAATTGACTTTGATCACCAACAGAGGGATTAAAGTTTTCCCTGACGGCATGCGTGAGTCTTTCTGTACCGATCATTGGAGATGTAGATTCCAGACTCCCGAGCAGTCAACGATTTCGCATGCTCAGATTCGTGAGTTATTGAAGCAAGTGGAAGAACTGGGATTTGATTTCATTAAGACTGAAAATTTATACTCCTTTGACGGTGTGAGAGGCTACTCTCTGGCAGAGGGAGAATAAGGAATTTAGAAATTTGAAATCTCAAATTTGAAATTGGGAACGAGGCTGTCTCATAATCATGTTTTCTTGTCAGGCTGAGCGAAGTCGAAGCCTTTTATGTGCTAATTAAGCCCATTTCGACTTCGCTCAATGTGACAATTATGAGTTATGAGACAGCCTCTTTTTTTGTAGAAATAGATTAGCCGGGACGCGGAGTTTTACGAGGAGAACGCAAGTGAGGTACTATGCCATTTGATTCTTGTTTCCGGACTTGGGTCCGGTTCAATGCGGTTTTCAGACTGCACTAGGTGAATGATCACAACTAAGACTGATTTTGAAGCAGAACTGTGACTGCTTACTGACCACTTCCCACATCCAGCCCTCTATTCAGTCCCGCTTTATCCTTCCATCTCCTTTTTGAATGCCGGTTCATTAATGTTCTTTTTAGAAATTTGATTTTATGGCCGGCTACTTGGTACTTTGTGCTTAATACCTTGTTCCAAATTATGTCCAAAAGAGTTCTAATCATTACGTATTATTGGCCACCAAGTGGAGGCTCCGGTGTACAGCGTTGGCTGAAATTTGCCAAATATCTACCGGAAGCAGGTTGGGAGCCGGTGATTTTTACACCGGAAAATCCTGACTTTGACCTGAAAGATGAGAGTTTGGAAAAGGAGATTTCAGCCAATGTGGAGGTAATGAAATTCCCGATTTGGGAACCATATCAACTTTTAGATAGATTCCGGGGGAAAAAAGAATCGCATCCGGGAAGAGTGCTGGAACAAAAAAATCACAGTTTTCTAGAAAAAGCAGCGATCTGGCTGAGGGCGAATTTGATGGTGCCTGATCCCCGGATTTTTTGGGTCAAACCTTCGGTCAAATTCTTGACTGAATTGGTGGAAAAAGGGCAGTTTCAGGCGATAATTACTACCGGGCCACCACATTCCATGCATTTGATTGGGAGAGAATTGAAGCGAAAAACGAATGTTTTTTGGCTTGCTGATTTTCGGGATCCTTGGTCACAATGGGAGTTTCTGGATAAACTTCCCATGCAGAGTCAAGTGCGGAAAAAACATGAAAAACTAGAGAGGCAGGTGCTGGGTGAAGCGGATGTGGTGACTACTATATCTCCCACGTTTCAGCATGATTTAAGGCTATTGGCACATCGTGAGATTCATTTGCTGACCAATGGGTTTGATTTGGCTGATATTCCTCCGGATTTTTCTGTGGGAGAAAAAAAAGCGGGCAGTTTGCATCTGGTGTATACCGGGATCATAGATTCGATCAGAAACCCAATGCCTTTGCTTAAGGCGATGAAAGAGGAGTTTTCAAAAGAGAAAGGGGAAGTGGTGTTCACTTTTGTAGGACGCGTAAGTGATCATGTACGTGAACAGATTGTAGCTGATCCCTGGCTTTCTGCCCATGTGGTTTTGGCGGGATATGTGTCTCATCAGGAAGTTTTTGGTTTTTATGAGAAGGCAGATGCTCTGGCTTTGATCCTCACTAATACTAAAAACGGCAAAGGGAATATCCCGGGGAAACTATTCGAATACATGGCGACCACCTTGCCGATTCTGGCTTTGGGAGATCCTGAAGGAGATTCTGCAAAGATTTTGGAAGAATCCGGAGCTGGGGAAGTTCTGTCTCATTCAGATTATGTGGCTATTCAGGTCAGTTTGAGGAAGTTGTTTGAGCGAAGTGGCGAAGCGGTTTCGGCAACTGAAATAGCGCATTATTCCCGAAGAAATTTAAGTTTTCAATTGGCCAAATTACTGGATGAGAGTTCCGTTTCTTGATTTGAAAAGAATGGATTCTGAGCTGAAATCAGCTTTGAAATCCAAATTTTCGGAAATGCTTGACGAAGGTGTTTTTTCCGGCGGAAAGGAGGTAAAGTCACTTGAGTCTAAAGTTTCAACTTACCTCAGCTCCCCATTTTCTATTGCATGTGCCAATGGTACAGATGCGCTGGAACTTGCCTTGCGGGCATTGCAAATCGGCTCCGGGGATGAGGTGATCGTTCCCGCGATGACTTGGGTATCCACCGCCGAGGCAGTAGTTATGGTGGGAGCAGAACCTATTTTCTGGGATACGGATGCGAATGGACTATTGGCTGCCGACTGGGAAGAAGCAATCACCGGGAAAACGAAAGCAGTGATGCCTGTTCATCTGTATGGCAAAATGGTGGACATGGAAAATCTGATGGCTAAAGCAAAGAAACATAAACTCTTTGTGATCGAAGACGGAGCCCAGTCTTTTGGATCCTTTCAGAAGAAGAAAGCCGCAGGTACTTTTGGAGACGTGGGATGCCTGAGTTTTTATCCTACTAAAAATCTCGGCGCTTTGGGAGAGGCGGGAATGTGCCTGACAGACTCACCTGAACTCAACGGGCGAATTAGACGGCTACTTAATCATGGGCAGAAAGCTCGTGATGAACATGAATTGGTAGGAAGAAATAGCAGAATCGATGCTATACAAGCAGGGTTTCTAGCTGTTTTTATGGACAGGTTTGCTTCATTCCAAGAATTACGAAAAAGATTTGCCGGGATGTATCTAAAGGAATTGGCAGATAGGGAAGAGCTAAGATTGCCTGCCGGCATTTTGGAAGAGGATCATAATGCCCATCTCTTTGTAGTGCAAACTCCTAAAAGAAATGAATTGAAAGAGTTTTTGTCCAAGCAAGGAGTGGGTACAGCCATTCATTATCCCCACAGCTTGCCTGAGATGAGGGGATTTGCCTGTGCGGGAAATTTTGAAAATGCGGGAAAGTTAAGTCGGCAGGGGCTCTCATTGCCACTTAATCCCTGGATGAGAGGAGAGGATATTGTATTTGTTTGTGCAAAAATCCGGGAGTTTTTCCATACGAGTGACCGATCAGGTCGGGAAGTTTTTTAGATGTGGGGGACAAGGTGGAATTTCTAATTAGGTAAAGTCCAAAACTGAGTTTGCTCAGAAAGTGATTTTTTACCTATTTTTCCCAATGACTTGGACTCAGGATCCCATTTACATCAGTGGAATGCTATGCATGTTTGTGCTGCTTTCTGTTTGGCTGGCAAAATTCAAGGGCTGGAAAACGATCGGCACACCTATATTGGTGATAGTGATTACGGCTATTGCAGCGAACTTCGGTATTATCCCTACTGCGACGAGCGGTAATCCTGTTTATACGGGGATATTCAAGTATTTGGCTCCGATGGGAATTTTTATTGCCTTGCTTGAGGTAGATCTCAAAAGTCTCAAAAAGGCAGGAATGCCGATTTTAGTGATGTTTGGCATTGGGGCGATGGGGACAATTATCGGAGTATTGGTCGCGTGGTATCTAGTGAAGCCGGCAGTAGAAATCGGGCCAATGGCAAATGCTGTAGCAGGGATGTATACAGGAACTTACATAGGAGGAAGTATCAATTTCAATGCGATAGCCTTGAGCTATCAAGTCAATGAAAATGCAGAATTGTTTGCTGCCACCACTGTGGTAGACAACCTCATCGGGACGCCTTGGATTATTGCTACGCTAATTTTGCCGAAGTATTTGCGGACTTTTTTGCCCAGAAAAAAACTCCTCCCGTCGGCAAATGAAGACCAAAAAATCAAAACCAACGAATCGATAAGCATTGCAGGTTTGGCAAGTATTCTAGGCTTAGCATTTCTGGCTATGGCAGTTTCAAAGTTAACCTTACAGTTTTTTCCGCAGATACCCGAGATACTCACACTCACCACCATCGCGTTGATTTTGGCTCAAATACGGCTACTGAATAAATTGGAGGGTACGCACACAATTGGCTTTTTCCTCATCTTACTTTTCCTGTCGGCTATCGGGACACTGTGTGATTTGGATACATTGGCGGGACTGGGCGATCTTGCAGGGGTGTTGTTTTTGTTTGTTTCAGTACTGGTTTTGATTCATGGACTGGTGATTTTTGGGCTTGGCGCACTAGTTAAAATAGATTGGGATATCATTTCAGTGGCTTCTCAGGCAAATGTGGGAGGAAACACCACGGCCCTGGCTGCAGCTGAAAGTTTGAACCGCCCGGATTTGTTGATTCCGGGGGTACTGGTAGGAAGCTTGGGTAATGCCTTGGGGACTTATGCAGGTTTTTTTATAGCGGGGATGCTAGGATGAAAACTAATGTGGAATAGTTGGTCTTTTTCTACAAATAGAAATTTAAAGTAAGTGTTTGATATAATATGAAAAACTTACTACCTTAAAATCGAATTTTACAGTAATAAAATTTTGAAAATGGGTAGCAAGCTTGATCTATTTATTTCAGGAAGTCCAAAAATCGGTTCATATTCTGACGAGAGAGCGTTGTGGCAAAGCTTGGTCAAAGGCAATGATCTTGCTTTTTCCAATTTATATCAGCGCTTTTCCAACTTGCTTTTCAATTATGGGATGCATTTTTGCTACAATAGGGAGCTGGTCAAAGACTGTATCCAAGAGTTGTTTACCACAATTTGGAATAGGAGGGAATCACTTTCGGAAGTAGATTCGGTCAAGTATTACCTCTTTAAGTCATTTCGTAATCTACTTATCCGGAATATTAACAGGGATCGAAAGCTCTTCACTGATTTGGATGAAGGTCAGGAGCCCATAGCTTTTGAATCTTCCATTGAAGATGATTTTGTTTACCTAGATTATATGAAGGAGAATGAGAGGAAGGTAGCCAACGCACTTGCCAAAATTTCTAAAAGACAGCGGGAAATCTTGGTACTCAAATATTTCAATAACCTGAGCTATTCAGAAATAGCTGACTTAATGTCAATCACACCGGCTTCTGCCCACAATCTTCTTTCAAAAGCATTACAGTGCATGAGGGTTGTAATAAAGGCTTGGCTGGTAGCTTCATTTTTTAATTATCTTGTGTTATAAAGAGGTTGTAACTATCTGTTTGTCATTTATTTAAGTATTTTTATGATTTAATTTCATTTTTTTTCTAGAAAAATGATGAGGTTTTCATGCCTTGATACTCTTAATAGGTATTAACCAAAAGAGTTGCAGTGAATCATAAATCTACCACTTACGATAATTTTTCTACAGATGACTTTGTCACTGATCCCTTTTTCAAAGAATGGGTACTCTTTTCAGATCCTGCTCATGAAGAGTTTTGGAATACTTGGAAAAAGGCTAACCCATCCAAAGTGAAATTGCTGGAAGAAGCAAAAGAGTTGGTTTTGAAACTTGAGAAGTCAAAGTTTGCAATGGACTCCAATGAATTGCTATCAGTCTGGGGTGCTATACAAGCGGATATTAAACACCCCTCGCAGAAGCTTAAATTGTCATCCCGAAAAAGGAATTTTTGGCCTTTTGCCTCTGCGGTTGCGTCTATCGTTTTCGCTTTACTTGTGTGGTATTGGTATGAAATGCCAAAAGAAATTGAATATCAAACTGCTTTTGGAGAGACCAGAGAGATCGTGCTTCCTGACGGCTCAAATGTGATTTTGAATTCTAATTCCAAATTGACTTTTGTAAATGATTGGGAAGACCAGACCGCCAGGGAAATCCGGATAGAAGGGGAGGCTTTTTTTAGTGTGGTTCATAAAACTGATCATCAACCTTTCAGAGTATTTAGTTCTCAAAATGTGGCTATAGAAGTATTGGGAACGGAATTTAATGTCTATAACCGATCGCAGGAGACAGAGGTGGTGCTCGCATCCGGGCTGGTAACCCTTAGCTTTCCGGTGAAAGAGAAGGAGGGGAAAATCCTGATGAAACCGGGGGAATTGGTAGAGTTTAAAGCAAGTAAGTTTCAGCGTAAGCAGGTAAATACCGCACACTATACATCCTGGAAAGATAAAGTTCTTCATCTGGATGAGACCAGCCTGGAAGAGATCATAAAAATGGCCAGAAATAATTACGGAATTGAGATCGATGTCCAAGATCAGGAAGTGCTAAAACAAACAGCATCAGGCTCTATGCCACTAAGTGATGCGGCGAATTTTATGGAGCAGATTTCCAAAATCTTCAATATCGAAATAGAAAACGAGCAAAATAAGTACCTGATTAAATAACCCATAATGAACTATTCCCCAAATAACCTCAACCCTATTTACAATGAGAAAGTTTGTACTATTAGTATGTATAAGCTATTCGATTTCTTGGTTTGCATCAGCGCAAGTCGAGGGTTTGATAGCTTCAGAAAAACACCTAGATACTTCTACATCTAGATATGACAACAGAGACCTGAAAGAGGTCCTGACCCAATTCGAGAGCAGATTCAAGGTCTCGATAGCTTACAAGGATGAATTGGTCCAGTCAAAAAAGATCAAGTCATCAAAATCTTCCTTCGATACAGTGGAGGAAGGGTTAAAAGCAGTTTTGAAAGAAACAGGACTCAGTTACGAAAAGGTAGGTGAGAATTTTTATGTGATATTTCAAAATAGGCCTAACCAGACTGCCCATGGAGCTGATTTGAAATTTATCCAAACAGCATCGCTGACCCCATCTTCGGAAGGGAGAATTTCCACTGCAAACGCAGGTATGGCCAGAAGTGTAAATTCAAGAATGGATAGCCGTAGAGTCCAGATTACCGGTAAAGTGACGGATGAAAATGGCGTGGGTTTTCCGGGAGTAAATGTATTGCTGAAGGGAACTGCTGTAGGTACAGTTACCGACAACAACGGGAATTATTCCATCAATGTGGATAGTGAATCCTCCGTTTTGGTTTTTTCTTTTGTAGGCTATCTCAATCAGGAAATTACGGTTGGCAACAGATCCGTGGTTGACTTGACAATGAAGGTGGATGAAAGTGATCTGGAAGAAGTAGTCGTGACTGCCTTGGGTATAGAAAAGTCTGCCAAAAGCCTCGGTTACTCTACTTCCACAGTGAAATCAGATGAATTGACTGTAAATAGGACTCCCAATGTCATGAATGCCCTTCAGGGAAAAGTAGCAGGTGTATCTATCTCTGCATTGGGATCAGGGCCCGGAGGTACATCCAAAATCCGTATACGTGGTCAATCTTCTATTTCAGGGCAAAACAATCCACTGATAGTAGTGAACGGAGTACCAATAGACAATACAAATTTTGGCACTAATCCAAACAGCAGCGGTTCTGAAAGTTCCATTGGTGTAAGGGGAGGGGGAGGGAATACCTCTGATGGTGGAGATGGGCTTTCCAGTATCAATCCGGATGATGTAGAATCCATGACGATTCTAAAAGGAGCTGCAGCGGCGGCATTATATGGTTCCCGTGCCAAAGATGGAGTGGTAATGATTACTACCAAAAGTAAAAATGATACAAAGGGGATTGGAATCACCTATAACCTGAATTATACAAATGAGGCACCTCTGGACTTTACCGATTATCAATATGAATACGGTCAGGGTGAACAAGGTGTAAGGCCCACCACCCCAAATCCGACTTCGGGACAATGGTCATTCGGAGAGAGGTTCCAGCCCGGAATGACGCAGATGCTGTTTAATGGCATAACGGTCCCTTACCAGCCTGTGAGGGGGATCATCAATGACTTTTTTCGCAACGGACAAAACATGACTAATTCTATAACCCTCGCTACATCTACGGAGAAAGGCGGGCTTAGTCTATCCTTTTCGGATCTAAACAGTAAGGGAATTGTACCCAACAATACCTTTAACAGAAAGACGATAAACATGGGTTTTGGCTATAATTTGACACCCAAATTTAGCTTCAAAGGCAATTTTAACTATTCCGTAGAGGAGAACAAAAACCCACCAAATATCGGGGAGCAAGACAATACCATTCCGGTGGCTCTATATAGTATGGCTAATTCAATGCCGCTGAATATCCTAGATGAAAATAAATATGATGCAAACGGGGACGAAGCAGTCTACTCAAGATTTCGCAACCGCACCAACCCATACTTCACCCTTGCTGAACAATTTCAGAACATAAAAAGGGATAGGATTTTCGGAAATATATCCGTGAAATATGATATCCTACCTTGGATGTTTATTCAGGGAAGAGTTGGAGAGGATTATTGGTCACGTGATCAAGACTATAATAATTTCCCCACAGGCCAAGCTTCCAGAGCGGCTGCACCGTCGGGATTTGTCAATGGTATGTACACTCAGGAATCCCGGCGATTCCGTGAAATCAATACGGATTTCCTTATTAATGTGAATCACAAATTTGGAGATTATACAGTAAATGCAAATTTTGGTGGAAACCATATGCAGCGCCGCTCAGATCGTAATAGTGTGCAGGTTACGGATTTTGTGGTAAGGGACTTATATACCGTGCAGAATGGAAGGGCCAAGGACCCTCTGTATGATTTGAATGAGCGTGCGGTTAATTCCCTCTATGGTTCGGCAGAATTCTCATTTAAGGATATGCTGTTTTTGACAGGTACTTTGAGAAATGATTGGTTTTCTACACTTTCCAAAGAAAATAGAAGCATTGTTTACCCTTCAGTATCTGCAAGCTGGGTTTTCACGGAAAATACAGGCAGTACGGGCTGGCTTAACTTCGGTAAGTTGCGGGCGGCATATGCAGAGGTGGGAAGCGATGCGGATGTTGGAGCCTATTCAAATGTGCTTTTTTATGGGATCAACAATAATTTACTGGACGGACAGCCGATAGGTGGCCCTGATGGTACTAATCTTCCCAATCCGGATCTGAGACCAATGAGAATCGGAGAAGCAGAGATTGGGCTTGAACTTAGTATGTTTCAGGCGAGGGTTTCCTTAGACTTAGCAGCATATAGAAAGCTCACCACAGATCAGATTGTCAGTGCGCAGATTTCGGATGCTTCGGGCTTTGTGAATACATCGATCAATAGTGGGAAGAGCACCAACAAAGGGGTGGAGATGCTCTTGAGAGTTGTACCTATTGAATCGGCAAATTTCTCGTGGGAGACATCTTTCAATGCAGCATATAACATAACAGAAGTTCTTAGTCTTCTGACAGATACCCCCGGTGAAAGAATAACAGTTGGTACTCACGTCTTTAATGGTGAGCTGCGGCAAATTGTCGGTATGGAAATGGGACAAGTAGCCGGTTTTGGCTATAAGAGAGATGATCAAGGCCGAAAAATTTTTGGTGCCAACGGACTTCCTCTCCGCACAAATGATTTGATCAATTTCGGAAGTGCTTTGCCGAATTGGGTGGGAGGAATCAACAACTCATTTAATTATAAAGGTGTAATGCTTTCATTTTTGATTGATTTCAAATTGGGCAATACCATGCTCTCAGGTACCAATTTTAATGCAACAAGACACGGTCTTCATAAGATGACTTTGGAAGGGCGTGAAGGTGGAGTTATTGGAGATGGCGTAAATGAAGCCGGGGAGATAAATACGGTGGTCGCCCCTGTACAATCGTACTGGGAGGTGGTGAGATCTCAGGCTTTGGTAGAGCCGGTAATTTATAATGCGGGATATTGGAAGCTTCGACAAATTACGTTAGGCTATGATTTTACAAAACACCTTCCGGAGAATCAGCCTTTCAAATCAGTCAAGCTGAATTTTGTAGCAAACAACGTATTCATGATTAAGAAATGGGTGGATAATATTGACCCAGAATCCTTCGGTTACTCCTCGGATAATCTAATTGGTATGGAATCCACCGGTCTTCCGTCCACAAGAGGTTTGGGTTTCAATCTTAATGTCAAATTTTAAGCTATAAAGACATGAAAAAGATCATTTATTATATCCTCTCAGTTTCGATATTGGCTGTTGCGATTTCTTGCGATAATAATTTCGATGAGCTCAATACTAACAAAGTAAGCGCTACTTCCATAGATCCGGCATTTCAATTAAACAATGCGACGATAAGTAGTGCGTATACCACGGGAACCTTGATTTATGAAATTGGAATAGTCCAACAGATTATATCTCCCAACTCCGGATTGATGACTGGAGCTAATTACAATCAGGACAATAGGGGTGTCACTGACGACAATTGGCAGGCGTACTATCGCAATGTGATCAAAAACACAAAAGATGTTATCAACCGGATAAAAGATGACCCAACTCGGGTGAATCTATACCACATGACAAGAATTATTCAGGCCAATGCTTTTATGGTATTGACTGATACTTATGGAAGTATCCCCTATTTCGAAGGAGGCGAAGGATATTCCCAGCAGATTTATCTTCCGGTATATGATAGTCAAGAGGCCATCTATGCTGATTTAATCAAGGAATTGACCGAAGCATCTGCTGCTCTGGATCCCGCCGGACGGATAGAGTCCGCGGACATCCTCTATGGAGGTGATATAATGAAGTGGAAGAGCTTTGGCTATTCGCTGTTGCTGCGGGCGGGCATGCGCTTGAGCGAAATTGATCCCGCCTTGGCTCGATCAGTAGTACAAGAAGCTGAACAGGGAGGAGTAATTCTTACCAATGCAGATAACGCTGTACTTGCCCATGATCCCAATTATACCAATCCAATCGGGAACATGCTTAATGCAACGGAAGCCTCTAATTTCTACCTCACAGATGTGTTTGTTAAGTTTCTTCAAAATACAGAAGATCCAAGGCTGAAGGCAATTGCGGTAACTTACGTAGGAGCTACCTCAGGTCCTGAGCAACTTCCTGCCAATGCGTCATTTGACCCTATGATTCAAGTGGGAATGCCCATGGGCAATGACAATGTCGGAGCAGTACGGGCAGCTTCGGAATTGGGACTGGCGAGTTTCTATGAATTTGCCCAAGTTGATAGAAGAAGACTTGCCAGTCTCACTGCACAGAACTTCCTTGTCACAGCCTCACAAAATTTTCTTTTACTGGCAGAAGCGAGACAGCGGGGATGGATTACTTCGGGAGAAGTAGAAACTTATTACAATGCCGCAGTGAGAGCTCATATGGATCAATTGGGGACAGTAAATGAAGCATCTTCTATTTCTATTGCCGAAGCAAATGCGTATTTGGCTGCCAACCCCTTTGAGGAAGCCAGAGCAATCGAACAGATCAATACGCAATATTGGGTGTCCTCATTTCTGAATGGCCCTGAAGCTTTTGCCAACTTCCGTCGAACAGGATATCCGATGTTGGCACCAAATCCTTTCCAAGGTAGGGAAGTGGAATTTATCAACCGCCTTACTTATCCCAACTCGGAAATTTCTGTGAATTCGGAAAATGTATCGGCAGCCATAGCAGCACAGGGGCCGGACAATCTGGCAACCAAAGTGTGGTGGGACAAATAAATAAAACAGGGCTTGGTGAATACTGAGCCCTGTTTTCATATAAAAATCAACAAGGACTATGATTAAGAAAATTACAACCTCCTTTTGTCTGATCCTGTTTGTTTCCTCAGGTCTGTTAGCTCAGCAAATTTCCAAAGAGGAAATGCTTTTCCTTACCCAACAATGGGAGGGAGAACGGTTTGAAGATGGTAGACCCAAGGTTCCTGATGATATTCTTCTACGCATGAGAGATGTGACCCATGATGAAGCTTGGGCGGTAATGAAAAACGCAGGCTATAAATATCAGTATGCCGATGGCTGGGGAGTAACGATCAATCCGGACAGTATTTTAGTTGGAAGGGCAGTGACGGCGACTTTTATGCCCGGCAGACCGGATATCCATGATGCGATAGATGAGCGTGGAAAGAAGGAAGGCAAAAGAGGTCAAAATTCTTGGCCTGTAGATATTCTGCAACAGGGAGATGTCTATGTGGTGGACCAGTTTGGTATTCATAATGGCGGACCCACCATCGGAGACAATGTGGGCAACGCCATTTATGCAAAGACCGGAAATGGAATTGTGTATGACGGAGCTGTAAGAGATATAGTCGGCCTAAAGGAAATGGGTTCTTTTACTTCATATGTATCCAGCTACCACCCTTCACATCACAATCAAGCCGGCGATCTGAATACCATGTTGATTGGAATTAATAAACCAACCAGGATTCATCAGGTAACTGTCATGGCTGGAGATGTAGTGCTCGGCAGGGATGGTGCGGTGTCTTTTATCCCGGCTCATTTAGCCGAAAAAGTGGTCGTAACCTCCGAGGTCGTCCGTTTGCGGGATATGTTTGGACATCAGCGGTTAAGAGAAGGAACTTACACTGCCGGGCAAATCGATACAAGATGGTCCGAAGAAATCGAAAAAGATTTCTCCCAATGGCTCACCGATCATATAGATGAACTTCCTATAGCGAAAGACCAGATTCAAGAAATCCTGAAAAACAGAACTTGGTAACGCTAGATATAACCTAAATAACCTGTGAAATCGAGCATGTCGAAGGTGATACACACTGGGATGATTATTCCATATGCGAGATTCTCCCGAATCAAGTTCGGGACAGGCTATCTGACCTCTTAAAACAAAATATAAACAGATGAAAAACAAGAATTCAAGGAGGGGTTTCCTTCAAAAAGGAGCCGCAGTTGGCTTAACCGGTGCCGGTTTGCTAGCTACTTTTGGACAGGGATTGAATGCCGCTGTAATCAAGCAGAACCCTTATTCAAATCCGGCTGATCTCAAAATAACCGACGTTAAGTGCGGTTTTGTAAGGGGAGCTGTTTATGTGAAAATTTATACCAATCAGGATGTGTGGGGCTGTGGAGAGGCTGTGGATGCGATTCACGGGTCTTATTATTTAGTCAAGCGATTGGGTGAGCAGATTAAAGGACAAAATCCTCTCAATCCTAACCGTCTTGCGGAGCAAATTCGAAAAGGAGCATTTTTCGGTGGAGCCCAGTCGGGCGTATTTGTGGCAGTATTGACAGCGATTGAGACGGCACTGTGGGACATAACGGGCAAAGTCTTTGGAGTTCCCGTCTATCAGCTGTTGGGAGGGAAATTCCGGGATAAAATCCGTGTGTATTGCGATACAGCACTTTATACATCTACAAATCCAACCCCGAATGATTACGCCGTTGCCGCTAAGGACGCTGTATCAAGAGGGTACAATGCAGTGAAATTTGATGTGGATGATGGCAGAGATCCCAATAAGTACGATCGCTTCAACTGGACAGCAAGCCCTGCTGAAATAGATAGGATGTACAATGCTATCGCGGCTGTAAGAGAAGCAGTGGGTCCCAAAATTGATGTTTGTGTGGATATGCATGGACGTTATGATGCGGTCACCGGTATGAAGATGGCCAAAATGTATGAGTCTCTGGATCTTATGTTTCTGGAGGAGCCTATACCGGCGGACAATCCGGAGGTCTACAAGCATATCACTCAGGAAACCAGCACCCCGATCTGTGCGGGAGAAAATATCTACCTCGCTTATGGATTCACAAAATTATTGTCGGATGGAGCTCTAAATATCATTATGCCTGATCTGCAGAAGGCAGGAGGCCTCGGAGAAGGTCAACGCATTGCCAATTTGGCCAATCTTTATTATGTGCCTTTTTCTCCTCATATGGTGGCTTCCTTTTTAGGTGCGATGGCGAGTTGCCATGTATGTGCTTCGGTACCAAACTTCCAGATTATGGAATGGCAAATCTATATGGACACTGACGATCTCTGGAAAGATATCGTGACCTACGATGGTCCGAAAACCGAAAATAGCTTTATCACTCTTTCAGAAAAACCCGGAATAGGAGTGGAAATAAATGAAGAAGGAATGAAAAAGTATGCAGTTCCGGGGATTCCTTTCTTCGAATAATGTCGATATAATTCTCGACTACTAGGTAAGCTGGATAGTAAAAATGACCAATTAACCGGAAAGAAGATTGTTGCTGATTGAAAATATCAACCGTAGAAAAACAGCTGATTGAGTGGATTAACAAAACCCTACTAAAATAACTATGAATATCTTTTATCTCAAATTAAGAACCTTGCGCTTAGCTTATTTCTCTGCTAGTTTACTGGCTGTAGCCCTTTTCACAGGTACTTCAGAGCTCACGGCACAAAATGTAGGAGCCTCTCCCGAATTCATTAAAGCACTTACGGCGGAATGGACAGGTGAGCGTTTTCCGGATGGGAGACCCAAGATTCCGGATTCCATTCTTGAGCGCTTGAAGGATATATCCATCGAAGAGGCCTGGGGTGTACTTAGAAACAAAGGCTATCAAAATCAATATGAAGGAGACTGGCAAATTATGCTACCTGATGAAGCAATGACAGGTCGCGTAGTTACTGCTCAGTACATGCCGCTAAGACCTGATTTGGAGAAGCAAGTCAAAGACCAGGGAGTAGATAAAGAAGGTAGGTCTCCTAAAGGTGGAACCAACTCATGGCCGATTGATATCCTTACCAACGGTGACGTATATGTCGCAGATGGATATGGAAAGATAGTGGATGGTACATTGATCGGTGACAATCTGGGAAATGCGATCTATGCCAAATCCAAGCGGGGAGTGATTTTCAATGGCTCGGTCCGCGATCAAGAAGGACTTTCTGAAATTGAAGGTTTCAATGCCTGGATGAAAGGCCAGGATCCATCCTATATCCAGCAAATGATGCTTACCTCCATCAATGCCCCCATACGCATAGGCCGGGCAACAGTGCTTCCGGGGGATGCGGTGCTGGCAAAGAAATATGGGGTGATTTTTATTCCTGCCTATCTGGTGGAGGAGCTTGTGTTGACATCTGAAGTGACCGGATTGAGAGATGAATTCGGGCACCAAAGGCTTCGGGAAGGAAAGTATTTAGCGGGCCAGATTGATAGTGAATGGACAGAGGAAATCAAAAAAGACTTTCTGGACTGGTTGAATAATTACCCTGGAAAACTTCCCATGACCAAGGAGGACTTGGACGATTACCTGAAAGAAAGAAATTATTGAGGTTAGATAATGTCCTAATAAACTTATTTTCAACTAGTTATAATATGATTATTTGCAATTAAATTGATAATAACAATAACCCAATTTACTATGAAAAGTACGCTTAAAGATCTGATTGAGAAAAACAAAACTAGAGAACAGCAGTATACCGCCCAGAGGCAAGCGGAAATTGACAGCCCATTTACAAAAGACAACAGAAGGGACTTTTTGAAGAAAACGGCACTTGGAGGACTGAGTTTGACAGCCCTTATGGGACTTAATATAGAAGATACCATGGCCGAAACGACCAAGAATGTGCGTAGAGCTTCAGCTCCCTCAGACCTGAAAATTACGGATATGAGATATGCCCATACTGCCGTAATGGGTGGTACCGCTATTTTACGTATTGATACCAATCAAGGTATTTATGGGCTGGGAGAAGTACGTGATGGCGCAGATCCAAAGTATGCCTTGATGCTGAAGAGCCGTATTCTTGGAGAGAATCCATGTAACGTAGAGAAGATTTTTAAGATTATCAAGCAGTTTGGCGGTCAATCCCGACAAGCGGGTGGGGTTTGCGGAGTAGAGATGGCACTATGGGATCTTTGTGGAAAAGCTTACAATGTACCGGCTTGGCAGCTGCTGGGTGGTCGATATAGGGATTCGGTGAGGCTGTATGCAGATACACCGGAGGCAAGTTCGCCGGAAGAGCAAAGGAAGCTTATCAAATACAGAACTGAGGAGCAGGGATATACTTGGCTGAAAATGGACGTTTCGATAGGGGAGATCATGGATATTCCCGGATGTTTGGTTAATCCTGAGATTTTTAAAATGGGTAAAAGTCAGTGGCAGGGAGGCTATATGTCCTACGCAAATACAGCGCATCCATTTACAGGAGTTCAGATCACAGAAAAAGGTCTTGATGAACTTGCTAAAATCGTGGACAATGTGCGGGGTATGGTCGGATATGATATTCCGATATCAACAGACCACTATGGACATTTTGACTTAAATAATTGCATCCGTCTGGGACAGGCACTTGATAAGTACCGCTTGGCATGGCTGGAAGATATGGTTCCTTGGCAGATGTGGCAACAGCATAAGACCATCACCGATGCACTGAATACACCTACGACCACAGGTGAAGACATCTATCTACTTGAATATTTCAAAGACCTCATCGATAATCATGCTGTAGATATTGTACATCCGGATTTGGCATCCTCAGGAGGTCTTTTGGAGACAAAGAGAATCGCGGATTATGCGGAAGAGAAAGGAATTAGTATGGCTATGCATCAAGCCGGAACGCCGGTTTCATTTATGGCAAATGTGCATTGTGCAGCAGCCACACAGAATTTTCTTGCCCTTGAGCACCATTCGGTAGATATACCTTGGTGGGAGGATCTGGTGACGATGACCGGTGGAGGTAAGATGATTGACAAAGGCTATGCACCGGTTCCGTTGGATGCACCGGGCCTAGGGATTGAGCTCAATGAAGAAGTCGTGAAGGCACATTTACATAAGTCGGATAGCTCGTATTTCGCACCTACGGATATGTGGAATGAAAAGCGGTCTCATGACCGTACCTACAGCTAAGACACCTATTTTACCTATTGATAGGCCCGAGAGCTGGTTGTATGACCGGTTTTCGGGTTGTTTTATGATTATCCATCCAAAATATCGACGTTTTGAATCCCAAAATCACACAAGCTCTTTCAGTTTTCACAGCTATTCTATTCTTAGCGGCTCTTGCCACTAGTCTTTTTTTAGGTATTGCATATGCCGGACTGTTGTGGATAGGTTTCTTTTTTAGCTGTGCTATTACTTTTCTGGGAAGTCCAAAGTTGAAAGGCTATGCTTACTCCATGATGATCTTTGGGTCTGTGGCGCTGGCACTTTATTTTCCGCACTATTTCATTGAGTACGGAAGCTTCAAGCTTAGTGGTTTGATAGTTCCTCTGATCCAGATAATTATGTTTGGCATGGGAACTTCTATGAGTATCAAAGATTTCCTCGGCGTAGTCAAAATGCCCAAAGGAGTTTTGATAGGCGTGTTATGTCAATTTACCATAATGCCTTTTATTGGTTTCTCACTTGCCAATATGAGTGGCTTTTCACCGGAAATCGCTGCCGGGATTATTCTGATCGGCTGTTCCCCAAGTGGAATGGCTTCCAATGTAATGAGCTACCTTGCCAGGGCGAATCTTGCTCTTTCCATTACCGTCACCTCTGTCACCACCTTGTTGGCGCCTTTTGTTACTCCATTTTTGATGGGATGGCTTGCAGGGGAATTTGTAGCGATAGACGTTATGGATATGATGTTTAGCATCGTGAAAATGGTGATTATACCGATAGGTGCGGGACTTATCTTCAATTATTTCCTGCAGGGTAAAGCCAAATGGCTGGATGATCTTATGCCGATAATTTCTATGGCTGCAATAGCCCTTATCCTAATAGTAATAGTAGCTGCAGGTAGGGATAGTTTATTGGAGATAGGTCCGCTATTGATTATTCTGGTTGTGATTCACAACCTTGCCGGATATACGCTGGGGTATTGGGCGAGTAGGTTGCTAAGGCTCAGTGAAAAAGACTGTAGAACTATTGCGATAGAAGTAGGAATGCAGAATGGCGGACTGGCTTCGGGCATCGCCAAGGAAATGGGCAAAATAGCCACAGTGGGACTGGCTCCGGCTGTTTTTGGCCCTTTGATGAATGTGACGGGTTCTTTACTTGCTTCCTATTGGCACAAAAAACCTATCAAGGGTGAGGATGAAGAATGATAGGCGATCAGTTTAGTTCGTATGCAGCCGGGTCAGGTTTATTGATTGTTTTTCGGTAGTAAGGCTGCTTTTTATGACGTAGATAATTCATCTTGGTTCGGTAGAAGTCATATCCGATGACAATTAGCAAGAAGATGCATACAATATAAAACACATTATAGGCTATTGTTAAGTAAATATATCCCGCACAGATTCCGCCTGCCAGATAAGAACCCATAATCGCAAGCAACAGTCTCCACTTCCTGAGGAGCTCAGGGTCTTTTCGGTTTTTCTCTTTGGTGAAGAGCGATACAAGTATTCCCAGATCAGTAGTAAGTCCTGTAAGGTGTGTCGTTTTGACTGCTGAGTTGGAGATGGTGGCCGTAAGACCATTTTGAATTCCCATAGCAAATAGCATAGTGCTCACCATCAGTTCAGTTTCCAAAAGGGTTTCTTTGTAATAAAACTGTATATATGTACCTACCGCCAATAGGCAAACTATCTCTAAAACTATGGGGAGTGAATGGGCGAGGTATGCATTACCAACACGGAAATTGATGACAATTATATTTGAAATGAAACTTCCGAAGAAAAAGAGAAAGATCCATCCCACGACCACTAACGCTTGATACCAGTTGCCATGAGAAATCTCTTGGGCTAGAATGGCGTAATGCCCTGTTACATTAGAGGTGAATGCAAAGAAAATAATCACAGAAATCACGTTCACCATGCCTGCAGAAAAGGCGGTTAGCGAGCCAAGCTGGATATTCTCTTTGTTGGTTCTATCGATATGTTTACTAATCATGTATTTTAAGCATTGATTTTTTCGAATGTCATTTTCACTATACCCCGTACTTGCATGTCAAAATTGAAGTATAGCACCATTCGATCTGAGCTGAGTTCCTGAATCTGGTAGTGTTCAATAGTGTTTTCTTCGCCGTGGAGTTGAAGGATGTTTCCTCTTCCCTTAAGTGTCCAGTGCAACGATTTGAAAGAGTCATTGCCTTTCATTTCTAGGGTGTCGTCTGTTGCAAACTTCCATATTTCGGCTTCATGGATGATCAGGTTTTTACTGATTTGCTCTTTGATATGGTCTGTAAGCGTATAGTCGAAACTGTCCTTCTTGGAGCTTAGCGTATCCATTTTCTCGTATTCCCATGACACTTCCTTCCACTCCCCGATGATGTTGGTTTGGGGGCTTTCCAGAAATGAAAGAAGTGTAAAGTATACTCCTATCAATAGAGTGAAAGTAACAGGGTATACCACTTGAGGTTTCATCGTTTGAGTGTTTATGTTAATGAGCTACTTGACCGTGATTGAAAAACAATGCAGCGAGTTCATCCTGACTGCTTTCTTGGCTGACAGAGGGAATTGCTTCCCAGTTGACTTCTATGGTGTTGAGTTTACTCTTGCTGAAATAGGGAGTAAGGTCAAAGCTATTGCTGCTTTTAAATTTGAACTTATAGTTTTTTGATAAGTATACCTCTTGGATATTGTTAGCTTCCAGGTAGTTATCAAATGCGTTCTGGTTGGTTCCGCTGAATATGTCGATAGTCATCTTTTCGATCACCTGTTCATATTTCCCCATCAGTAATTTGCAGCTAGCTTTGAAATCAGGAGTTTCTAATTTGTCAAGTAGTTTGCTTTTGGAATAGAATAACAAATCAGAGATGGAGGAGGGCATCCAATATCCATGTATCAGAATCAAAGTGAGCTTTTCGTTGTTTTCGAGTGCTTTTTGAAGCGATATCTTGGCAAGGTTGAGAGATTTTACGGTAAAATCGGTGGGTATTAAAATAGTCTTCGGCATAATTCCTCTTGTTTGTTGTGAACAGGGGTGAAATTATACCGGGCTTATTAGAATGAAATAAGGACGAGATTAAGATTTGATTAGAATGTGCGAAGAGAGATTAGAATAGGATTAAAGGACAAAATCCCCTTTAGGCAAACGGATTTCTACAGTGGTACCTTCCTCCAGGATAGAATTTATCCTCAATTCTCCATCATGGATACGGATAATGTTTCTTGCCAGCGGAAGACCAATACCATATCCTTCATAGTTTTTTGTGTTTGAGGCTCTGAAATATGGGTCAAAAATATACTCCTTCTCATCGGGAGGAATACCTATTCCATTATCTTTTACGATCACGATGATCTCACCATCGACTACTGCCAGTGCGATATTCACGGGCTTGCCATCAGAATATTTGCAGGCATTCAATACGATATTCGATACTGCCAAGTGTAGAAGCTGTTCATTTCCCAGGACTTTGAGTAAAAGTGGATTTTCAGGTAAAAGACTGAAATCAAGACATATTTTACTTTTGAATTGGATTTTTTCAACGGTTTCTTTCACATCCAAAATCAACTGGTCCATTCGCACTTTCCCAAACTTCTGCCGCTTTCCGTCAAATCCGGTCTGTGCAAGTAGAAGCAATGCTTGGACCTTTTTCTGGAGTTTTTCGGCCTCTCCCAGAATCGCTTGAAGTGATTCTACATATTCCTGGGGCTTTCTGAGTTTGGAAAGCGAGACATCCGCTTCGCCAATGATGGAGGTGAGCGGTGTATTTAGCTCGTGGGAGGCATTGCTGATGAAGTTTTTCTGTGTTTCAAATGAGGTTTCCAACCGGTTCAGCATATCATTGAACGTTTTGGCAAGTTCTCGCACAGAGTCATTACTTACCGGGACTTCCAGTCTCATGTGAAGATTTTCAGACCCTATTTTTTTGGTTTTTTGAATGATATTCTGGATTGGTTCTATGATCTTCCTCGAAAACATCACCGTGAATAATACGATCAAAAGAAAAGCAATGACTAAGGAGGTGAAAATAAGGTTCCTCAAATAGGCAATGTGGTGGGTGATAAAATAATTTTCGGCAGAGATAATGACCAAGTGATTTTTTTGATCAGGAGTACTGTACAAGGTGCCGTAATAAAACGACTCTTGATGACTGAAAGTGGCTATTCCTTTTTCTACAATTTCTTGTAGAAATGATCGGTTGTACTCATTGAGCTGGGAGTCTTTAACTACGTCTTTGATGTCGATATTCTCAAGGATAAACAGTTTTTCATTGGCTAAAGGCTCAAGATAATCTTGCCGTAGTTGTTGGACGACGTTGCTGTCATTTTGTTTTTCAAGCTCGATTTTAGCTGTTGCGATCGCCCGTATTTCCAGTCTTTTGTAGAAATCTGTAAATGCAAATCTGGAAATAGAATAATAGATAAATCCGCTGAATAACAGGGTGTAACCGAGGAATGCGGTAAGGAGTATATAAATTATCTTGTTTTGGAGTTTCATTAGTACTCTTTTAGTACATAGCCCATCCCGATTACTGTGTGAATAAGTTTCTGATCTCCGTATTTATCCAGTTTCTTTCGAAGGTAATTCACATATACGTCGACTACATTAGTACCCATGTCGAAATTCACTCCCCAAACTTCATGAAGCATATCTACTCTTGTCAGCACTTTTCGGGGATTTTTCATAAACATTAGCAAAAGACGAAATTCTGTTGAAGTAAGAGAGATCTCATTTTCATTTCGATGTACAGATTTTGCAGTATCGTCCAAAACAAGATCAGCAAAGTGGTAAATATCATGAGCCTCTCTATCCTTTTCTCCCACTTTTCCCCGGCGTCTCATGAGAGTTTTAATCCTGGCCAGCAGCTCAATGAATTTGAACGGCTTCACAAGGTAATCGTCCCCGCCGGATTCCAGTCCGATCACCACATTCTCAGTGCTCCCCATGGCGGTCAGAAATAAAATGGGTACGGAGGTGTCCTGCTCCCTGACCTGGCGGCATACTTCCAGTCCATTAATGATAGGAAGCATGATGTCTAAAATCAACAGATCGAATGGATTGTTTAGGGCTAATTGAAGTCCTGTTTTACCATCCATTGCAACTGTGACATCAAAGCCATTTTCACTTAGCCCTTTGTTAATAAAGCTGCACACCCGTGGGTCGTCTTCTACTAATAGTAATTTTTTCAACGAAATCGTATTTGGATGGATAGGGATTAGGCTAATTTATACGCCTGCCGTGCAATAAGTTTCCATTTCCCCTTTTCTTTTTGCCACACCAGCATCACACCGATTTTGATCGAGTTGGCCTGACCGCCATCCAGAACGTCTGCTTTCAGGTTGTGGCGGACTATCGCCACGTTTTTAGCTACGTGAATTGTCTGATCTTCGAAATCGACAGTAACGAAGTCAGATGCCCCACTCACCAAGGCTTCTATAAATTGGGCTTGATTTTCCAATTTTCCGCTTGAGTGTCCATAGCTTAGATCAGTCGAACTAAGCTCACTCAAGGTGCCCACGGAAGGATCAATCAATGCAAGACGGAGTTTCTCAACTTGGGAGGCGACTTCCTTGTCTGCTTGCGCAAAGGCAAAAGTAGCGCAGACAAAAAGAATCAAGGTTAAAATGGTTTTCATGGGTTTTTGAGCTTAAGGCCAAAAGAAATATCTCAGCAGCTATAGCTGATGTGATTTTTAAGTTACTAAAAATGATGCATACAAGTGCTCCAAATGTAAGAAATAAGGCCAATTATCCGGCAAAGGGGAGTTTCGATTACTATAGGCTTTAGGCAATCCAAATTTGTATATATCCGCTTTTCTGCCAATAAAGAGGTAAAAACAATATAAGATTTGATAAACTAATAGTATTTGGTAAACTATAGATTTTGGCAACTTCGGTCTGTTGGCCAGATTAACAAAGCAACTGAGGTGACCGGCGTCATTGATGATAATCATATCCAAATTTCATCGAAGACGACAGTAGTCTTATTTCTCCTGAAGAATGGTGAAAATATTTCTTTCTTTCACACCCTTCACTTCATGCTCCACCATCACAGGAATGTCGTAGGTATCAAATTCTTTGAGATGCAGCGTTTCTCCATCGATAAGAAACACTAGTTCACCTTGGAGTACGGTGAGTAGAGAAGGGTTGTTTGCAGTGTGCTTTTTTAGGATTTGGTTATGGATCAGTCCAATGGCAAAATAGTTGGTTTTGTCTGTTCGCTGGATCGGGCAGACTGATGGGCGATCATTATGGAAGGACAAGTTTTCGAGGATATTCATAGTTAGAATGGGTTAAGAGCTTGTAAGCTAATCATCTTTAAGGTAACCAAAGTTCTAAGGAATTGCTCTCAATATTTAAAGAAATTCAGCCCCAAAAAGCTATTTCAATGTGGGATGTTCTTCCTTTTGAGAACTGATAAAAGGAATCTTCGGAGCTAGGAAATATCCTGTCAGGCTTGCAAAAAGCATAGGTGTGAAGTAGCTGAAACCCGTAAGGGAAGCCAGCAAGATAGTCGTACCCATGGGAGGTTCTGGTGAGGCATGCGTTGACTCCTGCTAGATTGGGTTGCCCGGACGGCTTCGTAGTGTTCAGCAGGGTTCTATGTGAATCAGTACATTGCCAAGTTCAGGAATTACTTTGCAAAGTTTGTCTTTCAATTCATGAGAAATGGCGTGCCCTTCGGTCACGGTAAGTTCTCCGGGAACCAGTGCGTGCAAATCGACGTAATATTCCATTCCGGCTTTGCGGATATAGCATTTTTCTGTGCCTTTCACTCCGGGTACGGTTAGGGAAATCTGTCGGATTTGTGCTGTAAGTTCCTCATAATTGTTTTCGTCCATCACTTCTCCCAGTGCAGGGCGAAAGATTTTATAGCAATTGAAAAGGATCAGAGCCACTGCAAATAAGGCAGCGTAATCATCAGCCACCTCGAATCCCTCTCCTCCGAAAATTGCAATCGTGATCCCTATAAAAGCGGCCACAGATGTAATGGCATCGCTGCGGTGATGCCAGGCTTCTGCTTTAAGCGAACTGCTTTTCAGCTTTTTACTCCGTGACATTACTAGCTGAAAAGAGATTTCCTTCCAGATAATAATCCCTGCGAGGACGATCAGCGTAAAAGGCCTGGGTGATTGATGCGGAGTGATGATGTGTTGGTAAGCTTGCCAGGCGATAGTGACTGCCGAGATGATCAGAAATACCACTACCAAAAAAGTCATCAGTGGCTCAGCCTTTCCATGGCCATAGGGATGATTTTCATCTGCCGGTCTTGCGGAATATTTCAATCCAAAGAGAACCAGTGCAGAAGCGAAAACGTCCACTACCGATTCTATGCCATCTGCAATCAGTGCATATGAATTTCCAAATATGCCGGCGAGAAATTTGATCGCCGCCAGAATGACATTTCCCAGCATACTGAAAATGACTGTTCTGATCGCAAGATTTGAGTTGCTCATGGATTGTACTTATGGGAGAATGGCAAAAGTAGGAATTATTCTCTTCCGAATGGGAAGCTGGTCAGAAGGTCTTTTCCGGCCTTTTGTCTTGCTATGTAACAAATGAATCCCTTATAGCTAACATTTACCCCCCTTTAGAGACGGACAGAGTAAATACTTTTAGAGTCGTAAAAATAAACCCTATGAATAACCCTGCTAAATTTCTCATTTTAGTTCTTTCTCTTTCAATGACTTTTTTCTCCTGTGGAGAAAATGGAGAGCCGTTTGAATTCACAGTTTCTTCAACAACACTCCAATATGCCTCTGAAGAAGATTCCCAGGTCCTGTCGATCACCGGCAATCAAAATTGGACAATTGAAATAGAGGAACCTTGGATTACAGCTAACCCAAATTCCGGTTCGGGAAATGCTCAGATCACACTGACTGCCGGGGCGAACGGTTCAGAGGAGACTCGAACTGCTTTGATAAGAGTAAAGTCAGGAGCCATCGCTCAGGTAATTACTGTGAATCAGGCTGGTAGCACATCTATGCTTCCAGACTATTACATACCGTCGGACAAAACGGGAATGCGGGACATCGCAAGTTTGGATTTGGCCGGCGAAATGGGAATCGGCTGGAATCTCGGGAATTCTCTGGAAGCAATAGGTGGGGAAACTGCCTGGGATAACCCGGAAACCACAAAAGGGTTGATCGATGCAATCAAGGCTGCAGGTTTTCAGTCTGTAAGAATCCCGGTAGCATGGAGCAGATTCACCAATGCTGAAACATACCAAATAGACCCTGTCTGGATGGCTAGAGTAAATGAAGTAGTGGATTATGTGATAGACAATGATATGTATGCGCTCATGAATATTCACTGGGACGGAGGGTGGATGCAGCCGACTTTTGCGCAGCAAGACTATGTGAATGACAGACTGGAAAAAATGTGGGTGCAGATCGCATTGAATTTCCGGGATTACGATGATCATCTGCTTTTTGCAGGAACAAATGAGGTGATGGTAGACGGCGATTACGGCACTCCCAAACCGGAATATTATCAGGTTCAGAATTCATTCAATCAGACTTTCGTAGATGCCGTAAGGTCTACAGGAGGTAGGAATACCTATAGAAACTTAGTTGTACAAACATTTAATACCAATATAGATCATGGGGCAAATTTCTTTGAAATGCCTACAGACGACACAGCAGATCGCTTGATGGTGGAGGTTCATTATTATGACCCGTATGAGTTTGCTTTGAGAGAAGATGAAATCATCACCCAATGGGGGAAGGACGCAACTGATCCTGCTAAAACAGCAGTATGGGGTGGAGAATTACATGCTGACGGACAGTTTCAAAAGATGAAATCGAAATTCATTGATCAGGGTGTTCCTGTTCTGGTGGGAGAATATGGGGCAGTGCAAAAAAAGTCTGAAGAAAATCAGCATTATCTAGAATATTATTTACGCTATGTTACCAATAGCATGGTTGATCATGGATTGGTGCCGTTTTATTGGGACAATGGATATGCAGGGGACTATGGTTTTGCGCTGTTTAATAGAAGTTCGGGGGATCAAATACATCCTGAGCTGATCAAGGCAGTTACTGAGCCTTAACTAAAATGAAAAAGCCGGACTTCTTAAAGAACTCCGGCTTTTAACCTTTCATATAAGTCTTAGCTGGCAAAAGCCTCTGTGCTTCGCTTTCGACTGATGGTACCGGGTAGTTGCTGGTCCATTTTGAGCACTATAAATCCTCCAAATGCACACACACCCATTCCGATAACCATCGGCAATGCAGAGCTGGCATGAAACAGACTCACGATTGCAGTTACAATTCCGCCTATTGCCATTCTCATACTTCCCAGCATCGCAGACGCTGATCCTGCATTTCTGGAGAATGGAGCCATGGAAAGTGCAGTAGTATTGGGGCCATTTAGTCCATGGGCGGTTAGGAAAATAAACATCACTGCGATCAATGAATACACATTGAACAGATTGAAATAGACTCCAATAATTAGCAATAATCCCATGAAGCTCTGGTAATGCAGGGAGAAATTAATGATCTGCTGAGAAGAGAATCTCTTTAAAAGGATATGGTTCAGCTGCGTAGAACCTATCATGGCAAAGGCCAGAATAGCGAATATCCACCCAAATTGATGCTCACTCAATCCGTAGAGGTTCATAAATACATCCGCAGAACTGGCGATGTAGGCAAATGGTGCGGCTCCGGCAATTCCTCCTGCAAGCATGTAAACCAAGAACTGGCGATTCTCAAGAACTTTTAGATAGCTTTTCCAAACCTGTTTGGGTTTTAAAGATACCTCCCTGTCAGGAAGTGCTCCCGCAGGAAGTATGACCACAGTAGCTATCCAAATAATGGCAGTCAAGACAGCCAGAATGATAAAAACCCAGTGCCAATCATACGCCGCAGTCACAAACCCACCCAAAGCAGGGGCAATCATAGGGGAAACTGCGATCACCAATACAAGCAATGACATGGCTTGAGCGGTCTTTTCTACAGGGAAAATATCGCGGACGATAGCCTGCGCAGATACCATTCCTGCACATCCACCCACTGCCTGCAGGAATCTCATGAAGATAAGGTTCTCTACCGACTGCGATACCGCACAGCCGATAGATGCTAGGATGTAAATGGCCAATCCTGCGTACAGCGGCTTTTTACGTCCATATTTGTCCAGAAGAGGACCATAGAAAAGCTGGCCGATCGCAATACCTACCAAATAGGCAGTCAAAGAAAGTTGGATATTGGAAATAGGAGTATTCAGGGATTTAGCCATCTCAGGGAACCCTGGAAGATACATGTCGATTGAAAAAGGAGAGATTGTACAAAGTGCACCCAATACAAGGACAATCTTAAAGTATTCCGTTTTGCTGTATTTCTTTTCCATCCTAAAAATGACTTGATCCTAAAATTTCACTATTTGGAGTAAACAGGCTTGTCTGTTAATGAGTTCGTAGATTTCTACTTATTTTTTTGTGGAATATTTAGGCTTCATTAGAATGTGTTGAGGAATCATTAACGGGTTTACTTTTTATCCGAAAAGTAACTTGATTAAATCCGATGATTTTGGTTGAATGTAAGATTACCAAAGAATAGATTTTTTGAATTATGACCTCTGCCTCCGAATGAATTAAAATTCAATCTCATCGATACTCCTCAGCTGCACATGCTTTTTCATTTTCTTTTGGATTATTTTGAAGTGGTGCAACTCCTCTTCAGAGACCAATGATATAGCTTCACCCGTAGCTCCTGCACGCCCTGTTCTACCGATTCTGTGCACATAGTCTTTGGGAGATCTTGGAAGTTCATAATTGATCACCAATGGCAGAAACTTGATATCAATACCTCTTGCTGCCAAATCGGTTGCCACCAGTACCCTGGTTTTGCCGGACTTAAATCTATGAAGCGCTTCAGTCCTCGCCCCCTGACTCTTGTCACCGTGAAAAGCCAGTGCATCAATTCCGTTTTTGCCAAGTTTGGTGACGATATTATCTGCCGCCCTGATAGATGAGGCAAAAACCAAAATCTGCGACCAGTCACCTGAATTAATTAAATAGCGGAGGAAAGGACCTTTTTGTTCCATAGGAACCCGGTAAGCATACTGCTCTATAAGATCCGGAGAGATAGTGTCCGGCTCTGCGGCAATACGGACAGGATCGTGCAGCATTTCATCGATCAATCCTTCTACAGACTCTTCTGTGGTCGCTGAGAAAAGAATGTTTTGACGTTTTTTTGGAAGTTTTTCCAGGATTTGATCCACCTCTTCTTTGAATCCCATATTCAAAACCTTATCCGCTTCATCCAATACAAGGATTTCGACCTGATTTAGATTCAGGGAATTTTTGGAGAGCAGATCCAGTAATCGACCGGGAGTAGCGATCAAAATATCCGTTCCGTAGATTTTCATCATCTGCGGATTGATAGAAACACCCCCATATACAGCCAAAGCTTTCACTTTTCTTGTCAGAAATCGCGCAAAATTCTCCGTTACTTCAGCCACTTGACTTGCCAGCTCACGTGTGGGAACCAACACCAAAACCGGAATCATACGTCCTTTATTTACGTCTTTTTCCTGAAGTCTCTGGAGGATGGGCAGGATGTAGGAGGCTGTCTTTCCGGAACCGGTGGGCGCTATTCCGAGTAGGTCTTTCTTCTGCAAAATAGCCGGGATTGCTTCTATCTGTATCGGATATGGGCTATCGTAGTTTGCTTTTTTTATTGCATCAAGCAATTGCTTGGAAAGGCCTAGGTCTGAAAAGTTCATGCGTACGTATTTATTCGCAAAGGTAAGGCTTGGAAGTTATTATTGTACTTTTTCGGTAATCTTCATACCTGGTGTTCCGGCATAGAAGACTATAATCTCAGCATCTTCATCACCCATATTTTTGCCTAGATGCTTTTTGTTCACCACTTCTATGATAGGATCACCGGCTTTGAGCGTGAGTTCATTGCCATCTTCATCGATCACATATAATTCTCCTTTCAGTAGTACGCCGGCATTGATCACCGGATGATAATGTAAGGGAAGTTCAGCATGGGCAGGAATGGTGATTTTTAAAATTGAAATTTGAGGTTTTGAGCTTGGATAAGGTGGCAAAGAGTCTCCATTCCATGCGAGCTCGGATTCTATGAGCGTGACGGAGGTCGGAGAAGCTGTCTCCAGCACCTCTTTTTTAAAGACGTAGAATGAGAAAAGAAGCAGAATAGCTGCCAACAGACTATTTTTTAGCATATAAAGATATGTTTAGAATTGGAATGAAGATAGTGATTCTGGGAGTGTCTATAGCTAATTGGTGAAATGCCGGAATAAACATATTGTTAAATTCAGGCTTGTGTATCAGCCGAATATGTTTCAAATTGTACTTCCCCTTTTTTCAAGCTTGCCTAAAGTTGTAGGATTTGCTTGAGTGGGGATTTGCTCAAACCCAAAATTCCGTGTTGTAGTATGTCGATTACCCGTAGTGTTCCTTACTTTTTAATAGTATTGATAACGGCCGCTTGTGCCAAAATAGTCATAGAAGATCCATCCAATCCCTCTCCTGCAAGATCAGCTGAGGAAGAATTGGAAACTTTTCAATTGGAACCGGGATTCAAAATCCAATTGGTCGCAGCCGAACCCATGGTACAGGAACCTGTTTTTATCACGTTCGATGAGGATGCCCGACTTTGGGTGATAGAGATGCGGGGATTTATGACTGATACATTGGGCTCTGAGGAAGATAAGCCTATAGGCAGGATCTCTGTGCTGGAAGATGAAAATGGAGATGGTGTGATGGATAAAAGTACCGTCTACCTTGATAGCCTGGTGATGCCACGGGCGATTGGTTTTTTTGCGGATGGAGTGCTTGTCTCTGAAAACAGTGCACTATGGATCACTCAAGATCTAGATGGAGATCTCCGTGCCGATACCAAGGTTTTGCTTGATTCGGCCTATGCTTCTTCGGGAAATCCCGAACATTCAGATAATGGTTTGCTGAGAAACGTGGACAACTGGTACTACAATGCAAAGTCCAAAATCAGGTACAAATATCAGGATGGCAAATGGATCAAAGAAGAGACCGAGTTTCGGGGACAATGGGGAATCAGTCAAGATGATCAGGGTAGATTGTATTACAATTACAATTGGTCTCAGCTTCATGCTGATCTGGTGCCGCCAAATTATCTGTCGAGAAATCCAAATCACAGTTCTTCCACAGGGATAGATTATGGAGTGGCGCAGGATCGAAGAGTTTATCCGATCCATCCCACTCCGGCAGTGAATAGAGGATACATTCCTGGTGTTTTGGACGAAAACCGGCGATTGATGGAATTCACGGCAGCCTGCTCTCCGTTGATTTTCAGAAGCACACTTTTTCCTGAAGAGTATTACGGAAATGCCTTTGTGGCAGAGCCTGCAGGCAATTTGGTGAAAAGAAATGTCTTGACGGAAGATGGAACAACCATTACGGGTATGGATCCAAATCCCGGAAGAGAGTTTTTGGCATCCACGGATGAGCGGTTTCGCCCTTCCGGGTTTGCTGTCGGACCTGACGGAGCTTTGTATATAGCAGACATGTACCGTGGATTGATTCAGCATAAAGAGTACCTCACTCCTTACTTAAGTGAGCAGACTGTGGGTAGAGGATTGCATATGCCGATTCATTTGGGGAGGATTTGGAGGGTTGTTCCGGAAGGAAAAAATACCGGGAAAACACCTAAACTTTCAAAGACCGATAGTAAGGAATTGATCGCATTGCTTTCGGATAAAGACGGCTGGTACAGAGACATGGCACAGCGTCTGTTGGTAGAGCGGAATGATAAGAGTGTGAAAGACGATTTGGTGCAAGTGCTTTCTGATCCAAAGGCTAGCGAGATGGGAAGATTTCATACACTTTGGACTTTGGAAGGACTGAATTTGCTTTCAGAAGATTTACTTTTTTCAGTCCTTGATAGCTCTTCCGGCTTGATACAAAATACAGCGCTAAGACTATTGGAACCATTTGCTCAGACATCTTCCGCTACCCGGTCTAAACTTGCGCTAGGTATGAGAGGTGCTACTACTGCTGCTTCTCCACAAGAAGCACTTCAGCTTGCACTAAGTGCATATGTGCTAGAGACCGATGAAAATGAAAATATCCTTTCTGATATTTTCCAAAAATATGGTGCCGATCCCCTGATTCGGGATGCGATGATGAGCAGTTTGGCAGATAGGGAATACGCTTTTCTGCAAAAGCTTTGGACTTCTTCTGACTGGGAAAACCAGGATCAGATTAAGGAGATTTTTCTGGAGACTCTGGCCACGGCAATTCTTAAAAAAGGATCTTCGTCTGAAGTCACCGGGCTTTTGACTATGGCAGATGCCAAAGGGAAGGAATTGGGATGGAAAGAAAATATTGTGATTTCCGGAATGTCTATTCAGGCTTCAAATTTGAAAGATAAAGAGCCAATAGTGTTGAAATCCGAACCTTCACTTTTCAAACGTACCGATCTTCCCATTGATAAAAATCGCTTGGATAGGATGATGCGGATATTCTCCTGGCCGGGTTTTGTCCCTTCTAAGGTTGCAGTTTCTGAAACTCAATTGGATGATAGGGGAATGCAGCAATTTGCGCAAGGCAGACAGAAATATCTGGTGACCTGTGCGGGGTGTCACAGCTCAGATGGGGCCGGTGCTACGAGAATGGGGCCGCCATTGGCGGGATCAGAGTGGGTGCTGGGAGATGAACGCAGACTCGCAATGATCTTGCTGCATGGGCTGGAGGGGCCGGTGGAAGTGGCTGGGAAAACTTATGATGCGCCTGATATTCTTCCTGTGATGCCTGCTCATTCTACGATGGACGATGCGAGCATTGCAGCAATCTTGACCTACATCCGAAATGAATGGGGTAATCAAGCTCCGCTGATTTCCGGCCGTACGGTCAGCAAAACACGGGTGTCAACTCAGGGAAGAGTGTATCCATGGAAAGCTGCTGAACTGAATGAGTACATAAAATCCTTGCCGGAAGACGAGCCCCAAAAACCATAGCCTATGAATTCGATTTTCCTTCAGCACAAAAGCATCCAAAGTCTTTCGGAAAGAAGAAGCTTTCTGAAAACAGCGGGACTTGGAGCTCTTGCAATGACTTTTCCCTTACCTGTACTTCCTGAGTACTTGGTGGATGCTCCCATGGGAATAGTAGTTCATTCCTACGCGGCGAGATGGCATTCAGATACTCCAAGTGAAAAATATCCGGGGTTCGAAAATGCACTGAGTTTACTGGAGCATTGTAAAGAGATAGGTGCGGGAGGTGTGCAGACTGTGGTGAATGGCTGGTCTTCAGATTTTGCAAAGAGAGTAAGAGACGTGCGGGAAAAATCCGGTATGTACTTAGAAGGAAGCATTACATTGCCCAAATCGAAAGATGAGGTTCCGAAATTTGAAACGGATGTCTTGGCCGCCCGGGAAGCAGGAGCGAAAATTCTAAGGACAGCATGTCTCAGCGGACGACGCTACGTGGATTTTGCTACGCTTGAGAATTTTAATAATTTCAGAGGGAATGCAATTCGATCCATTGAACTTGCAGAGCCTGTGGTGCGAAAGCATAAGATGAAGCTTGCAGTAGAAAACCATAAGGACTGGACGGCTGCAGAGCTGGAATCAATTATCTTGAATCTGGGAAGTGAATGGGTGGGAGTGACGTTGGATTTTGGGAATAATATTTCATTCTTGGAGCATCCTATGCAAGTGATAGAGACCCTGGCCCCCTATGCTTTTTCTACCCATGTGAAGGATATGGGCGTGAAGCATTATCGAGATGGTTTTTTGCTTTCCGAAGTTCCACTTGGGGAGGGGATTGTGGATTTGAAATCAGCAGTAAATCTCTGTAAAAAACATAATCCTCACATCAATTTCAGTCTGGAGATGATTACCCGTGATCCACTGGAAATTCCCTGTATGAAAGATGATTATTGGGCTACTTTCGATCATTTGTCCGGAATGGATGCATACAGAATGCAGCGAATGATTGAAGAAAACCAGTTCCGGGGGGAGCTACCGGCAGTTGCAGGTTTATCCAAAGAAGAGCAATTGGCTTTGGAAGAAAAGAACGTGATAGCCTGCCTTGCTTATAGCCGCACTTCACTGGGATTATAGCCATGATTTTACGAAAATTAAACTTATTAACCATTAACCATTAACCATTAACCATTAACCATTTTACCCATGTCTGAAAAACTACCCGGAATCAAACTTTTTGACCTGACAGGAAAAGCAGCAATCATCACAGGCGGATCCAAAGGCCTTGGTTTGGCAATGGCCGAAGGGCTTGCCTCTGCCGGGGCAAGTGTGATGCTGGTCAGCAGAAATCTGTCTGAAGGCCAAGAATCGGCCAAGAGAATTGCTGAAGTTTATGGAGTAAAGGCATTGGCTTTCGAAGCAGATGTGGTGAACAAAGAGCAGACGGAAGCCATGGCAAAAGCAGCTTTTGATGCATTCGGAAAGATAGATGTGCTGATCAACAGTGCGGGGATTAATATTCGCGGGGCGATAGATGAGTTGCAACTGGAAGAGTTCAGCAAAGTGATGGAAATCAATGTGACGGGAACCTGGCTATGCTGTAAAGCAGTAACACCGTATATGAAGGAAGCAGGACGGGGAAGCATTATCAATCTGGCCAGTACCCTGGGATTGGTCGGGCTATCGAATAGAACGCCATATGCATCCAGCAAGGGTGCAGTTGTGCAGATGACCAGAGCGCTGGGATTGGAATTCGCTCCGTTTAATATTACCGTGAATGCAATATGCCCGGGACCGTTTTTGACGGAAATGAACTTGCCGATCGCGGATACAGAAGAAGGAAAGAAGTTTGTGGTAGGAGCTACAGCACTTGGCAGATGGGGTAGATTGGAAGAGATCCAGGGAGCAGCTATCTATTTGGCTTCAGATGCGGGAACTTACATGGTAGGATCTATGCTGACTGTGGATGGAGGCTGGACGGCTAGATGATCGGGTTTAACCATATAGACACCTAGTTTTAATCCACTGCCATGTGGGGCTTGAAGAATTCAATTGTATTTTGTTTTTCATCACAAAGTCCACCAAGGAACATAAAGATTAGAGTTTACTTGCCCTTGACCATTGAGTTTGAAAATTGGGGATTGATCATTTTTTAAACCACATAGAAGCATAGCAAACATAGAGGTGCTCGTATTTCAACAAGTCCAAATAAGGAGGCTTGAATTAGGTTGTGGTGTTTTTTGAACCACAAAGTCCACCAAGGAACATAAAGATTAGAGTTGGCTTTTCCTTGACCATTGAGTTTGGGAATTGGGGATTGATCATTTTTTGTGAACCACATAGAAGCATAGCAAACATAGAGGTGCTCGTATTTCAACAAGTCCAAATAAGGAGGCTTGAATTAGGTGGTGGTGTTTTTTGAACCACAAAGTCCACCAAGGAACACAAAGGTTAGAGTTTGCTTGCCCTTAACCATTGAGTTTGAAAATTGGGGATTGATCATTTTTTTTAACCACATAGAAGCATAGCAAACATAGGAGTCCACTAAGGAGCACAACGGCTATAGTTTGCTTTTCCTTGACCATTGAGTTTGAAAATTGGAAATTGATCATTTTTTTGAACCGCATAAAAAAAGCAAAGAAACAGGAGTTTTTTTACTGAATGCAATTCTTCCGATTGTCTCATTTGAGGTTTCCAAAACCTCAGATATTTTTTAATGACGTATCCTGATTTATGGTTTTCTTACGGGAAATTGAAACTACCAGCTTCCGCCACCTCCGCCGCCAAATCCGCCTCCTGATGATCCACCGCCACCCGAGCTTCCCGAACTGGAAGGGGAACTCACCATGGTGGATTGGGTTGATTTGATGGAACTGTTGAAAGATTTGGAGAAATGGGCCATGGACATCATTCTTCCGGAGGAAGAGTAATACCAGGTAGGCGGTTCAATATTGAGAGAATCGAATTTTTTCGCCCATTTGTCAAACATTCCAAATGCCAGAGCATAACTCATCGTTGACTCGAAGTAGGTAGGATCTTCTTTGAGAAGCATTTTCAATTTGTTCTCTTCAGCTACTTTTATGAATTGCTTGAAACCCTTCAATTCCGATAATATCGCAGTTCCTTCCTTGTTCTTCTTGATCATAAACTGATTCATTATCAATAGGAAGATCAATGATACTCCAACCGAAATAGCGGCGATAACTCCCCATACAAAGAGAAAGCCCGGGATCAGGAAAAACATCAGAAAAGCCAAGCCTACTGCTGTATAGATCATGACTTTTTTAGACTTGTTCACATAATAGATCTGGGCTGCATCCTTGAGTGTCCCTTTTGCCTTGCTCATCGTGGTGTAAAACTTGTCTTTTAAGCTGCTTACCAATACTTCCGATCCGCGACCAAACAGTCCATCGAAAAGTTGGCGCTGATACAGGGGGATATCTGCATCAAGTTCTTTTAGTTTGGTGAGTTTTGTGTCATCTTTTGCAAACCATCCTTTTTTTTCGATTTCTTCAATTGTCATATAGCCTTGCGAAGCCCAAAATGGAATTAAAGAAATAAGATCATTGGTGTCACTGGAATCGTCTATCAAGAAACCCACCATTGCAGGATCCATCCCTTTGGGAGGATAGTAGCTCGTCGTCGTGGTGACAGGATCGTCTTTCCCGTGCTTTTTCCAGACAGCATAAAACCCGGAAAATACCAATACAAGGATAATTGTCCAACCGTAATCAGTCCAAAGTGGCCAAATCGGTTTGATTTCCGTGATACTTCCCACAGGCAATTTCAAAAGAACGGTTACCGCTTCTCCGCCTGAAGAAACCACACCGGATTTGCTTGTCCCGGAATAGACGCCGTTAGCATAGGTAGTTAGGAAATCTGTTGTTGGGGTATCTGATCCGACGGCACCTGAATATAAATAGTAATTTCCCTCATCCAAGGTTATCCCGTGAGGTAAGTGAACCGAGAAATCAATTGCATAAAAAGGAGCATTCCAGTCACTTGGCTTTATATTCCAATAGAATTGTATGGCTTCCTTCTCGTGAAGGAATGCATTCTCTACTCTGTATCTGATTTCATAGTATCGAGGCCCCACTAAGGTAACATTTGCATCGCCTATTTTGATCCGTACATTTGTCGACATTTTCTGACCAAAAGAAGAGGGTGCTTCAAACTTATAGTTAGGAACCTCGATATTGCTTAGCTTGAGTTTGCGCTTCTCCTTCTCTCCGTCTTCATTCTGTAAATCATAGGAAGTCAGAATGTCCCTATAGATTCCATGCTTAGGAACATTAAAATTAAGATTGTATTTTTCTACTACATCAAAGTACCCGTCTGTATGAATGGTGATGTCCACAGAATAGGAGGTGACGCTAAAATCTTGGGCAAAGACTTCAATTTGTACAAAAAACAAGAAAAGAAGAAATGCGAGTTTTTTCATATGTTTATAATTTTTCTGTCACTTCATTTTTATATTTTTAGGTAAGGGTAAGAAAACGCTAAGAAGTTAAATTTTCATATTCAT
>NZ_JAVDWS010000025.1:0-61958 GCF_031457395.1 Algoriphagus sp. 4150
ACAGAGAAGTTAAGCCCTGCAGCGCCGATGGTACTGGGGTTACACCCGGGAGAGTAGGTCGCCGCCTCATTTATTCAGACCCGTTGGTTAATTCCACCGGGTCTTTTTGCGTTTTGTGGGATAGAACAATTTTGAACAAGTAGTCGCTTGGAAGTTTTGATTTCAGGAACACTTACTTTTGACATAGTATTTTTGATTCTATTTTTCATTTTTGGAATATTATTGCAGCTTTGCATCAAATTAAATTTGAATGTCCGTTCTATTTAAAAGTCTCTGTATTATCCATCCTAATGGGGTAGAGGAATTACAGGATTATGTTTTTGAAAAAGGAGAGCTTACACCTATAACTTCTAGCAGCACTCTACAGTATGATAGGGAAATCGATGCTACAGGCTGGCGTATCTCGCCTGGGTGGGTTGATCTCCGATGCGGGATGGGAGAGCCTGGACTTGAGTACAAGGAATCTATAGAAAGCCTTGCTGAATCTTTAGTTGTGAGTGGTTTTTCGACTGCTGTCATACTTCCAAATACCGATCCTGTCATTCAGTCCAAAGGAGACGTTGATTTTGTGCTGAACCGGGCAAAAAAATATTCTCCGGAATTTTTGATCCAAGGAGCTGTGACCAAGGATATCGGAGGAGAAAACTTTACTGAAATTCTTGACATGCATCATCAATCAGGAGTTTCTGTCTTTGGAGAAGGAACGAAAACTTTAGCAAATGGTGATCGATACTTGAAGGTACTTCAGTATCTCCAGAAGTTTGATGGAGTGCTTTTCGATCATGCTTATGATCCATTGTTAGCGATCTTCGGACATATGCATGAAGGGGAGAATTCTACAATGCTCGGGGTGAAAGGCATGCCAAACCTTGCTGAGGATATTGCTATCCAGAGAAACCTTGAAATTATTCGCTATACAGGAGGACGGGTTCATTTTCAAACTATTAACACGGCTAAGGGGGTTAGGCTTATAAGGGATGCGAAAGCAGAAGGGCTAAAGGTAACTGCTGATGTTTCCATCTATCAATTATTGTTTACTGATTCGGATTTGATGGATTTTGATGCAAACCTTAAGGTATTGCCACCATTCAGGGGAAATACTGACAGGATGGCTCTGATCGAAGGAATCAAAGATGGTACAATAGACGCACTGGTCAGTAACCATCAGCCTGAAGATAGAGATTCGAAATTTATGGAATTTGACCTTGCTAATTTTGGAATGGTAGGTTTACAAACATTCCTTCCTGCACTTGTACTATTGGAGAAAGAATTGGGATGGGATCTTTTATTGGATAAAATAACTACAGGTCCCAAAGCAGTACTGCCTCATAAACTTACTGACTCATGGACCATTTTTGACCCTGAAGCCGAATGGACTTATGATGAGAAATCAAACAAATCACTTTCATCCAATTCACCTTGGTTTGGGAAAAGTCTAAAAGGAAAGGTGAAATACGTGATTCAAAAAGGTCAGCTAATAGAAGTGGATGTATAAGTACTTTAGTTCATCATACAGGTTTGGAGGTTTTGCGGGTGCTTTGAGTATCCTTGCTTTTATCACATTGTCATTCCTGTATCCGGATCCTACCAACTTAACACTGATTTTTGGCTATATTATTACTCCTATTGCCATATTTTTGGCTATTAAGTTCTTCAAAGAGTATAGTAATGACGGCTATTTGTCTTTTGCGGAGGGCATGTCTGTGGGTTTTGTGGCGTATATGTTGGAAGCAACTATTTCCTTGGGAGGGATATGGATAGTACTGTTAATACACCCGAATCTATTTGATCAGGTGAAAGACTCAAAGCTTGCAGTATTGGAAAGTAGCAAGGAATCCATAATCACTCAGGTAGGTGAAAGTTCATTTGATTTGACCTTGGAAAGCATTAGAAATATGGTGCCGTTTGATATAGCTTTAAATGATGCGCTGTGGAAAATCATTCCCGGACTGTTTTTTACTATTATTATATCTATTATTTTAAGGAAAAATCCTAACTAACGAACTTATGGAAGTACAACAATCTCCTTTTCAAGCAGCAATTAAACCAGGATTGACAATTGGTTTGGTGTCATTGGCTATTATCTTTTTGGCTTATTTTGTAAATTCTTCTTTACTGGCATCGGGCTGGTTTGGCTTCGTGTCTTTGGTTATTTCAGCGGCATTAGTCATCTATTTTGGTTCCCAATATCGAAATGAACAGGGGGGCTTTATGACATTTGGTACAGCCTTTAATTTTAGTTTTATTTCTTTGGTTATCTCCGCCTTGATTGGGACTATCGGTATGATCCTTCTTTTGCTAGTAGTGGATCCTTCACTTCCACAAGTACTTGCGGATATAACTTTCCAAACTGCTTTGGATACAATGGAGAAATTTGGAGCTTCTGCAGATTCCTTACCTCCTGAGCAGTTAGAAGAAATGCGAAAAGCGACCTTGGATAGTTATACTATTATAGGACAATTGAAAGGTTTAGGCTTTATATTGATTTTTTATGCAATAGTTGCCTTAATTTTGGGAGCAATCCTAAAGAAAAGAGACAAGTCTCTCGATTATTAAATTATGCCTCAGATTTCAGTTGTAGTTCCTGTATATAACGAGGAAGAGTCACTGCCTGAATTAACTCTATGGATTAGCCGTGTCATGCATGATCACGGCTTTTCTTATGAATTGATTTTTATAAATGACGGCAGTACAGATGATTCTTGGGGGATCATTTATTCACTTTCCCATAGATATAATGAAGTGAAGGGAATTAACTTCACCAGAAACTACGGCAAATCAGCTGCGCTGGATGCGGGGTTTAAGAAAGCATGTGGCGATGTAGTGATTACCATGGATGCTGATCTGCAAGATAGCCCGAACGAGATCCCGGGTCTTTATGTGTTGATTATGGAGGGGAAGTTTGATGTGGTGTCTGGCTGGAAGAAGGAGCGCCATGACCCACTGGGAAAAACTATTCCTTCCCGGTTTTTTAATGGAGTGACCAGATGGATCTCCGGAATCAAACTCCATGATTTCAATTGTGGATTGAAGGCATACCGTCTTAAGGTTGTCAAGAATATTCAGATCTATGGAGAAATGCATAGATACATTCCATTACTTGCCAAGTGGAATGGATTTAGCAAAATTGGAGAAAAAGTGGTGCAACATCAGTCCAGAAAATACGGATATTCCAAGTTTGGGATAGAACGTTTTTTAAATGGTTTTCTGGATTTGATTTCTGTCTCTTTTGTGCATCGATATAAAAAGAAGCCCATGCATTTTTTTGGTTTCCTGGGTAGTTTTTCTTTTCTGGCAGGATTTATAATTACCTGTTGGTTGATCTTTGAAAAAGTCTATGGATTAAGCAAAGGGTATAAAGTCAGGGAAATAACCGACCAACCCCTATTCTTTTTAGCATTAGTTGCTTTGATTATAGGAGTCCAGCTCTTTGTGACAGGATTCATTGCGGAGTTGATGACTTCCAATCAATCCAAGGAAACGGAATATAAAATTGACGAGGAGATAAACTTCGACTTTTGATGAAGTTCTCGGTAATCATACCGGTCTACAATCGTCCCGAAGAGTTACGCGAATTAGTACTTAGTCTTACAGAGCAGACTTTCGCGGATTTTGAGGTAATCGTGATTGAGGATGGCTCCACGCAGGATTCGAAAAATGTTGTCAATGATTTTGATACAAAGCTGAGTATCCATTATCTGGCTCAGTCCAATACAGGGCAAGGATTTGCCAGAAACAATGGGATGAAAATTGCCTCCGGTGATTTTTTTGTTATTCTTGACTCTGATGTGATTTTGCCCTCCGATTATTTAGAAAAGCTTTCGAATGCCATTCAGGATAGAGGTCTTGATGCTTTTGGAGGGCCGGATGCTGCGAAGGATGATTTTTCAGCTTTGCAAAAAGCAATGGATTTTGCAATGACATCGGGCTGGACCACGGGGGGGATACGTGGTAAAATGAAAAACCCTTCCAAGTATCAAGCCCGTGGATTCAATATGGGAGTTTCCCGAAAAGTCTTTGAAGAGATCGGAGGATTTGCAGATCCAAATCGGGGAGAAGATATAGAGTGGAGTATAAGGATAAAGAAGTCCGGATTCAAACTGGAGCTGGTACAGGAAGCTTATGTATATCATAAGCGCAAAAACACGCTCATATCATTTGCCAATCAGGCTTTTTCATTTGGTCGAAATCGGGTGAATGTTTCTAGATTTCAACCCGGAGCTATTGCCCTTGTTCACTGGTTACCGACGGCATTTTTGCTGTTTAGTCTTTCTATTCCCCTTTTCTATTTTGTATATAAACCGTTCTTCTATCTCAATTTATACATATTCCTAATTTGGAGCGTCGGCGTGATCCTTTCATCCACCTTTCATAATCGCTCTGTAAAAGTAGGTCTATTGAGTTATGTGACTTCAATTTTGCAACTCTGGTCTTATGGGCTTGGGCTGCCTTATGAGCTCTGGAATAAGTTAGTAAAAGGTTAGTTCCCTTTTCTACATACAAAAATAACTTCTTCCGGGGGAAGAGCATTTTGCGTTATCAGTTCGGGAGAGATCTCTTTTACAAACAAATTTTCCTCAATTTGAAGTCCTGATTTCCTAAGGCGTTCTGCATAGTCTTTTCCAAACTTCCGCACATGATCTCTCTGTCCAAATATACGCTCCCGCTCTGCAGGATCAGTTATGCTTTTATCTTCTAAGGTGCTATCGATAGGATAGACCGGTGATTGTAATATGCCCCATCCACTGGGCTTCAAAACACGGTTGAACTCAGCACAAGCTTTTAAATCATCTTCTACATGTTCTAGCACATGATTGCAAAAGACTACATCGAAGCTGTTGTCGGGAAATGGAATATCGTGAACATCCATTTTGACTTTAGCCAGTGGGGATTCTATATCGGCGGTGATATAATCTAAGTTTCCCAGACCTGCAAACCTCCCGATAAAACAATGCTCCGGAGCTACATGGAGCACCCGGAGTGGAGCTGAGAAAAAGTTCGTTTTTTCTTTAAGGTAAAGCCACATCAGCCGATGACGCTCAAGAGATAAGCAGTTTGGACAAAGTGCATTCGCTCTTGCAATCCGTCCATAGGGCAGGAATTTTTTATAACTGTGCTCACAGACCGGACAGGTGACAGCATTACCTGAATTCATCTTCGCAAAAACTTGCATGACTAAAGGACTTACCCGCTGCAATAATGGTCTAGGGACGTATCGTATAACGAAACTGATAATGGACTTCATGATGGACTTTGATCAGGCCGCAAGTTACGCAAAGGGTCAAAAGGAGCGTAACATAAATGAAGGTTTTGCCTTTTTAGATTTTTTAGGATTTCAAATGCAATAAGTCCCTTGTTTGTGGAGAATCAATCAGTATTTTAGTTGATGTGAATAGATAGCTTTTTTTCAATTTAAGAAAATGCCCGTATGAAAATTGACAGATTACTTTTTATCAAGTGCTTATTTATATTATTTGCTCTTGGTGCAGATTTCAATTTAGCCAAAGCCCAGGATACCCAGACGTTCACCCTAAAGGACCTGGTACAGCATGCAAAGGATAATTCTCCCGAGGCCCTTCGGGCGAAAAACAGAAGAGAAAACAACTATTGGCAGTACAGACTATTCAAATCAAATTATAATCCACAATTAAGACTGACAGGAACAATTCCACAGTATTCTCAGGAATTTAACAATGTAACGCAGCCCGATGGTTCTATAGTGCCTATTCAGGTGAATCAAAACGTGATGGATTTGGGATTGGGATTGGAACAGGTAATTGGTGTTACTGGTGGAACTGTTTCTGTCAACACATCTACCAATCGATTTGATAATTTTCTTTCGAATCCGGGTGAACCTCAGACCAGATATTCGGGAGTACCTGTAAATGTGGCCTTGCAACAGCCTATTTTTGCATATAACCGATTTAAATGGGATAAAAGAATAGAGCCGCTGTTGTATGAAGAAAGTAAGCGTGAATATGTTGAAGAGATGGAGAAGGTGTCTATATATGTTACCGGGTTGTATTTTGAGTATTTAATCGCTCAGGTGAATTCTGAAATTGCAGCTACCAATCTCAAGAATACAAATGATATTTTCGCCATCGAAAAACGAAGAAACGCGATGGGAGTGACGCCGGAGGATGAACTTTTGCAAATAGAACTGCAGGTATTAAATGCACAGCAGGCTATGGCAGAGGCGCAACTATCTCTAGAAAGCGCAGCATTTACGATGAATTCATTCATTGGATTGAATCAATCTTCCAAGTTGAACCTTATCTCCCCTGAGAATATCCCGATTTTTGAGGTGGATGTTGATCGGGCAATTGAGCTTGCTTTCCAAAACAGAGCTGAAGCGATTGGTTATGATAGGCAAAGAACACAGGCTGCCTCAGAGGTTGCGATGGCTAGAGGACAGCGTTTTCAGGTATTGCTTAATGCTAGGTATGGATACAATAATGCCGCTTTTAATTTCCCTGATATCTATCAGAACCCAAATACTCAGGCTTTGGTGAGTGTAGGGCTTTCGGTTCCTATTTTGGATTGGGGAAGGAACAAGGCAAGAATGTCTATGGCAATGGCCAACCAGGAGTTGGTGGAAAATACTGTTGCACAAGAGTTGATTAATTTCGAACAACAGATATTTACCAAAGTGAAAAACTTCATGATGATAAAGGAACGGTTGAACGTAACCAGAGTGTCAGATGATGTAGCCCAACGACGTTATGAAATTGCCCTAAAAAGATATCAAACAGGTAATGTGTCTATTACAAACCTAAATATTGCCCAAAATGAAAAAGACTCCAATAAAAGAGACTTTTACACTTCCTTGCGGGATTTTTGGGTGGCCTATTATGAGTTGAGAGCACTCACTTTATATGATTTTGAGAATGAAGAGCTACTCTATGTGCCTGAGAAAGATTGAATTCGGGATAGTGTCAATTCGGACACTTTCTCAAAAAAAGATCAGGAATTTGCGTTGATGTAATCTTCTAATTTTTTCATTTTTTTCTCCAGTTTTCCTATTGACTTTGACTGCTTCTCCATAGACTTGGTGATTTTCTGTACGTCATTGGGGGAGAGTTTGCCTGCGGAATTCTTCTTTTCAAAATTAGTTCTAAGATCTTGACGTTTTTTAATCGCTTTTTCGTGTTGTACTTTGTGTTTTTCAAGGCTTGCAATTGACTTTTCTACCTTTTCTTTGGTTTTAGCATCCACTGCGGTAGTGCTTATTTCCTGCGCTATAGCGTTAGCTGAAGACAGGTAGGTTAACCCGCCTAGTAGAAAGAGTATACAGATCAGTTTTTTCATGATTTCGATAATTTGGTCAACTATTATATAATATACGTTTGCCAATAAATATACACAAGATTTGTCTAGTTCTATGTTTCTTCTTAATCAGAATCATGGGTGCCTCCTTTTGGTAATCTTCCCGCTTTTTTAAGCGATTCTCTGATGATCCATTCTAGTTGGCCATTGGTACTACGGAACTCGTCTGCGGCCCATTTTTCGAGCGCTTTCATCATATTCTCGTCCAACCGTAGTGCAAATGCTTTCTTCTTTGGCATTATTACTGATTTAATGTTCCTACATTGAGTACAGGGCTCGCGCTTTTGTCAGAGCAGAGTACTACCATTAGATTAGAAACCATTACTGCTTTTTTCTCATTGTCAAAATCTACAATTTCCTTGAGTTTAAGATCTGCCAATGCCATTTCTACCATTCCCACAGCCCCTTCCACTATTTTTTGTCTGGCAGCTACTATTGCGGTGGCCTGTTGCCTTTGGAGCATGGCAGAGGCGATTTCTGAGGAATAGGCGAGATGGGATATTCTGGCTTCAATCACCTTGATTCCGGCATGATGGAGTCGCTCACTGATTTCTTTTTCCAAGGAATGATTAACTTCTTCGACTCCGGATCTCAGGGTGATTTCCGCTTCTTCTGCCTCAAAATTATCATAGGGATAGAGTCCGGCCATCTTTCTAATAGCTGCATCAGATTGTAAATGGACAAAGTTTTCATAGTCGTTTACATCAAACGTAGCTTTGAAAGTGTCCTCTACTTGCCACACAACTATGGTTCCAATCATTACAGGATTGCCGATCTTGTCATTAACTTTTACCGGTTTGTTTTCGAAATTTCGTACCCGCAGTGATATTTTCTTTTTTGTCATGAACGGAATCACCCAATAGAAGCCATTGGCTTTTACACTCCCTTTATATTCACCAAAAAGGAGAAGAACCATAGATTTGTTTGGTTCCACTATGAAAAATCCCGGGAAAGTTGCCGCGGCCAAAATACTAATGAAAATCAGCCCTTGATGACTGCTAAGTAGGAGGGCAAAAATAAATAGGACAATAATGAGTAAGATCATTGCGTATCCTGAAACGGGTTTAGTTATTTTTTCCATGTTAATATGATGTTAAAATGATATCATATTGAATTACGGTAAAAGTAAAATAGAGTTCAGTTTTATGAAAAAAAAATGCTCCGAGGGTGGTCGGAGCATCAGATTAAGATTGGTCAGGTTATCCACTTGTTTACCGCCAAAGAGACTAAAGCATTATAGGATTTAGAAAACACTAGCGCCGAGGCTACTTCGGCCAGTCCGCTGTGGCGGATCTTCTGTCATCGGTCTTCCTGCCGTTATACCTAAGGAAATGAGGCTACTGGCATCATTGCGGATAATTATATTATTTTTTCTTAAAGAGTGAATCGACAAATTCTTTTCGATTGAAAATTTGCAGGTCGGTCATCTTTTCTCCGACTCCGATGTACTTCACCGGGATTTTGAATTGATCAGAGATTCCTATTACTACACCGCCTTTGGCAGTTCCATCAAGTTTGGTGATGGCAAGAGAAGTGATTTCTGTGACTTTTGTAAATTCCTTAGCTTGAATAAAGGCATTTTGTCCTGTAGAACCGTCCAATACAAGTAGAATCTCGTGAGGTGCGTCAGGGATAAATTTTTGCATCACCCGTTTGATTTTCCCCAGCTCGTTCATCAGATTGACTTTAGTATGAAGTCGTCCTGCAGTATCGATGATTACCACATCGGCATTAGAATCTACTCCTTGCTTTACTGCATCAAATGCCACAGAAGCAGGATCTGTATTCATTCCATGAGAAACCACGGGCACACCTACGCGCTCACCCCATAGAATCAACTGGTCTACGGCTGCGGCTCTAAATGTATCGGCGGCGCCTAAAATCACAGATTTGCCTGCTGAATGGAATAGATTGGCAAGTTTTCCGATAGTGGTAGTTTTGCCCACACCGTTCACGCCTACTACCATGATTACATAAGGTTTTTTGCCTTCCGGAAGATCAAAATCCAGTAGATCTTGAGAATTGTTCTCCTTGAGAAGATTTTCGATTTCTTCTTTAAGAATAATGTCAAGCTCGGTGGTGTTGACGTATTTATCTCTAGCGACCCGCTCTTCAATCCTTCTGATGACTTTGATGGTGGTATCTACACCCACATCCGAAGTGATTAGAATTTCTTCCAATTCATCCAAAACCTCGTCGTCCACTTTGGACTTGCCTACTACAGCTTTACTGAGTTTTGTGAAAATGTTTTCGCTTGATTTCTGAAGGCCTTGATCGAGACTTTCTTTCTTGTCTTTTGAAAAGAAACCAAAGATTCCCATACTTGTGCGTTTTAAAAGTGGAATATAACGAAAAAGTCCCTGCTGACCGATGGACAGAGGGACTAAAATGCCTTATGTTGCGATTTGCAACTTATTTTTTCAAGGTATCCTGTACCAACGGGGAAGGAACCATTTCTTCTCTGAAGGTATAAGCGCCGGTCTTCTCAGATCTTACCGCTTTGATTACTTTGGCGTAAGACACGCCACCTTCTTTTTTAAGGGTTGCTACTACTTTCTTAGCCATGGTCTTGTCGTTTTAACGGAATTGCTTCCGAGCTAGATTACTTAATTTCTTTATGAACAGTTACTTTCTTCATGATTGGGTTGAATTTCTTCAATTCCAATCTTTCAGTAGTGTTTTTTCTATTCTTGGTAGTGATATATCTTGAAGTACCTGGCAGACCGGAAGCTTTGTGCTCCGTGCATTCCATAATCACTTGTACTCTATTGCCTTTCTTAGCCATCTTTGTATTGATTTAAGGGTAGTGACCTTGATTATCTGATTACAATCATCCCGTTATCCTGAGCTTCTTTCAAAACCGCAGTGATACCTTTCTTATTGATAGTCTTCAATGCCTTAGTACAAACTTTCAAAGTGATCCATGCATCTTCTTCTGGAACGTAGAACGTCTTCTTGTGAAGATTTGGGGAGAATCTACGCTTAGTTTTGTTGTTTGCATGGGAGACGTTGTTACCTACTCGAGGTCTTTTTCCGGTAATGTCACAAACTTTTGCCATGGTAATGTATAGTAAATTGTATCCGTTTCTGTAATGAGTCTGCAAATATCGGAACTTTTCGGGGATTTGCAACAATGCGTTTCAAAAATATTTCCTTTTACCTCAGGCTTTTGGATAGGGGCAGTGTTTGCAGCCACTTCCACAGCAATAGCCCCGTTTTAGGTGGTATTTTTTGGTGAAAACCATCAGTCCCTGAGCATTGAAATAAAAGTCTTCCGCACTTAATGCTGGGGTTGGGAGGGGCTTCTTGGGATCTTTCATGGTTAGGGTAAAGGCAATTGCTATATTTGGCCTTGGATGACTCCTTATTAGTATAGTACACAAAATTACGAAAAACATGCAGACTATTAGTTCAAGCAAACAAGCAATAGCCTTAGAAGATAAGTACGGTGCCCATAATTATCATCCATTGCCGGTCGTGCTGGCTAAGGGGGAGGGTGTTTTTCTGTGGGATGTGGAAGGAAAGCGTTATTATGACTTTTTGTCTGCCTACTCAGCGGTTAATCAGGGGCATTGTCATCCCCGAATCAAGGATGTGCTTATTGAGCAAGCCGGCACCCTTACTCTTACATCCCGCGCATTTTACAATGATGTGCTGGGTCCATTCGAGAAGTACATCTCCGATTATTTTGGTTTTGATAAAGTGCTTCCCATGAATACCGGAGCCGAGGCAGTGGAGACAGCTATTAAAATAGCAAGAAAATGGGGATATGAAAAAAAAGGTATAAATGAGAATAAGGCTAAGATTGTCGTGGCAGAAAATAACTTCCATGGTAGAACGACGACAATCATCTCTTTTTCCAACGATGAAAATGCACGAAAGAATTTCGGACCTTATACTGCTGGGTTTGTAAAGATACCTTACGATGATATTTATGCGCTTAAAGCAGTTTTGGATGATCCGGATGTGGTTGCATTTTTGGTGGAGCCTATTCAGGGCGAGGCGGGCGTGTATGTGCCGGGAGAAAATTATCTAAAGGAGGCAAAAGCTGCGTGTGAAGCCAAAAATGTTCTTTTTATCGCTGATGAGATTCAGACGGGAATAGCCCGCACGGGAAAATTGCTTGCAGTAGACCATGAAAACGTTAGACCTGATATCCTGATTTTGGGGAAAGCTGTTTCAGGTGGGTTTTATCCTGTTTCTCTTGTGTTGGCTGACGACGCCGTGATGAATGTCATCAAGCCGGGACAGCATGGGTCTACTTTTGGAGGGAACCCACTGGGTGCACGGATCGCAATGACGGCTCTGGAAGTGGTGAAAGATGAAAAACTGGCCGAAAATGCCGAGAAGCTAGGCAATGTATTTCGGTTGAGAATGCAGAAACTGGTTGAGAAATCAGATCTAGTGAAGTTAGTCAGAGGCAAAGGTCTTCTCAATGCCGTAGTGATCAATGACTCGGAAGAAAGTAGCACTGCCTGGGATATTTGTATTGCTTTGAAAGACAATGGCTTGTTGGCCAAGCCCACCCACGGTAATATTATCCGATTTGCTCCGCCATTGGTGATGACTGAAGAACAGATTCATGAGTGCTGTGATATAATCGAATCTACTATATTGAACTTTAAAGGGTAAGATATTCTTGGTTTAAAGATTGATTGACTTAATGACTTTCGATTTGCCCCTCCTGTGTTTTTGAGATAGGGAAGGGGTTTTTTAGTGTCATATGCTTAGTTTTGCAACTTTAAATTAAACTGAACCAACACATGTTAAAAGCCGTCATTTTTGATATGGATGGGGTGATTTGCCATACCAATCCATTTCATTCCATTGCTTTCCAGCGATTTTTCGCAAAGCGGAATCTTAATCCCACCGAGGCTGAGTATGCCGAGCACATGTATGGGAAAAATAATGGATATATCCTGAGCCATTTTCTGGGGAGGAAAATTGAAGGGGAGGAGCTTCTTGAGTTGGAATTTGAAAAGGAAAGCCTTTTTCGTGAAATCTACCAAGAGCAAGTGGTCCCAATTTCCGGATTCTTGGACTTTTTTTATGCACTGAAGCAAGCAGGTTTAAAAACCGGCGTAGCAACTTCTGCTCCTTTCGCCAATTTGGAACTCATTGCGGGCAAACTGAATCTATTTCCCCATCTAGAATCGGCTTTAGCCAGTGAGCAAGTAGCCAAACATAAGCCTGATCCTGAAGTATATTTGAAAACTGCTGCCAATCTTTCTCTGGATCCAAGCCAATGTGTGGTTTTTGAGGATTCCTTTTCAGGGGTATCCGCAGCGAAGAATGCAAAGATGAAAGTCGTTGGGGTGCTTTCTTCCCATACTGTCGAAGAACTTCCTCCTTGTGATTTATATATAGAGAATTATGAAAATTTAGAAGTAGAGAACCTACTGTCTCTGCTAGAATAGGCTAAATCTGCTTAATACTAATTTCAAGATTTTTTAACATTCAAAAATCGCGTAACATTAGCTTAATGTACTAATGTGCCTCAACGGCTATTGTTACGCACTTTTAGATGGATTTATTGCTAATTTTTTAATTGGAAAATTAGTTTAAATAACTGATAAATAACTTTGGAGTCACTTTGAGTAAATGTTGATGTTCGACCTTTGTCGTGCTGTACAATTACTAATTTAAAAAATCTTCCTGTATGCGAATCCACTTCGCTGCAGCAGTTGTCGTTTTGACAATGATCTCACTAAGTGCTTTTGCAAGGGGCGCTGAAGGGGATTCGCTGCTGACTAAAACATCTGAGCCATCAACTCGGGCTGAATGGTATGACCGTATCCAATTGAGAGGTTATGCCCAAATGAGATACAATGGTCTTTTTGAGTCCAATCCAAATTTGGGATGCTCTCAATGCGACAAGTCTTGGGGTACCGGAGGTTTTTTCCTTCGGCGGATCCGAATGATATTCTCCGGTCAAATCCATGAGCGTGTGTATATGTACATACAGCCTGATTTTGCTTCCGGAGGTCAAAATTTTGCACAAATCCGTGACGCTTATTTCGATCTGGGGATAGATGCGAAGCAAGAATTTAGGTTGAGGATTGGGCAGTCAAAAGTTCCTTTTGGATTTGAAAACCTGCAATCAAGTCAAAACCGTATTCCTTTGGATAGAAATGACGGATTGAACTCGGCTGTATTGAATGAGCGGGATCTTGGAGTGTTCTTGTATTATGCGCCCACAGAGATTCGGGAGAGATTTAGCTATCTGGTTTCTTCAGGACTGAAGGGTTCGGGGGATTATGGGGTGTTTGGTGTGGGGATTTACAACGGACAAACAGCGAATCTGCCAGAGCAGAATAGAAATTTCCATGCGGTCACACGAGTTAGTTATCCCATGAAATTGACTTCAGACCAGTTTGTCGAAGCATCCTTGCAGGGATATGCGGGAAAGTTTGTGATCAATCGAAATCCACTGACAGATTTTGATCAAATTGAGTTTCCTGAGTTTAGATTCGGGCCGACTTTGGTCATTTATCCTCAGCCATTCGGGCTACAGGCAGAGTTTAATTGGGGGAGAGGTCCGCAATATAACCCTGAGACAAATGATGTAGAAGAAGCTCCGCTAAAAGGAGGATATGTGCTGGCGTCCTATATGAAAAAAACGGGCATGGGGGCAATTATTCCATTTACGAGATACCATTTTTATTCAGGGGGAAAAAAGTTTGAGCTGGATGCCACCCGACATAGGGTAAATGAACTTGAGATTGGGATTGAATGGCAATTTCACAAAGCACTGGAACTGGTGACTATGTATACGATTTCGGATCGGTCTGCTCGGAATTCACTTGATCCATTAAATAGAGAGCGGGGTAGTTTACTTAGGATTCAAGCTCAGGTGAATTTCTGATCTTACTAAATCAGTGAGGAGACGATTGGCTATGGAGGTGTTTTTTGTTTTTTAACTTAAAGGATAAAATCCCTATGGTTAACTTTGGGGACGCTGAACACATTAAAAATCATGCAAAGAAGACCACGAAGAAACCGCAAATCTGAATCAGTTAGAAACTTGGTAGAAGAAACCAGTCTGTCTGTGAAGGACCTGATTTTTCCGCTTTTCTTGATCGATGGATCAAACCGGAAAATTGAAGTCAAGTCTATGCCGGGGATTTTCAGATTTTCCCAAGACCTTCTTCTTAAAGAAATAGAAGAATGCCTTAAGCTCGGTATTACCGCGTTTGATGTTTTTCCCGCTTACCCGGAGTCCCTCAAAGATCCGATAGCTTCCGAAAGCTATAATCCGGAAACTTTTTACCTGAAGGCTCTCCGTGAAATCAAAAAACAATTTCCGGAAGTTTGTCTTATGTCTGATGTTGCCATGGATCCTTACAGCAGCGATGGTCATGATGGATTGGTGAAGGATGGGAAAGTCCTGAATGATGAGACTCTGGAGATTTTGGCCCGAATGTCTCTTGCGCAAGCGGACGCCGGTGTCGATATCATTGGTCCTTCGGATATGATGGATGGAAGAGTGGGGTATATCCGGGATCTATTGGATGAAAATGGGTTTACAGACACTTCTATTATGTCATACACTGCCAAATACGCCAGTGCGTTCTATGGTCCTTTTCGGGATGCGCTGGATTCTGCTCCTAAATTCGGTGATAAAAAGACCTATCAGATGAATCCTGCAAATTCGCAAGAGGCATTAATCGAAGGCGACTTAGATACAGAAGAAGGGGCGGATTTTCTAATGGTGAAGCCTGCGCTCTCGTATTTGGATATTATTAGGCTTCTCAAAGAAAACTTCCCGTTGCCGATAGCGGCTTACAATGTGTCCGGCGAGTACAGTATGGTGAAGGCTTCAGCGGAAAGAGGCTGGATTGACAACGACCGGGCCATGCTTGAGATCTTGCTGAGTATTAAACGTGCCGGAGCGAAGGTGATACTTACATATTTCGCCAAAGAATATGCAAGTTTGGCTAGATAGTACAATGTGCTTTTGTATATGAGTTAAAAACCAGCTTAGGCTGGTTTTTTTTATGTTTGTAGGTTATATAATAGACCGTTTTGATATTATTTGATGGTAATTTTTAAGGTAATGGTGAAAAAAATATCCATTTATTGAAAATTTATATTTTTCGTAAATACTGTATGTTTGAATAAAAACCTGTTTTTTCTACTTTTTACAAATAATATTCTAATTTCATGGTATTTTTTTTAGCAATGTTCTGAATAGCACCTTTGGTAATCGGTTTCGTAAAATTTTATAGACATTAACCAAATAATATTTTTTTGTTTATGTGGTTTACAAAAGAGCCACTTTTTCAATAATTTTTGAAAAAAATGCAAAAAAAGGATTTAAAATGATCTCAAAAATGACTTTTATATGCATTAATTGTAAAAATGGATTTGTTTTTTTGGAAATAATATAATTACATTCGGCTGTAGATTAATCTTCTAAACCTATTGTAAATTCTGAAAATTGTTCTTTTAACTATATCTAACCTATGAAGTATTTCGCAACACTGTTGGCCCAAGATGTGGCCGCAACAATGGACTTGTCTGCTGAGATTTCACAAAATCTTCTCACGACAAACAACGTCTGGATGATGCTTTCGACAGCTTTAGTGTTTATCATGCACTTAGGCTTTGCGGGAGTAGAGGCAGGATTTGGCCAGGCCAAAAACACTGTAAACATCCTATTCAAAAATACGATCACCCCTATCATCGGCATTTTGTCCTATGCCTTTGTAGGATTCTATCTGATGTATCCGGGATTTGAAACTCCGGGATGGTTTGGGTTTGATGCATCTGGCTGGAGTATGTTTTGGTTCTCCCCCGCAGATGCGGACGTGACTGTCGACTATGCTGAAGGAGGCTATACCTACTGGACAGATTTCTTGTTCCAGGCTATGTTTGCCGCTACAGCTGCCACAATTGTTTCGGGTGCGATTGCGGAACGTGTGAAGCTGTGGGCTTACCTTGTTTTTACCCTAATCTATGTAGGGGTAGTGTATCCGTTAATCGGAAGCTGGAAGTGGGGAGGAGGAGCATTGGATGCGATGGGCTTCTATGACTTTGCAGGAAGCACGTTGGTCCACTCCGTAGGTGGCTGGGGAGCACTTGCAGGAGTGATATTAGTCGGTCCCAGAATCGGTAAATATGTTGACGGAAAGACTGTAGACAAGCCTGGCGCAAGTGTCCCTCTGGCAGTAATCGGTGTCTTCTTACTTTGGTTGGGCTGGTTCGGATTTAATGGCGGTTCGGTGCTGTCTGCAGATCCTGCATTGGTTTCATTCGTGCTGGTTACTACCTGTCTGGCTGCCTGTGCCGGTGGGATAGGAGGATTCCTTGCGGGTAACTTGGTGTTCAAGCGTTTGGATCTTGGGATGGTACTTAACGGCATACTTGCAGGTCTTGTCGGTATTACCGCCGGTGCTGATGTGATCAATCCTTTGGCTGCAGTATTTGTCGGTTTTGTAGCCGGGATATTGGTAGTGTATTCAGCGGTGTTGTTGGATAGGTTTAAGCTTGATGATGTGGTCGGCGCAGTTTCCGTCCATCTGACATGTGGTATTTGGGGTACATTGGCAGTGGGTATTTTTTCGACCAACCCTGAGCATTCTTTCCTCATTCAGTTGACTGGTGTGGCTATCTGTGGGGTTGTTGCTTTCTCTGCTGCTTTCCTAATATTCTTTGTCCTGAAAAAGACTGTTGGCATTCGTGTATCTGAAGAGCATGAGCGTAGCGGCTTGGATTCACATGAGCATGGAATCCGAGGCTATACCATTGTGTACGACGAATAGTCTAAAAATAACATTTCCTGCCCAGGGAAAGCGCTTTTTCTTGGGCGGGCTTTATTTGATCAATCCTATTTTAAACCATTACCAATTTGTAACATGAAAAAAATTCAACTATCCATAGTTGCGCTGCTGCTTTCAGTGTCTTCCATCAGCTTTGCGCAGGAGGTTATCATTGTCGAAGAAGAGAGTGAATCTTCTAAATTAACTTTCTCAGGTTCTGTAGATGCTTATTTCAGAACGAACTTTAATGGCCCTAACAAGGGCGAAGATTTTCAGGCTCCTGCAACATCCTTTGCTAATCTGCCTGGTTTTTCTTTAGGCATGGCCAATATTATTGCGACTTACCAAGGAGAGAAAGTAGGGGCGGTAGCTGATTTGGTTTTTGGACCTAGAGGTGAGCAGGCTGTTTTTGGTTCTCCGATGTTTGCCGGTGGAATGGCCGGGAGTTCTCAGATTGTCAATCAGCTTTACGTGTACTGGAATGTGTCCGACGTAGTGACCTTGACAATGGGTAATTTCAATACTTTCCTTGGTTATGAGGTGATTTCTCCTACAGCTAATTTCAACTACTCTACTTCATATATGTTCTCCAATGGACCATTCTCCCATACCGGTTTGAAAGCAGATTTTGCGCTTTCTGACAAATGGTCACTAATGGCTGCCGTGATGAACCCTACGGATATGACGGAATTTAATCTTCTTGGAACTTATACATATGGAGCTCAATTGGGATATTCTACCGATGCGGGAAGTGCTTATTTGAACGTTGTGTATGGAGATCAGGACGGCAAACTCGATGACAATGGAACTTTGGTGCCGAATCAGGCTTCCATGGGAAGCACATTCCAAGTTGATTTGACTGCTGGGTTCAATCTTAGTGAGAAATTTTACTTGGGATTAAACACTACCTATAATACTACTTCTGCCGGTGAGTTCTATACAGGTTCGGCGGTGCAGGATGCCGATGGGGATGGTGCCGGGTTTTATGGTGTAGCGGCGTATTTGCAAGCTGCTACTTCTGATAAATTTTCTATCGGTCTTCGTGGAGAATACTTCAGCGTGTTTAACGGAGGTTTGGAAGATGTTGTCGGTCTCAATACTAGTGGAGACGGCAGTGTTTTTGCTACCACACTATCAGGAAATCTAAGGGTAAGCAAGAATCTGACACTTATTCCTGAGTTGAGATTGGACTCCATGAGTAATGACTTCTTTAAGAATAATGATTTGAACGATTCAAAGAGCTTAGCGTCATTTATGTTGGCGGCTGTATTTGCTTTCTAAGGATATAATCAGGGTCTATTGTTAATATTAAAAGCCGGGATGGATTTCGTCCCGGTTTTTTTGTTTTTATTAGTTTATGGTTTAAAGTAGGTTGATTCTCAATCTAGCTATTCCGAAAATGCTGTTGTAAATTGTATTATAAGTTTATTTTAAAACGGTATAAAATAAGTTTATAATTAATTTGGAAAATATAATTTTATCATTTGTCAAAAAACATTGAATTAATACTGATTTAGCGTAACCTTTTCCTATTTCCTAAGTATAGATAAGTAAGTGTAACTTAAACTATATGTGTTATGAAGAGATCGGTATTATTACTTGCAATTATGATGGTATCGGCAGTGGGATTTTCACAATCTACCTTGAAAGGTCCAAAAGCTAAGAATGCAACTGTCGAAGAAAGGACAGCAAATGCATCACCATTGAAGTTTTATTCTGAACCTATTGATTCCAAAGGGCCTGAAGCAAAGAACCTTAAAGTTTGGGAGAAAACAGATTCCGGTAAAACCATCATCTATGTTCGAAAAGAACAGGATCGGCCAAAAGGACCAAAGGCTAAAAACAAAAAAGTTTGGAAAAATTAAATTGTCCTTCCATTAAAATAATTCAATAAGTTGTTAAAGATAAAGCCCAGAATCATTTCTGGGCTTTTTTTTTAGAGATCCTGCTCTCTTTCAAGCATTAAAACTGCCGCTTGAGAAACTATATAGTACTTTTCTCCTTCATAGATCACTTCATGTGCGCCGGAAAGTAGGAATATAGCCAAATCTCCTTCTTTGGCTTGAAGAGGAACATATTTTACCTTTTCTTCGCTATCCATCCATGGCTCATGATCATCTGTAGCTACCGGGATAGGGTATCCAGGACCAGCTTTGATGATGTAGCCTTGCTGTACTTTTTCTTTCTCCTGTACCCCGGGTGGGAGATACAGGCCTGAACCCGTCTTTTCATTGGGTTTCTTCAATCGGATCAATACCCGATCTCCCACTACAATCAATTTCTTAAGTTTATTCTCTGCTGTCAATTGCATGGCTTATGGTTTCTAAGGATCAAATTATAAGAGCCAAGATTCTTTATCATGGGCTCTGTAACTAAAAAGGCACCTGCTTTTACACAGATGCCATCTTAGTTGGTCTAGCTTAAGGAGCTATTATTTTTTCTCTTCTTCGCTTACTTCTTCGTAATCTACATCAGAGACTCCGTCTCCGGCATCAGCAGAACCTGCGCCGGCATTCGGATCAGTGCCCGCAGCACCTGCACCTTCAGCACCTGCCGCATTGTACATTTCTGTAGAAGCAGCTTCCCAAGCTTTGTTCAATCCTTCCATTGCAGATTCAATTCCTTCAATGTTTTGAGATTGATGAGCAGTTTTAAGAGTATCAAGTGCTCCTGAGATTGCAGTTTTGTTGCCTTCGGAAAGCTTGTCTCCATATTCTTTCAACTGCTTCTCAGTTTGGAATACTAAACTGTCAGCCTGGTTCAATTTGTCAATTTTCTCTTTTTCAGCTTTATCAGTTGCCGCATTTGCTTCAGCCTCGGATTTCATTCTGTCGATCTCTTCCTGAGAAAGCCCTGAAGAAGCTTCGATTTTGATTTTCTGCTCTTTGCCTGTTCCTTTATCTTTTGCAGACACATTTAGGATACCGTTGGCATCGATGTCGAAAGTCACTTCGATCTGAGGAACACCTCTCTGTGCAGGTGGGATATCAGAAAGCTGGAATCTGCCAATTGTTCTGTTATCCTTGGCCATAGCACGCTCTCCCTGAAGTACATGAATATCCACAGCAGGCTGATTATCGGCAGCGGTTGAGAATGTTTCCGACTTTTTGGTAGGGATAGTGGTGTTAGATTCGATCAGTTTGGTGAATACACCGCCCATAGTTTCGATACCCAGAGAAAGTGGAGTCACATCCAAAAGAAGAACGTCTTTCACTTCACCTGTCAACACACCGCCTTGAATGGCAGCTCCGATAGCTACTACCTCATCAGGATTTACTCCTTTAGAAGGCTTTTTACCGAAGAATTTCTCAACTTCTTCCTGAATTTTAGGGATTCTGGTAGAACCGCCTACCAAGATTACTTCGTCAATATCGGAAGGGCTCATTCCGGCATCTGCCAATGCTTTTTTGCAAGGCTCCATAGAGCGTCTTACCAAATCTTCGGAAAGTTGCTCAAACTTCGCACGGCTCAAAGTTCTCACCAAGTGCTTAGGGCCTGTTTGAGTTGCTGTGATATAAGGCAGGTTGATTTCAGTAGATGCAGAGCTGGAAAGCTCAATTTTAGCTTTTTCGGCAGCCTCTTTCAATCTCTGAAGTGCCATTGGATCTTGTCTAAGATCGATTTGCTCTTCGGATTTGAACTCTTCTGCCAGCCAGTTCATGATCACTTGATCAAAGTCATCACCACCTAAGTGAACATCACCGTTGGTAGATTTCACTTCAAATACGCCATCACCAAGTTCCAAAACCGAGATGTCAAATGTACCACCGCCAAGGTCATACACAGCAATCTTCATGTCCTGATGCTTTTTGTCCATACCATACGCCAAAGCCGCTGCAGTTGGTTCGTTGATGATACGCTTCACTTCAAGACCTGCGATCTGACCGGCTTCTTTGGTGGCCTGGCGCTCGGAATCGTTGAAATAAGCAGGGACTGTGATAACTGCTTCGGTCACTGTTTGACCTAAGAAGTCTTCCGCAGTACTCTTCATTTTCTGAAGAATCATGGCAGATAGCTCTTGAGGAGTATAAGAACGGTCACCGATCTTTACAGTAACGGTGTCGTTAGATCCTTTCTCTACTTTATATGAGGCGTGTTTTTTCTCTTCAGAAATTTCAGAGAACTTTTTGCCCATGAATCTTTTAACCGAAGAGATGGTGTTGGCAGGGTTGGTGATAGCCTGACGTTTGGCAGGGTCTCCCACTTTACGCTCACCGTTCCCGTTGTCAAGGAAAGCCACAATTGAAGGTGTGGTTCTTCTTCCCTCACTGTTTTGAATGACTACAGGTTCATTACCTTCCATCACTGCTACGCAGGAGTTGGTGGTTCCTAAGTCAATGCCTATGATTTTTCCCATGAGTATATGTTTTTAAGTTATTTCAAATTGATATATCTCCCGTTCTTCAATGGATGTGCCATCTGGGAATTCACAGCGTTTTGTGTCACATTGGCAGAAAAGTTGACACGTGCAGGTGAAGAAAAATACTGAATTGTCATTTATCTGTTCATTCTGAATATCCAAGCTGACAGTTTTTTAGAAAAAACAGTTCGTGTTTGCAACCAATTTGCCTGCGCTTGCATCTACTAGTTATAATGAAATCATTTTTTAGGGGAAATATGAACGAACGATGCCGCTGGTGCCTTGTGATTTTGCTGGGGATGGGGATACTTACTGCCAATAGAGAATTGGAAATAGTATCTTCGATATGGACTTATTTGAAGGAATTTGCATCTTCTTTTTAATTTTTCCTCGTCTGAAGGAAGCATTTTCTAGTATAGAGACTTATTTTTAGAGCATGTCAAGACCATTAGTAATCCAAGACCTATATGTGTATCCGATTAAATCTCTTGCCGGAATACGGCTCTCCGAAGCTAAGGTTGAGGAAAGGGGATTTCAACTGGACCGCCGGTGGATGCTGGTAGATGAGTCCGGTAAATTTATCTCACAGCGTACTTTTCCGTTGATGGTGTTGCTGCAAGTAAAAATAGGAGAGGATTCACTCACCGTATATCACCAATCCAATCCGGATGAATTGATTCGTATTCCCTATGACTACGAAGGGGAGGAGAACTTATCAGTGAAAGTTTGGGATGATGAGATGAGGGCTAGCTTGGTCGATAAGGAATTTGACAATTGGTTTAGCAGCATGCTTGGCATGAAGGTTCGTCTGGTAAAAATGCCCGATACCACAGAGCGAAAAGTAGACCCGAAATATGCTGTAAATGGTGAATCGGTAAGTTTTGCGGATGGCATGCCCTACTTGCTAATCGGTCAAGAATCACTGGCAGATCTTAATTCCCGATTGGACTCACCCGTATCAATGAATCGCTTTCGACCAAATATTGTCTTTTCGGGTGGGGACTCCTTCGTGGAGGATTCTCTGAAGAAAATACAAATAGGCGAAGTGGACTTTCAGGTAATAAAACCATGCTCTCGCTGTGTGATGGTAACAGTGGAACAGGAGACAGGTGCCAAAGGTGCGGAACCGTTGAAGACTCTGGCTACCTATAGAAAAGTTGGCAACAAAATTCTTTTCGGGCAAAATATGGTTGCCTTGTCAACAGGAGTAATCAGGGTTGGAGACGAGCTTAGGCCTCAATAAGATTAATAGTATTCATGAATTATTTTTATTTGGCCTATTTAAACTCTTTCACGGTTTCAATAAAGACTTTGACCATCTCAGGATTAATATCCGGGTAAACACCATGCCCGAGATTGGCAATGTGTCTCGTGCCCCGGAATTGCTCCATCATTTTTATAGTCGCTTCACGTACTTGGTCGGCAGTACCATAAAGTGCGGCAGGATCTAGATTTCCCTGCAATGTTTTATCTGACCCGATCAATTTTCTTGATTCGGCAATTCCCATATTCCAGTCCAAACCTATCGTTTCGCAATTCAATTTGCCCATCTCTTCTCTGGCAAAAAATGCACCTTTGGCAAAAACAGTTTTGGGAACTGAGGTAATGGCGTCACAGATCTGGGCGATATACGGCAAAGAAAATTCCGAATATTGCTTAGGCCCCAAGATTCCCGCCCAACTGTCAAAGAGCTGCACCAATTGTGCTCCTGCTTCGATCTGGGCTTTCAGGTAATTGATCGTGCTATCAGTGATCATCCGGAGCAATTTGTGAGAAAATGCCGGTTGAGTATAAAGCATCTCTCTGGCCGTAGAGAATGTTTTGCTGCCATGTCCTTCCACCATGTAGGAGAAGATAGTCCACGGCGCACCCGCAAAACCGATTAATGGTACACGGCCATTCAAAGCTGTTTTGGTGATGGAAATGGCGTCCGTCACGTATCGAAGCTCTGAGCCATCGGAGATATGTAGTTTTTTAAGATCAGCCTCAGATCGTACCGTATTTGGGAATAGCGGACCTCTTTTTTCTACCATTTCATAAGGCAAACCCATCGCTTCCGGTATCACCAAAATGTCTGAAAAAATAATAGCAGCATCTACTCCCAATAAATCCACTGGCTGTATGGTCACTTCGGCAGCAAGTTCGGGAGTTTGGGCAAGCTCAATGAATCCGCTGACGCTTTCTCTTACTTTTCTGTATTCAGGCAAAATTCTTCCTGCCTGGCGCATCAGCCAAACCGGTGTTCGTTCTGTAGATTCGCCTTTGGCGGCTCGAAGTAAAAGGTCGTTTTTCAAATGCATAGGACAAAGATAAGCGCCAATTTATTTTTGGCAGGAAAAATAAGTACATAAAAAAGCCGAACCCATGTAAGACATCGATCCGGCTTGTGGTAATCAGTTGGTTTAGGGTAATGTTTTAAAGGACTATTTCTATTTTATCCGTTTGAAATCTTCATCGGTTAATCCAAGAAGTTGAGTTACCGCATTATAGTCAGTTAAATCAATTCTGGCATTTGCGGAAGCGAAATCACCGGGCACAACAACTATACGGAATAGTTGATTTTCTGTAAAGGAGGCGTCAAGTGAATCAAAGTCTACGTCACCATCTAAGAACAGTCTGAAATCACTGCTGGTGAAATCGTAATTATATACTAAAATAGCTCCTCCTTGAAAATATGTTGTCTGAGGCATTGCTCTCCAGATAGGAGTTGCCCCATCCGCTTCCCACATTATAAAAGCAAGTACTACATCACTTCCTATGATCGGGGGCTCAAAAAAACTAGTATTGCTATAATCATCATCAGCAGTAAAATCCACTTCTATTTCAAAAACTTCTGATACGATATTGGTTCCCGGTTCACCTGCAGGCCCCTGCGGTCCTTCGCATCCTTGGAACATTACAAGCCCAAATAGAGCCAGAATTAATAAGTTTATATTTTTCATACAGGTAGTTTATTAAGGTTAGTAAAATGCTTTCACGAATTGTGCCATTAAATGGTTGGTTAAAAAACCTTAACTTCTACTTGACTGGCGCGATGACCTGAACATGGTTTTCAGAAATGATTTTGTCTATATAAACGCCACTAAGTTCCAACTTATTCTCTTTGGCATAGTCATTCAGCTTTTCCTTAACCGACTCCGGGTTCGGCATTACCCATTTATTGCTTTTTATTGTGGCGAGTAAGTACTCCTTGTTGTCAAAGGAACGGAACTCCAAATCAGAGATTGGAAGGGTTTGATTAATGGCTACAAAAACAACCATGGTGTCATGTTTTCCGGCAGGTTCCACTTCGTATATGGTGTGAAGGTGGCTTCCGGGATGCAACCCTTTTTGAGTCTCAACCTTTTGAAAAATCTCACCCAACTCCTTGTTTCCGGGAGTTCCTCTATAGGTTATTCCTGAAAGATTTTCGGGCTTGCTTTTGATCAGTTGTACTTCAATAGGAGTGTTTCCGCCTAATTTACCAAAGCCCCAATATCCTACGATTGTAAGAATGCTCAGCACGGCAATGGCTAAAACCAAAATCTTTTTCATTCTTAGAAAAGGTAACGTACTCCAATTCCCCCCTGGCCTTTGATATGCCCTATGCGGTCAATCAATTCCAGAAAAAAACCAAATTCACCAAAAACAGAGAGGGGGACATCATCAAAATAGTACTCTGCCCCAACAAATGCTTCCGGTCCAAAATCAACATTTGTGCGACTGTCTTTTTTTATCAGAGAAGAATTCAGCCCGTCTGCGTAAGAATAAGTGACCTTGGTGGTTCTTAATTGAATACCGGCACCCCCGTACGCAAGAAGATATCCTTCAGTGATTCCAAAAACATCCGTAATGTCCTCATGATACGCAGAACGTACATTGAAAGAGATCCCTTTATTGGCACTGTGGGAAATGTAGAATGCGTTTGGCTCAGGAAGTTTTTTCTCAAAATTTCTCTGGTAGTAGCTGGCCCCGTTTATCCCGGCACTTCCTATCATTCCCTCAATAGAAATATATTCGGTAAGGAAATCTTTGTAAGTAATGGATAGCGGTTCTCCTAGGCGGAGTCCAACTCCCCTTTCTTGTGCAAAACTGAGGAATGGTAATAATACTAACAGGGTAATTAATCTGTACTTCACTTGATCTATGTTTTTGAATTTTAATGCAATAATCAGGCTAAATCGCCATGGTCTTGAGTTGCATCTGGTGCAATTGTGTGTAGTAGCCGCCCAACTCCAATAGGGAGTCATGGGTGCCTGTTTCTACGATTTCCCCTTTATGCAGAACAATGATTTTATCCGCTTTTTGGATAGTGGAGAGTCTATGTGCGATCACGATGGATGTCCTTCCCGTCATCATCGTTTCTATGGATTCCTGAATCAATTCCTCTGTTTCTGTATCCACAGATGATGTGGCTTCATCCAGAATGATTATTTCAGGATTGTAAACCATAGCTCTTACAAAAGATATCAATTGGCGCTGCCCAACAGAAAGTGTCGATCCACGCTCCATCACATTGTAATCAAGCCCGCCCGGAAGCCTTTCTATAAACCGTTTTGCACCGGCAAGCTCCGCTGCATACATCACTTGCTCACGGGTGATGTCAGGATTACCTAACGTGATGTTGTAGAAAATTGTATTGGAAAATAGGAAAACATCCTGGAGAACTACCCCGATGTGCTTACGTAAGCTGTCCAGTTCAAATTCACGGATATCATGTCCATCGATGGAAATATCTCCCTTATTGATCTCATAGAATCTGGAAATCAAATTAATAATGGATGATTTGCCTGCTCCTGTGGCTCCCACGAGTGCGACGGTCTGACCTGATTCTACTTCGAAACTGATGTCTTTCAGCACATAGTCTTCATCCACATAGGCAAACCAGACATTTTCCAATTTGATGTTTCCTCTGACTTTGGCAGGGCTATAATTCCCTTCATTGGCTATGTGCTCATCGCTTTCAAGCAGTTTGAAAATGCGGGAAGAACTTACCACACCCATCTGAAGTGTGTTGAATCTGTCAGCAATCATCCGGATAGGCCGGAAGAAAAGCTGCAGATACATGATGAAGGATATCAAAACCCCAATTTCGATTTGCATTCCCAATACTCCCACCGCACCGTACCAGACCACGAGACCTATTCCAATTGCCTGGATAATTTCAGCCACCGGGAAATAAATAGAGTAATAAAGTACCGAGCGTATATGCGCTCTTCTGTGCTCCTTGTTTATTTCTTTGAATTTTTCGAACTCCCTGTCTTCACGGTTGAAAATCTGTACAATATTCATCCCGGTGATATGTTCTTGCAGGAAAGAATTCAAATTGGAAACGGCGTTTCTTACATCATTGAAGGTTACTTTGATTTTCTCCTTGAATACATAAGTAGAAATAATCATCAGAGGCAAGGTGGACAAACTTACCAGCGTAAGCTTCCAGTCAATGTAAAACATGACACCGAGGATAGTCACGAGCTGTAAAAGGTCGCCTATAATTGCCGCCAATCCCTCGGAGAATACATCCGCAAGAGTCTCTATGTCAGAAATGTTTCTAGTGACTAGTCTTCCGATTGGTGTGTTGTCGAAGAATTTCAGACGGAGTTTGAGAAGGTGTTTGTATAGCTTTACCCGAATGTCTCGGATGATCACTTGGCCGATCCACCCGGAGTAATAGGTGTGCGCCCACTGTACAAAGGCCTGCACGATCATCAACCCTATAAGTAAGTAGATAATACGCAAAAGTCCGGCACTGTCGCCTACGGCCACATAATCATCTATCGCTACCTGAATATAATAGGGGCGGGTAGGTGCCAAAATAGCCAGAGCGACGGTAAGAAAGATCAGAAAGTAGAACTGAGCTTTGTAAGGTTTCACAAAACCGTATAGCTGCTTGAGTACTTTTGAATCGACGATTTCGCCGGAGGAGGATTTTTCTTGTTCTAAGCTCAAGGTAAACTAGTCTAAATAAATGTCTTCTGAATATTCAATGTGACTTAAAAATAGCCCACATGCAGGTGCTGATTTTCCTGCTTTCTTTCGATTTCGCGATTCAATAATTTGATGCATTTCCTCAGGTTCCATTTTGCCAAGTCCAATATCCACCAGAGTTCCTACGATTGCTCTTACCATTCCACGCAAAAATCGGTTCGCAGTTATATGAAATTGCAATTCACCCTCTTTTTGTTCCCAATAAGCTGATTTTATTTCACAGCGAAAATGTTTGACGGCTGTATGCACCTTACTGAAGCACTCGAAATCCGGATGTTCCAAAAGAATTTTGGCAGCCTCATTCATTCGGTGTATGTCCGGATTGAAGTAATGCCTCCAGACATAGTCCTCCAGAAAGGGACTTTTTTGCAAAATCATCCGATAAATGTATGATCTGCTTTTTGCACTGAATCTTGCATGAGCATCCACTTTGACCTCTCGGATAGCATTGATCGAAATGTCCTTAGGCAATATGCCGTTTATAGCCCGGAGAAATTTGCTCCTGTCTATTTCCTGTCCGGTATCAAAATGACAAACCTGCATGCTTGCATGCACTCCTGTATCTGTGCGTCCGCTCCCCATCACAGAGATAGGATTTCGAAAGTAAGTAGAAAGTCCGGCTTCCAAAGCCTCTTGAACTGTATATGCGTTTTCTTGGATTTGCCAACCATGATAACCCGTGCCTTTATAGCTTAGGTCCAAGAAATATCTTTTGCGCTCACTCATACGGCTGCAAAGATACTATTCCCAATCAAATCATAGTGAGAAACCTGCTTTCCTTGGTAATGAAGGCGTAAGGCCTTTTCTTTGTTAAAAAAATCACAAAGAAATGATCCAGCGCTTACAATCAGTTTTTCTTTTACTCGTGGCTGCAGCCATGGGATTTACTTTGGGCTTAGACCTTTGGGTACAAGAAGCAGCAGATTCCGGAGAAGTATGGAGTCTTAATGCGCTGTTTTTGGAGCAAAGAAGTGCTACCGGGGAGGTGCTTCAGACATCATCTAATTGGTATATCGCTGCGATGGCTGCATTTGTTGGGCTTTTGGCTATTATTTCTATCTTCCAATACAGAAACAGGGGGAGGCAAATGATGATCAATATGATGAACTCTCTAGTGATGGTGGGACTGGTCGCAATTGTTTTTTTGATCACGAACAGTATGAATACAGAGCTGGCTGCTGCCGATAATGGTGAGTACCAAATTGGCTTCTGGGCGATTTTGATAGCTATGGTGTGTAATATGCTGGCCAATCGCTTTATCAGAAAAGATGAGGCACTTATCAAATCGGTGGATAGAATTAGATAAGTTGGGCTAGAAGCAGGGGGACGGAAGACCGAAGTCTCCGTCTTTGCGAGGAACGAAGCAATCCCGACTAAAAATGAGAGACTGCTTCGTCGTGCCTTCTCGCAGTGACGCTCAGGGAACCTCATAATTCCGAGGAGGCACCATGAAGCCTGCCTGCCATCTATTGGCAAGGAACCTCTAAAATGAATAAAGCCAGCAGATCGCTGGCTTTATTTATTAGTTATGAGTTGTGCGGCTTCTCCAGAAGCCGTACTTCTCGGTCAGTTTTTACCAGAACCTTATTCCCACTGTAGGATAGAAGGTTTTGAAATTCTCGGTGCTGATCACACCTACTTGGATAGAAATATTTTTGCTCAATTTTCTATTGTAATACGCCTGCATCGTGGTGCCGCTGAATAGTTGGCTTTTGTTTTCATTGATCAAATAACCCACTCCAAAGATATTTCTTCTCGATCTTTCCAAGTTTCCGAATTCCCATGCAAATTCTGCATTTGCAAACCAGTTACTGTTCACTTTGACATTGTTTTCTATCCGCTCAGGAAAATAAACAGTATTGGTGATGGATCCGCCAAGTGAGAAATTGCGCCAATTCACAAGCGCTCTGAATCCAACTACCGGCGTAAAATCTCCTCCTGTATAGTCCAGACCAACGGGAAAAGTCATTTCCAGACTGTCTATGTAAGGGATGTATTTTTTCTCAAGTTGGTATTTCACATGCTTTAAACCGGTGGAAGGGAAATTTTCACCAAGCCGGTAAGCAATGGTGGTGAATTCTGGGAAATTGGTTGCTTTTCGAAGTAGCGGTTCAAATTCTTCAGTCAGTTCCTCTACATTGAATTCTGTGTTATTAAAGTACAAGACCAATTTGCTTTCATTTGGGAAATCAAATACAAGCGTGTCGGTTACCGGCCAATCTCTGTCCAGCCATTCCTGATTGGAAGTGGAAAGTTTGTTTTCTACTGCCTGGGCTGAGGCTTGAAAAGCACATAGCATAGCCAGACAAGAAACGAATAGGATTCTTTTCATGATAATTTTAGTTTGAAAATTTTAGCTGTTTACTGTTTTTGGAAATTTATCTTAATGGAATTTTTGGGTTGTTCAGATCTCCCGATTTGTTGGTTATCAATGTTCTCCGGATTGCGAGAGCCGAAGGTGGTCTGGAGTTTTTTATTGTCCTGAAACCCCCATGATATTTTGACTTTATGCAGTGTCTGTAGCTCCTCCGGTTCGGGGATGGATGGAGTTTTCAACTCAGAAACCACCGTGTTTTCAATGACTAGATCTTCTAAATCAAGCTTTGGGAGTTCGATGACAGCAATTGTTTCCCTCTTGACCGGTTGCTTTGGGGATGCATTTGTTCTAGTTTTTCCCAGTTGAGATTCTATGGTTGCATTTAAAGTCGATTCTGCTTCTGTGACAGGTTTTTTATCAGGGATTATAAATTCATGAGAAGGTGCATTCACCTCAGTGATCAATTGAGGTTTCACATCCTTGTATCCAAATTCCAGATACGCTATACCGGAAAGAGCCAAAATCAATGCGATGGAAGCAGCTGCCAGTCTGTATTTCCACAGGGCAACTACTGGGGTTTTGTGGTCAAGTTCGCTTTCTATGGTGTTCCAGAGATCGGCTTTAGGCATTCTCTCAGGAAGATTCGCTACATGCTCCTTTACCTGAAGATCGAAATCCTTCCGCTGCTGAATCTTGCTCCATAAATCTTGTTTTGGACTATACTTATTCATGCTTGCAGTAGTTTAGTAATTCGCTTTTTCAAGAGCGTCTTAGCATAATGCAACTGGGACTTGGAAGTGCTCTCGGAAATCCCCAACATTTCTGCGGACTCTTTGTGGGAATATCCTTCTACCGATAGAAGAAGAAACACCGCCCGTGCACCGGCGGGTAAGCTTTCGATCGCTTGATCAAGAATTTCTGCGTCAAACCAAGAATCGAACTCTTCGCCGGATTCCGGGTCCACTTTTTCGATTTCCTCGAAATGGATTTTCTTTTTGTTTTGCAGAATCGCCTTGCGAATCGTGATCGTTTTCATCCATCCTATCAATGCCTCCGGATGCTTCAGTGTGTGGATCTTCTGGAAAATCTCCACATAGGCGTCTTGGAGTGCGTCGTTTGCTTCATCCTCATCGTTGACTATCCTGTAACAGGCAGAGTAAAGCATACCCTTGGTCAATTCAAAAAGCTGAAACTGAGCTGATCTTTCGCCCTTGAGGACGTTTGATATCAGGTTTGTGTCTAGCTTTTGAGGATTCATAGAATTGTTTTGTACTTAAGAGAGTTACTAAGTAGCCAAAAGGTTGGAATTGGAATCAAAAGTTTTACGCTGACTTGATGGCATTTTACAAATTCTTTTCCCACACACGGAAATATTGGTAATTTCAGGCTCTGCCTTTTGCAAGTATTAACAACCAATTTATGAAATCGAGCATGACTCAAGCGTCACACACTGGTATGATTATCCTGCTTGCGAGATTCCATAATCTGCCCCGACTAATCGGGGTGACAAATAGAAAACAATTATAAACTCATGAAACTCGAAACATTCGCCATACACGGAGGAAATATTGTCTCAGATTCCGAAAAGCCTGTTGTCCAGCCGATCACCCTCAGCACGACGTTTGTCCATCAACCTGAATCGATGATCTATGCGAGGGCAAATAATCCAAACCGCCATGCGTTGGAGAAATTATTGGCAGGATTGGAGAAAGGTGCAGATGCTGCGGCGTTTTCGTCAGGCAACGCAGCAGGAGTTGCTGTGTTTCAGGCGCTGGAATCAGGATCTCATTTGATTGCTCCTGAAGATATGTATCATGGTTTGAAAAATGCGATTCTTTCCATGTTCAAAGGCGTCCTGGAAGTCACCTTCGTGGATATGGCGGATTTGGAAAAGGTAGCAGCTGCATTCCAATCCAATACAAAATTGGTTTGGGTGGAGACACCTTCCAATCCCTTGTTGAAGATTACGGATATTTCGGCAATCTCCCGCTTGGCTAAGGAAAAAGGAGCCATTTTAGCCTGTGACAATACATTTGCCACACCTGTTTTCCAGAATCCAATTGATTTTGGGGCGGATATTGTGATGCATTCCAGTACCAAATATTTTGGAGGTCATTCGGATATTTTGGGAGGGGCTTTGATTACGAAAGAAACAGATGAATTCTGGGAGAGAGTGAAAAATGTGCAGATTAGTGGAGGAGCAGTGCCTTCACCGATGGATTGCTATTATTTGTGCAGAAGTATCAAGACCTTGCCATACCGTATGAAAGGTCACACGGAGCATGCGATGGCTCTGGCTAATTTTCTTTCAACTCACAATGCGGTGGAGAAAGTTTATTACCCTGGCTTGAAATCCCACCCCGGACATCCGGTTGCCGCTAATCAGATGACGGGATTTGGAGGTATTTTGTCTTTTCAGGTAAAAGGTGACGCTGATGATGCAGATCGTGTGATTTCCAAACTCAACTATTTCACCAATGCGACCAGTATCGGAGGTGTGGAAAGTTTAATAGAACGGAGAGCAGCGTCAGAAGGGCCTAATACCTTGACACCCCAGAATTTAATCCGCGTGTCGGTGGGGTTGGAACACTTGTATGATTTATTGGAGGACATGGAAAATGCTCTGAAATAAGATGTGTAGTTAGCCCTTCCGATATTTCTTCAAAAGCTCCCTATCCCTCTTGCCATCAATCCTGCCAATAGAGGAATGATAAACAATAGCAAGAGTTCCATTCTTAGCAGCATCACAATAGCTTTTGGGATAGATACGGCTTCCTCCGGATCACCTTTTCCGTTTTTGATGAAAAATACGGTAGGATAAATAGACAGAATTCCTATCGTCGCAAAAAGTGTGATTTTGATATGAAAGATAAAATTATGCGTATAAAATCCCGATGGCTTTCCATATTCTCCCAACCAAAGTGTAAGACCAACGGCCAAAAGCGTCAGGGCAGCCATTCCATAAACCCCGTCAATTGTAGCTATTCTCTTGATTTCTTTTCGCATCATGGTGGGTTTAAGTAATAGATGCTCAGAAACCAGCGATCCAACAATCGCAAATATGCTGATAAAATGAAGGTAGCGGAGGAGAATTTCGGTGGTCATGTGGTGTTTTGTATGTTTTAGGGCCGTACCTAAAGGCACGGCTGGGGTTACGATAAATTAATGTGCTACCCGTAGTATGTCCCTACGGGACGGTTTTGGGTATGTAAGATTCAGGTTGTTGGCAGTGTGAAAATGCTTCAGACAATGTTAAGGAGTTGATGTTTTTGATGGTAAATTGGTTCTGGACGCTTTGATGCAGCGTGTTTTTATTGCCCTTATTCTACTACTCGTCGCCCCTTTAGGAGCAAACTATGGGTAAAGAATTGCGGTCACATGTTTAGCTGTGCCCTTAGGTACAGCGCTATTCTTCGATTGGTTTAAAAATATAGCGTTTATCATATTCTATTTCGTGGGTTTTCAAAAGATCTTCATATTCATCCAAGAAGCACTGTTTTTTGTGATGATTTTCCTGATTTTGGATGTAGTGGATTACCCTGGGAACTTGATCTTTACTGTATGAGAATGCACCATACCCACCTTGCCAGGAAAATTTTCCTTTTACAAATCCTTTTGAATTTATCCATTTTGAAGAATCTTGCTTCACTTCCTGCATAAGATCTGACAGTGATTGAGTCGGTCGAAAACCCAATAGCAAGTGGATGTGGTCTGGCATTCCGTTTATTTGCAGGAGCTTGTGCTCATATTTTGAAACTATGGCTGTGATGTATTTGTATAATTCATCTTTCCACGTGGGAAGGATCAATGATACTCTGTTTTGTACTGCGAAAACAGCTTGAATGTGGATTTGTGTGTAGGTGTTTGCCATGATTTGAAAAATTTAGAGCCATACCTAAAGGCACGGCTGGGGTTACGATAAATTAATGTGCTACCCGTAGTATGTCCCTACGGGACGGTTTTGGGTATGTAAGATTCAGGTTGTTGGCAGTGTGAAAATGCTCCGGACAATGTTAAGGAGTTGATGTTTTTGATGGTAAATTGGTTCTGGACGCTTTGATGCAGCGTGTTTTTATTGCCCTTATTCTCCTACTCGTCGCCCCTTTAGGGGCAAACTATGGGTAAAAGAATTGCGGTCACATGTTTAGCTGTGCCTTTAGGTACAGCGCTATTCTTCGATTGGTTTAAAAATATAACGTTTATCATATTTTATTTCGTGGGTTTTCAAAAGATCTTCATATTCATCCAAGAAGCACTGTTTTTTGTGCAGGTCTTCTTTGTGTTTAGCCTGCGTATTCCTTTTAGCCATAATTCCTAATTTCAAACTTCATTCTCACCCCGCCCAGCCTTCACGATCCAAACTTCTGTATTGAATCGCTTCGGCAAGATGTTCCACTTTGATCTCTTCACTGCCTGAAATGTCGGCGATGGTTCTCGCCACTTTCAATATTCTGTCATAAGCCCTGGCAGATAATCCCAATCGTTCCATTGCTGTTTTCAGAAGTGTTTTTCCGGCTTCATTGATCTGACAGATCTGCTTGACCATATGGGATGGCATCATGGCATTGCAGAAAACCTCAGGATTGTCTTTGAATCGTTCTTTTTGACGCTCTCTGCCTTCAATCACCCGCTCGCGGATTTCCTTGCTGGATTCGGTTTTGCGGGTGGAGGTCATTTCGTCAAATTTCACCGGAGTCACTTCCACATGCAGATCTATACGATCCAGTAGTGGTCCTGATACTTTGTTCAAATACCGCTGTACAATTCCCGGCCCGCAGACACATTCTTTCTCGGGATGGTTGTAATAACCGCACGGACAAGGATTCATACTCGCGATCAGCATAAAATTGGCAGGGAAATCCACGGATACTTTCGCTCTGGAGATCGTTACCCTTCGCTCTTCCAGTGGCTGACGCATCACCTCAAGCACCGTTCGTTTGAATTCGGGCAATTCATCTAAAAACAATACTCCGTTGTGAGCTAGGGAGATTTCTCCCGGTTGAGGATTTCCGCCTCCTCCCACGAGTGCCACATCGCTTATCGTGTGATGGGGAGATCGAAATGGGCGATTTGCAAGCAAAGATCCGTTTTTGCCAAGCTTGCCGGCGACGGAGTGGATCTTGGTCGTTTCCAGTGCTTCTACCAACGTTAGTGGTGGAAGAATAGAAGGAAGGCGCTTGGCAAGCATGGTTTTACCCGCTCCGGGAGGACCTATCATGATTACATTGTGCCCACCGGCTGCTGCGATTTCCATCGCACGCTTGATGTTTTCCTGCCCCTGTACATCAGCAAAGTCAAATTCAATATCATCCAGCGAATGGTAGAAAATCTCACGTGTATCCGTCACTAGGGGGGGTATCTGCAATTCTCCCATCAAAAAATCAGTGGCTTGCTGCATCGTTTCCACTCCTATTATATCCAGATTATTGACGATAGAGGCTTCTTTTGCATTTTCCAAAGGAAGGATAAAGCCCTTGAAGCCTTTCTTTCTTGCTTCTATTGCTATTGGAAGTACGCCTTTGATGGGTCTGAGATTACCATCCAGCGAGAGTTCGCCCATGAGTACATAATCCCCAAGTTCAGGAAATCCCACCTGCTCAGAAGCCTGTAAAATCCCCATTGCAATAGGCAGATCATAAGCAGAACCTTCTTTGCGGACATCTGCCGGAGCCAGATTTATCACGACTTTTTGTCGTGGCATTCTGTATCCATAATATTTCAGGGCACTTTCCACCCGCTGCTGTGATTCTTTTACAGCCGAATCGGGAAGTCCCACCATAAAGAAACTGGTGCCTTGTCCCACATTCACTTCTATCGTGATAATATTGGCATCTACGCCCGATACTGCGCTTCCAAAAGTTTTAGCTACCATAATTTACAAAAAAAGGAAACCTAATTGGTTTCATTAATATAAGGCATTAGGAAAATAAAATTCTTATGAATTTACATAAATTTCCCTCGAAAGCAGTTTTGGGGACAGTTTATGGCTTTGGAATGACATTGTTTTTCTCAGCCCAATGGTGCCAAAGGCTATCTAATTCTTCAACCACTTCAGGATGTTGATCGGCAACATTCTTTGTTTCAGTCCGATCAGATTCAATGCTGAAGAGCGCCCAAGGGGCTCCGGCATCAAGTGTCACAAGTTTCCATAAAAAGTTTCTGAAAATAGACATTAAGGCACTTTTAGCAGGTACATAAAAAAAGGAAACCGGTAAGGTTTCCTTGAGGAATGAATTTTGGATAAATGCTATTCGTCTGTGAAATTCTGGCGTGGAGCAATATTACTCTGATCCGAATCTTGTGTCGGTTTGGTGGCTGGCCGGGCAATCGGTTTTGCAGGAGCAGCCGGATGTTCGAAATCATAAATCTTGGCTTTAAGCGCATGTGTTTCGCTTTCCATCTTTTTGATTTGGGAAGAAAGACTGCTGTATGCCGCATAGCTACTGCCCCAAGCAGCAAGAAATAGGATTAAACCAATCATTATTACGGTCACCATGGAATCTGATGTGATTTCCTCCATTCCGAAGATCCCTCCCAGGGTGTCAAAGGCAATGAAGAAAATAAGAAAAGCACCAAAATAGACTAAAAGGGCTATTTGAAGGATTTGGTGAAGTTTTTTCATATGATTATAATTTGATTTTTAGTGGCTATATCCTGAAAGAGATGATAATCTTGGTTTGCGTCTCATCTTCGACATGCGTGATTTCACGGGATTTAGAATTAGTTTTAACGAATATACTAAACCGACTGAATACTAGAAAGCTTCTGATACAAGCCTTCTGTTTGACTTAGCTCCGAATGTGTTCCTCTCTGAACAATTTTTCCCTGCTCAATGACCAAAATCTCATCCGCATGCTGAATCGTGCTAAGTCTATGTGCGATCACAAGGGTCGTTCTATTGCTCATTAGCTTGGTGAGTGCTTCTTGCACCAAATGCTCAGATTCGGAATCTAAGGCAGATGTTGCTTCATCAAGTATTAAAATTGGAGGGTTTTTCAATACGGCTCTGGCTATGCTAAGCCGCTGTCTTTGACCGCCGGAAAGTTTGGAACCGCGTTCTCCAATTGAAGTTTTATATCCACCTTCCATTTTTTCAATAAATTCATGTGCATTGCCAATTTTCGCAGCTTCCACTACCTGTTCCTCTGTGGCGCCATCCACTCCAAATGCGATGTTATTGAAGACTGTATCATTGAATAAGATGGATTCTTGTGTCACTATTCCCATCAGGCTACGCAAATCTTTGATATCAAAGGCCTTTAGATTTTTCCCGTCCAGAAGAATTTCTCCTTCAGTAGGATCGTAGAATCTTGGGATCAAATCTGCCAGCGTAGATTTCCCTCCTCCGGAAGGCCCGACAAGCGCTATTGTTTTACCTCTGCCCAAGGTGAAATTAATGTCTTTCAGTACCCATTGATCTTGATAGGCGAAACTCACATTTTTGACTTCTACTGATTGTTCAAAAGAACCCAATGTGGCCGGACTGGCAGGCGAGCTGATTTGAGTTGGAGTATCGACTACGGTGAAAATACGCTCTGCCGAGGCAATTCCCCGCTGAATACTACTTACAGCACGGGATATTTCTTTTGCTGGATTTAAGACTTGGGTGAATATGATAATGTAAGTAATGAAGTCTGAAGCACCGAGATCAGAATTGCCGCTGAGGACCAGTCCTCCTCCGTAGACCAATATCCCTGCTACCACAAATACACCTAGAAACTGGGAAATAGGAGAGGCGAGCTCATTCTTTCGGGCCATATTGACATTTACGCCGGCATAGTAATCAGTTTCTTGATCGAATTTGCCATTCATAAATCGCTCTGCATTGAAGGCTTTGATTACCCGCATTCCGCCTAGGGTTTCATCGAGGATATTCACAATTCTTCCCAGAGATTCCTGGCTTTGTACAGCCTTTTTCTTGAGCCTTCTGGTAATGCCTCCGATGATCGCACCGGTAATCGGAATGATCAATATGGTGAAAAGTGTCAGCTTGGCAGACATGAAGAAGAGTACCGAGAAATATAGAATAATGGTAACGGGCTCACGGAATACTACACGAAGCGACTGTACTATGGTGTTTTCGACTTCTTGCACATCATTGGTCATCTTGGACATCAGATCACCTTTCCGCTCGTTGCTGAAGTAGCCGATGTGAAGCTTGGTGACCTGCCCGAAAATGTCCATGCGCATGCGTTTGATGACAATCGCACGGACTTTTGCCAAAACTACTCCGGACAAGTAGGTGAATAGGTTAGAAAGGAAAACCGAAATGACGATGATGGCACAGACATAATATAGTGTGCCCATTTTTCCGTACTCCTCCGCGATCTGTAGGAAATTGTAGTTGAAGAGATGGGAGAAGTAGGCCAGAGAAAAGCTGAATTCAGGCTTTTCGGCATATTGGGTAAGTGATATGGGATCCACTTGCTCGAAGATTACATCAAAAAGTGGCTTGAGCAACGTGAAATTCAGCAGTCCGAAAACAATGGCAAGAAATGCGTAAATGATATAAATAGGCACGAATTTCCCGTAAGGCTTGGCATAGGAAAGTATCCGCAGGTAAGTTTTCATAAACTGTTATTCATAGAATAATCCCGAAAGGTACGTAAAATAGCCCGCCGAGGCTTACGTTCAATAGTTGTAATCCGGTCTGATGAAATTCCAACGGAAAGCCAGTTGCAAGTATTGGGAGGTCTCCGGACTGTCCAAGTCTTGAGCCGTTCTCCTTCTGAGCGTATGTGATGCATCAATGAAGAAATTATGGCGAAGCATAAAGCTGGCATTCAGATTTGTCTGTATCACTTTGTTTTCGATTCCCTGTCCGATCTCATTTCCAAATAAACCAGTCGGGCTCCCCACAAGTCTGTTTTTCAGGATATCACCGCCCCAGTTTGTTTCCTCGTCTGGATCGCTACCATAGAGTTGGTACATGCCCAGTAAAGTCAAGTTTAGTTTTGGGATAGGCTGGTATCGGAGGATCCCCAACATTTCCCGAAAGTTGGCCCCTCTGGGATGAGTCAGCGGTGTCCGCCAATTGCTATAGGATTGAAAATCGAATTTCTCCTGAAAAGTATAGGGTCTTGCCGAATTATACTCCAACTGTAAGTCAAGGTTTGATATTTTAAACAGGTCAATGTACTTGTAGCCTGCTTGCAGCCCGTATTTGTTCCGCTTGGATCCTTTGCCGTCTTGACCGAAAAACTCAGAGAAAACAAATTCATCCAGCGAAAATTGTCCATAAAGCTGCATGGAAGGGTAGAAATTCCATTTGTAATCCATACCCAGCATCACTTTGTCCGGTGTGCCGAGTGATTGCTCCACCCAACGGTAAAAGACAATAGGATTGTAGTAATTGAAATCGGCCTTATCAGTCATCACGGACTCAAAGAATCCCAGATTAAGATTTTTGCCTACATTGAAACCCAGTCGATGAAAGGAAAACCATTTCTGCGGATATCTTCCGTCAGTTGGCCTGCCTCTATCATAGTCCACATCAGCAGTCATCTGCGACCAGATATTGGTCAGTTGGAATTTCCAAACCTGCGTATTTAACTTCACAAACATGTAGGGATTGGAAAAGTCCGACAGCAAAAAAGATCGATAGCCTTCCCCGATAAAGTTTCTGTCATGACCTACTTCCACTTGGATATGTTTGGTGATATTGAAACTCACATGACCCAACGCTGAGAAATAACTGTAGCCACCCTCATTATATTCTTTCCAAAAACCTTCTCCCGGAACAGCACCATTGTGCGTTGCGTAGCCTTTTACCCAGCTTGGAAAAAACGCTTCAGAGGAAGTGAAATAAGTGTAAAAACCCACTTTCTTATCAATAGATCCACGAAGAACTACTCCGCGGGAAAGTCGATTTGGGTTTTGATTGTTGTCCTGTTCAATACCGCCGTTTAGGTAGATGACAGGACTCACATGGATATCAAACTCATCACTATAATAATGTGCAAAGTCTCCGGGTCTGCGATATAGCCCTTTTAAGAAAGGTTTTTTTGATTCCGGCGTTTCTTGGCTGATAAATTCCCAATTGTCTTGGCTCAGATAGGCAAGATTGAACCGGTCAGATCTAGAACGGATCACGGCATCTCTGGAGAGGCTATCCAAGTATGCGGCTACATGATCTCTTCTGTAAGGTTTTGCTCCGGTATGGAAAATTTGGTTATTCCTGCCCTGAAGAATTTCATAGCGTTCGATCTTTTGGTAATAATCCCTGTCGAATGGAATATAGCTTCCCTGCGAAAAGGCAAAAAACGAAAGCAAAAATGTGCCTATAAATATAAGTAGGCAGAAGCTCGGGCGGGAACAGAATATCTTTAGCATTGACTAAATCTAAAAAACATTCATGATAATGGGGCTGAAGTATTGAAAATCTAAAAACTATCTCATCAAAAAAGCCTTCTTTTGTGTTCTGGAATCGACTTTTCAAGTCCTTTTGATCAATTGACTTAGAAATACTTGGCAAAGATTTGGTGGATTTTCTGAAAAAGGGTAGCTTTGTGCCTCATTTGAAAGAGGTACTATATAACTAGCAATAATATGAAAGCTGATATCCATCCAAACTACAGAGACGTCGTTTTCTACGACACTTCTAGCGAGTTTAAATTTCTTACTAAATCAACTATCGAAACAAGCGAGACAATCACTTGGGAAGATGGCAACGAATATCCTCTGTTCAAGGTGGAAGTGAGCTCTCAGTCTCACCCGTTCTACACAGGTAAGAAAATGATGCTTGATACTGCGGGTCGTGTTGAGAAATTCAACAGAAGATACGCTCAGAAGAAGTAATTCTTTCTTATCTCAGGCTAATAAGTCTCCTGGAGCATGGATTCCGGGAGACTTTTTTATTTTTGCCTCATGGACTCTATTTTATTGTTTGACGATCCCACGATCCGCGGATCATTGCTTCCTTTTACTTTTACCAGGCCGGTTGCGGATATCCGTGTGGGGATTCTGAAAATCTCTGAGAAATGGGAAAGGATCACTGATGTGGAGGTGTCATTTCTTACCCAAGGTTATCTGCAAACCAAATTTCCGCGCAAAGCAGGAAATACACTGGCTATAAACGGTGCTTGGCTTCCCGACGGCAATAGTTTGGGGTTGTTGAAGTCTCTTTCTTCTAATCAGGCACTTTATTTCGGGAAAACATTAATGGCTGCTTACCTAGGCGAAACAGAAAAGAATCTTGCCGCTGTGAAGGGGAGGGAAAATGTCCAGATGGATTCTGAGCCGATACTGGTGTTGAAGACTTGGAATATCTTCCAATTCAATGGTACTGAAATCAAAAAGGATTTTGACTTAATCACCCGAGGTAGAAAATCAGCAGATTTAACTGATTCTCATACTAAGCTGTATTCGCCTGAGAATATCTTCGTCGAAGAGGGTGCCGTGATTCGTGCAGCAGTATTGAATGCGGACAATGGGCCTATTTATATTGGTAAAAACGCGGAGATTCAAGAAGGTGCATTGATCCGTGGGCCATTTGCACTTTGTGAGAGTTCTACAGTCAACATGGGAGCTAAAATAAAAGGAGATACTACCGTGGGTCCTCATTCCAAAGTTGGAGGTGAAGTATCCAACTCAGTGATATTTGGCTACAGCAACAAAGGTCATGATGGTTTCTTGGGGAATTCTGTGATAGGTGAATGGTGTAATATGGGAGCTGATACAAATACCAGCAATCTGAAAAACAACTATTCACCGGTGAAGCTTTGGGATTATACGGTAGGAAATTATGCCAACACGGGTTTGCAGTTTTGTGGCCTGATGATGGGAGACCACTCCAAATGCGGCATCAATACCATGTTCAATACAGGAACTGTGGTTGGTATCGGATCCAATGTTTTTGGCCCGGGATTTCCCCGTAAATTTATTCCTTCCTTTGCTTGGGGTGGAGCAGAGGGATTCTCTACCTTTTTGTTTCCGAAATTTATAGAAGTAGCACAGGCCGTAATGGCAAGGAGAGGAATAGGAATGAACAGGGACGAACAAGAAATATTGCGTTTGATTTTCGAAATGACCAAAAACTATAGAATTTGGGAAACCTCATCCTGATTTATTAATCCATGCAATTCGCAGATATACCGGGACTTCCCGAAACCAAAGAAAACCTAATCAATGCTGTCAAAAACAATCATTTGGCGCATGCATTGCTGTTTCATGGACCTGAAGGTTCAGCTAATCTGACTATGGCTCTGGCACTGTGCACCTATTTGTACTGTGAGAATCCCGGTGCTACAGATTCCTGTGGGATTTGTGCCTCTTGCCAGCGGATGAGCCGTTTGGTGCTGCCCGATCTGAATTTCGCCTTTCCGACTATTGCCACCGCAAAGGAAGATGATAAAGAAGATGATGAAAAGGTCGATCTTCTGACAAATTGGAGAAAGTTTGCGACAGAACATCCTTATGGAAACGTGCATGATTTTATCTATTTCAATAATTTTGAGAAGAAGCAATTAAATATTTCCAAAGGTGCTGCGCGCAAAATCATTCAAGCCCTTTCTTTGATGTCTTTCGAGGGAGGGTATAAAATCATGATGATCTGGGCACCTGAATTTTTGCACTCTTCGGCAGCAAATGCGCTGCTGAAAATTCTCGAAGAGCCGCAACCCAAGACACTTTTTATATTGGTGACAGGCCATGCAGATCAGCTCCTGACCACTATACTTTCCCGGACACAGAAAGTGACCATCCGTGGGTTTTCAGATGAAGAAGTGAAAAACCATCTTATCGAAAAGGGACTCTGCGATGAATCTTCCGCTGATCAGATTGCAATGCTGGCAGATGGTAATTTACGTGAAGCATATAGGTTAGTGGAGCAGGTAGAAGATCTACAGGTGAAAAAAATCAGAGAGTGGTTTTTGTCCTGTTACAAAGCCGATTTCAAAAGCATTTTTGGGCTGGCAGATGATTTTCACAAATCAGATAAAGAAGCACAAAAATCCCTTGTCTTGACGGGGCTGAATGTCCTTCGCGAGATTCTTCTGAAAAATGCCGGCCTGGACGAACTCCTGCGTACCCATGACGAGGATCGGGATTTTGTCAATAAAATCAGCGGAAAAGTTCTCAAGGAAGAGCACGTAGGTAAACTCTATGGAGATTTCAATACGGCTCATTACCATCTGGAGAGAAATGGCAACGCTAAGTTTATCTTCACGGATCTTTCTATGAATGTGACGAGATTGATGGCTAAAATCAGCTGATATGGATCAAAAAATAATTGGCAGAAAAGAAAAGGTCTCTCTCCCTGATCTGGGGCTAAAGTTAGTCTGGGCAAAAGTGGATACAGGAGCTTATACAAGTAGCATTCATGCGGAGAATCTGGAAGTAATCGAAGTGAACGGGAAGCGCGTGTTGCGATTCCAACCCTTACTGCCAGGACACAAATCATATACAGGGAATCTGGTTACTTTTGAGCATTTCAGGGAGAAAAAGGTGAAAAATTCATTCGGTCATGCAGAGGTTCGCTATTTGATAGAAACTACCTTTGAACTTGCCGGTGAAATCTATCCGGCAGAGTTTACACTGTCGGATAGATCAAGTATGAGAAATGCGATTCTCCTTGGCCGGAAAATCCTTAGAAATCGTTTTCTTGTAGATGTATGCAAAGTCAATCTGGCTAGACAATACAGAAAAAAATAAGCTGATTACCGATTTACCTTACGAGTCATGAACATGCCTCATACCCTCTAAAAATTTTCACATGAAAATTGCAATCCTATCCAGGAACCCAAATTTGTATTCTACCAAAAGGCTTTTTGAAGCGATTCAGAAAGCAGGGCATGAAGCGACAATTGTAAATCATAGTATTTGTGACTTGATCATCGAGCAGGAGGGGCCTTCTATCATCTACAAAGGAGAAAAACTCACTGATATAGATGCTGTAATTCCCAGAGTGGGTGCTTCGGTCACTTTTTACGGCACAGCTGTGGTTCGCCAGTTTGAACTCATGGGGGCTTTCTCGGCAGTGAATTCTCAGGCGATAGTAAGAAGCCGGGACAAGCTGAGAAGCTTACAGATCTTGTCCAGTGCAGGTTTGGGGATGCCGAAGACGGCCTTCACGAATTTTTCCAAAGGAGGAGAAAAGCAAATCATTGAGCATGTCGGTGGAGCTCCCTTGATTATCAAGTTGCTCGAAGGTACTCAGGGGCTTGGAGTGGTTTTGGCAGAGACAAAAAAAGCCAGTCAATCTGTGATCGAGGCTTTCCATGGTTTGAAAGCCAGGATTATTGTTCAGGAATTTATCAAAGAGGCCAAGGGTGCCGATATACGTGCTTTCATAGTGAATGGGAAAGTAGTCGGTGCTATGAAACGTCAAGGCGCGGAGGGTGAATTCCGTTCCAATCTTCACAGAGGTGGAAAAGCTACCATTATCAAGTTAAGCCGGGCAGAAAAGCAAGCAGCATTGGGAGCTGCGAAAGCACTTGGCCTGGATGTGGCCGGTGTAGATATGCTTCAATCTGCAAGAGGGCCGTTGATTTTGGAGGTAAACAGCTCTCCGGGGCTGGAGGGTATAGAGAAAGCCACGGGGATAGATATAGCCGCTGCAATCGTGAAATTTATAGAAGAAGGGGTGAACAAACGCCCTATGAAAATATCAAGCCAATGAGTCAATTAGTGAAAATAGGTACACGTGGAAGCAAGTTGGCACTCTGGCAGGCGTATCATGTGGAGGAACTTTTGCAAAAAGCAGGACTGCGTACTGAAATTGTAATCATTGATACCAAAGGTGATCAAATTCTCGATGTTTCCATTGCCAAAATTGGCAGCAAGGGGGTCTTTACTCAGGAACTTGAAGATCAGTTGCTGGATGGAAGAATCGATATTGCCGTACATAGTGCAAAGGATATGCAATCCAATTTGCCGGAAGGTTTTGAAATTATAGCCTTTACCGAGCGTGAAAAAGAAAATGACGTGCTTGTCTCCCATAACAAAGAAGTTTCGTTGAAGCAAGATATTGTGTTGGGGACTTCATCTACACGCAGGATTTCTACCTTGAAGCATTTTTATCCGCATGTGAAAACGGTGGAGGTTCGGGGAAATCTACAAACCCGTATCCGCAAAATGGAAGAAGGACTTTGTGATGCCTTATTGCTCGCATACGCAGGAGTGCACCGTATGGAATATGACCATATGATCGTGGAGGAACTGGATCTCAATGAATTTACACCGGCAGTGGGACAGGGATCCGTGGCCATCGAGGCAGCGCAGAAATTAGATCCGGATGTGAAGGCTATGATCACATCCGCATGTGATCACCCTGAAACATCTATGAGGCTACGTGCCGAGCGGGCTTATCTCAGAGTGCTGGAAGGAGGGTGTAGCATCCCTGTGTTTGCCTTGGCAGACCTTGATGGAAAGCGGCTTAGCCTAACAGGGGGAATTGTGAGTTTAGATGGTAAAGAGCGCATTTCGATTGTAATAGAAGGAAATGCCGAAGAGCCCGAAAGGCTGGGGAGAGACTTGGCTGATCAGGTTTTTGCTGCAGGAGGGAAAATCATATTGGATCAAATCAAAACAACACTGAATAAATGAGATTTCTAAGAACATTACTTTTTCTCTTCCTTTGTGCCAGCTCATTCGCCTGTGCAGCTAATAAAGATTATGTAATCACTATAGAGACCAGTCACGGCAACATAGTGGCAGTACTCTTTGACGACACGCCTGAGCACAAATCCAATTTCATCAAACTGGCTGAAGCCGGCAGATTTGATTCCACGGAATTTCAGCGTGTGATCAAAAATTTCATGGTTCAGGGAGGAGATGTGTTCACTAAGGAGAATTTGCCAGCTCAGGAATGGCCGACGTTGCCGGCGGAGATTCGCCCAAACCATTACCACAAAAAAGGAATGATTGCCGCGGCCCGTCAGGGAGACGGCATCAATCCGCAAAGAAGATCAAGCGGCTCACAGTTCTACATAGTGATAGGAAAAGTATACGAGGAACTGGAATTGACCACGGATATGGCAGCACTTCAGAAGGCTTTTATGAAATATATGGAGCTGGGAAGTCAGGCAGAATTGAAAAAGCAGTACACCCGACTCTACAATGAGCAGAAATACGATAGTCTGACCACAATACTTCTCTCCAAAAGAGAGGAATTGGAAAAATCATTGAATGTTAAGTTGACTAAGGATTTTACGGCTGAGCAGATAGAAGCCTATACCACTGTAGGCGGGACACCGCATTTGGATAAGGAGTACACTGTTTTCGGAGAAGTAATCCAGGGACTTGAAGTAGCCGATGCGATTTCAAATCTACCTACCCAGCGGGATCGACCGGTAGAGCCTGTGTTCATGAAGGTCACTGTTGATAAAATGTCCCGAAAGAAAATTGAAAAAGAATATGGCTATACCTATGCAGATGAGAAGTAAGAAGAAAGTTTTTATCACCGGCGCAAATGGGCTGCTTGGTCAAAAGCTTGTAGCTCAATTAGTGGAAAAAGGAGCATTTCAGGTAATAGCCAGTGGCAAAGGCGAATGTAGGTTGCCGGGAACTGGATTCGAATACGTTTCTCTTGATATTACGAATGGAGAAGAGGTGGGGATAGCATTGGCCCAAATCAATCCTGATATCATTATCCATGGCGCGGCGATGACCCATGTAGATCAATGCGAATTGAATCAAGCTGCTTGCTACGATGCCAATGTCAATGCCACGGCTTATTTGGTCAAAGCTGCCGAAGCAGCACAAGCGCATTTTATATTCCTGTCTACAGATTTTATTTTCTCGGGAGAAGAAGGTCCTCTGGACGAAAATGCAGAGCCAGCCCCCGTCAATTACTATGGGGAGACTAAACTGGAAGGAGAACAGATGGTCATGGCCTGTAAGACTAAATGGGCAATTGCCCGCACAGTATTGGTGTTTGGGATAGCCCATGATATGAGCCGGACGAATATCGTGCTTTGGGTGAAATCATCATTGGAGGCAGGCAAAGAAATCCCGTTGGTAGATGATCAATTCCGTACTCCTACGCTTGCTGAGGATCTGGCTGCAGGTTGTATTTTGATTGCCGAAAAAGAAGCAACAGGGATTTTTAATATTTCGGGACCTGATTTTCTGACCCCCTATGAGATGGCAAATATCACGGCTGAGTTCTTTGGGCTTAACAAAGAATTAATAAAGCGGGCTGATTCGAGCACGTTTACACAGCTGGCAAAAAGACCTTTAAAAACAGGTTTTATTATCACAAAAGCTCGGGAACAGCTTGGTTTTGAGCCTAAAACTTTCCGGGCGGCAATTGGTATTTTAGCAAAACAAATTATCTTAGCCCGATCTTAAAAAGCAGTTTATATACCCTTTATTTAACTTTAGAATAATTTATGGCAGTTAGCAACGATACCGAAGAAAGAGGTCAATGGGGATCCAGTCTAGGTTTTATCATGGCCGCGGCGGGTTCCGCAGTAGGCCTGGGTAACATTTGGAGGTTTCCATATCTAGTCGGTGAAAACGGAGGAGGTGCCTTCGTTTTTGTATATATTTTATGTGTACTGTTGATAGCTTTGCCATTATTGTTTAATGAAATAGCATTAGGTAGAAAATCAGGTAAAAATCCCATTGGGGCTATTCGGGAGACCGGAGGAAATCGCTTTTGGCAAAGCGCAGGAGTTCTTTGCGTAATTATGTGTTTTTTTGTGTTCAGTTATTATTCAGTAATAGCAGGCTGGACTGTGGGATATATTTTTACGGAGATTATCAATATCCCCATTGATTTTGCTGAGTTTGTAAAAACACCCCTATATGTAATTCCATTGACATTTGTATTTATACTGATGACGGTTGTTATTGTACTCGGCGGTGTGTCTGGAGGTATAGAAAAAGCATCCAAATTCCTGATGCCGGTTTTATTTATTATTATCATATTCATTGCAGGTAGATCAGTGACATTGGAAGGGGCTTCTGCGGGTATTGAGTATTATTTAAAGCCTGATTTCTCTAAAATAAATGGAACAGTAGTACTTCAGGCCTTGGGACAGGCCTTCTTTTCTATGTCCGTGGGATGGGGTTTGATGATCACCTTTGGATCTTATTTGCCCAAGAAATCCAATATTATTCAATCTGCCGGCTGGATCGCCGGTATGGATACTTCAGTCGCACTTTTGGGAGGATTGATGATTTTCCCGGCTTTATTTGCTCTTCTTCCGGGCAAAGATCCTGCAGCAGGACCGGCTTTGGTGTTTGATGTACTTCCCAAAGTCTTTGATGCTATGCCTGGCGGGAATATCGTGGGAGGTTTATTCTTTATCCTTCTTATGGTTGCTGCATTGACTTCTACTATTTCCATGTTGGAAGTACCGGTGGCATACTTGATTGATGATAGAAAATGGAATAGGAAACGTGCTACCTGGACTGTCGGTATAGCAGCGATGGCTCTTTCCGTACCCTCTGCCCTTTCGCAAATCCCGGGTACTTTCTTTGCTGATTTGCATATCAACTTCTTTGGTTCCAGACTAACAGGATTCTTTGGGATAATGGATTTTGTGTTTGGCACATTTGCCGTAATAGTGATATGTTTGATGTTGTCTTTATATACAGGTTGGGGATCCAAGCTGTCCGATTACGCCGATGAATTAGCATCAGGTGCGCCCGGCTTCAAAGGGCCGTTTAGAGCAGCTTGGATGTTTTTTATAAAGTATATATGTCCGATCGTAATTATCCTGTTGTTACTGAATATGTTAGGTGTGATGGGAGTTCAGCAGGAGGCATAGGCTCTTGGTAGTAAGTTAGTTGAAAAAGAAAATCTTCGGATTTCCTTTTTTCGTGCAATATGTTATTCTCTTGGCAAGAGAATTGCTAATTTTTCTTAAATTCTGTCGTTAGTAAGCATACTAAACCAATTACATATAACCATGAAAAAAATCATTCTTTCCTTAGCACTGCTGGTAATTGCGCTCACGGGCTATTCCCAGGGGATCTCTATAGGTCCGAAGGTGGGTCTTAGTCAGACCAAATTGAATCTTAAAAGTGATCAATTTAAAAATGGAGATTCCAAATTCGGATACCACATTGGAGCTTTTGCCAGAATCGACTTGGGGGGATTATATCTTCAGCCGGAAGCATTGTTCACCCAGACTCAGGGACAGTTTTCATTTGGTCCGGATGATAAGCAATATGATGCGAATTTTAACCGGGTAGATATCCCGGTGATGGTGGGCATTAAGGTGTTGAAGTTGCTGAGAGTGCAGGCAGGTCCTATAGCAAGTATCAATGTGAATTCGAAGCTGAAAGAAGCAGGACAAACTGTACAGGATACAGATTTTAGAAATGCCACTCTTGGCTATCAAGCCGGCGTTGGTATAGATATAGGTAACTTGATAATCGATGCGAAATACGAAAGTGCTTTGGATAAGTTTACCGGAAACGTGGCGGGGTTCAATACCGATCAGCGAACAAACCAATGGATATTATCCGTAGGTTTTAGATTATTCTAATCGAAAGATTTAAACTTTATAAAAGCCCGGTTGATCGCCGGGCTTTTATTTTGAGCAGTTCTTCTAGTTGTGCTGCTTCTCCGGAAGCAGAACGGAATTGGTAGGACTGAGATCAATAATTTCCGTTTATTTGGCTACCAGCCGTGTTTTATAGATTACAGAATAGTCGTTTTCGGCTTCGGAGAAGTTAAGGGAAAACCAGATTTCATCCTTAGAAATGTATTTGTCCAGATTGCCGAGAATTTCCGGTTTGTAATTGGAGAACTGATTTCTTTTCCGTTAAAGATAACCAGTCCTCCCTTGTTGATTTTTCCTAATTCTTCCCATTGTTTGTTCATGTCTTCACCTGCTTTGCCTACTGTCTCCTCATATTCTTCACTTGTCAATCCTGCAAGATAATCCACTAAAAACTGTTGATTTCCCATCGCTATAAGGCTGTTAATCGTACCTGCATACAATTCACTAATATTGATGTTGTCATCTACTTGGGCACTTTTGGGCTCGTTTTCAAAAAAAGATTCAAAGGGAATAACTTTCGTCGAAGCTAAAGTGGATAAATCTGCTAATGGATAGGCGAAAATCTTCGGTTCGTGTCTGTAGGCAATGTAAAGGCTATCACTGTCTATAGAAATGGCGGGATAGGAGGAGAAGAATTTATAGGCTTTTTCTTTGCTGCTGAATTTGGATGTGATCGGGAAGGGGATAGCTGGAGCATAGGTCTCAGTTTGTAGGTCTAGAACTTCGATGTGAGTGGATTTTTTCTGATAGTCAATGCCTTGGCTGCCAAAATCATCCGAACCCCGTCCTGGGAGGTTAAGGAAAAGCCGGTCTCCCTTTATGAATAAATTATCTGCACCGCCAATGATGATTTGAGCCCTTGGAGTAAAGTCCGGAGTGTATTTTTTCTGCAATTGGCCTTGAATGTTATACCTGTAAACTCCGGCAGTAGTAGGGATCAGAAACTCATTGCTAGTTAAGAACTTGCTTTTTCCATAGAGATTGGATTGATATTGGTTTGGCCCCTCACCACTTAACTTGTACTGGTAAAGAATCTCACCCTCAATATCTGACACCAATATAGAATCTGTAGTTTGATCCCTTAGCAGAAAGGATTTTCCATCAGGACTGATGTCCATCAGAGAGAGATTGCCAAGGTAATCCACCACCAGTGAATCGTAGATTTCAAATCCCAAAGATTGTTCTGTAAGTGGAGTGGAGGTTTTTGTTTCCTCCTTTTCACCAGAGCAGGCGATTAAGCTAAAAGCAAATGGGAAGAGATATAGGTAGGTTAGGTTTTTCATTTCTGTACTAATAGAAGTTTATAAAAAGTCAAATAATCCTCCTCTTCACCTAGATATTCATCGTTACGGAGAGCGAAAAAGGGTTGGGTGGGCGATTCCATTGCAAAGATTTTATCAACTTTTTTAGGAATGGGAATCTCGTTTGACCAACCATTATTCTTACTGTAAACTCTGAAATTAAAGTGGTTTAATTCGATCAATTTTGGAAAGTCCTCAGGGAAGTTGAATTCGTTATCTCCAAAAACATCTTCTGAAATCCCTTCAGAATAATGCACGACAAATAGACTCTCATCTGCAAAAACTCCGTAAATATTACCTTCGACCAGTCTTTCGTAGCCATAGTTTTCTGTTTTGTCTTTCAATTCTGGAGCTTCGATAAATTTCGTGGGGTTAAGATCTATGGTTTCTATGTGCCGCCCAGAATCAAGCAGACTGAATCTGTGGATTTTAGGCTCATTGTTGAAGTAAAGCAATAAGTCATTTTCATTTACCGTAAATGATATGGCCGGTCTTTCATAGAGCAAACCAGTACTGAATTTTGAAGTGTCAGGTGTTCTGATTAAGGGGCTACTTTCTCCGGTAGCAGGATTTAACTTTTCGAGCAAAAAATTGTCACTTAGATAGGTGTCAGTGTAAGGGCTTACTTCATCTCTTCCAGGATAATGAAGAATTATATCATTTTCCCAAAATCCCAAGGATTTGTCATCCATCAGACCCCCGAAAGATTGGGATGGAAAAGGCATTTCAATGTTTCTTTTAACTGAAAGGTCATCATTTAATTCATAAAAAGGCCCCCGGTAGTGTCCGATATAGGGATTGCCATCTGGATCAATTTTGACAGTGGAAATAAAAGGAATAGACTTTGGGCCTTCTTTTGGAAATGTTAGTGTAGTTAACACCTTACCATCATAATCGATTTTGATTAAAGAGTTGGCAGTGTAGTCATAGAGCAAACCTAGTCCATCTTTGAAATCACCAGTTGAGATATTTCCCAGATAATCCACCTGTATAGAATCCACAATCTGCAGTTCCCATTCATTGGAGGATTCGGAATTCGTGTCCTCAGTGTTTTCTGATGATGAGCAGGCGAAAAAACAGGCGGTTGCGAAAGTGAGTAAAAAGTGTCTGTATTTCATTTTTCGACCAGTTTCATTTTGTAAATCCTTAAAAAATCTTCCTCTATATCCTCAGGGGGAATCCTCTGGAAATATATATACTCACCGTCGGTAAGGAATCCTCCCGTATTTGTGTTTTGCGGATACTTCAATTGCCCCAGATATTCTAAACTGGATTCATCATAAACCAAAATACCGGGAGGTGATTTTTTCTGTAATTTTTCATAAAAAGCGCTGCTTTCTTCCTCTTTTCCTTCACTCCATAATTTTTGTGCCTCTTCCATTTCCCTAGGATCCAGACCGGGGAAATAGAAGATCAGTATCTTTCCTTTTTGCACAAAAATATTTTTTATAGCAGCATTACCGCCGTGTATCGAATAACTGCCTTTTGAGAGTTCCTTGCGGTCCACTCCTTCAATCGGGAATAGATTTGGGATGTCGAGGGCTAGCGTAGTGTCAAGTGTCGATTTTTCGGGAGTAAAGTCATAAATCCAAACTTTTGGCTCGCCACCATGTGAGAGGTATAATTTTCCTTTGCTCTCTGCAAAAGCAGGAAGGTAATCGCTTTGGATAAATCCTTTGCCGTTATGGAATAAACTTCCCTTTTCAAATGAGCCGAAGTCTTTGGATTCTCCGGTTTCCAAATTGACTAGCTCTAGCGCTTTATATGTGTCGTAAAATTTCTGCTCTCCGGCATATGTATCTTTAGTTCTGATAGAATTCATTAGTAGATAGGGGACATTGTCGAACAGGGCAATTTTGGAAGTTTTACCGGGTATAGACATAAATGCTGCGCCTCCCATATCCTCGGGATGCTTTATCTTCTTCAGCATATTGCCGTCTTGATTGTATATAAAGATCCCGTTCATACCGACTTGAATAAGCTGATCATTTCCCCAGATCACCGGAAGATCAATCAAAAAACCATAGGAGTCAGGTGTATCCCCGTTTTTCGACAGTGTATCAAGGATTTTCCCGGATTTGTCCGAAATGATGATTTTTTTTGAAGGGTAATCAAAGAATGCAAATCTGCTTCCCTCCGGATTGGTAGAAGCCAGAATGGGAGAACCTAAAAAATCAAGATCCAATGAGTCCCGTAATTCTAATTCAAGTGTAACGGTTGAATCCATTGCCGTTTTATTTCTTTCCGGGCTGCCACACGCTGATAGTAGTCCTATTAGGAGCGCTAGCGTAAAAAAAGAATCGCGCATTTCATTTAACTATTAGTTAATTATGAAATTAAAAACATTCTTGGTAAAACAATAAAAAAACTCAGCTCAAATGGCTGAGTTTTAGGTTTTTTTTGTGCCGTGGGCTGCGTCTCAAAGAATACTTTCGGTATATCCACTAAGGTCTGCGCGCCGCATTTCATGGAAGTTTTATCGGTGTATTTTCACCAATCAAATCATGGCTCTTACTCAATAGTATTTTTTATATATGGCCAGATGGTTTCAAATACAATTTTATGCCCCTCTTCGGTAGGGTGAATTCCATCTGGGAGATTTAGTTCAGGAATTCCTCCCACATTTTCCAAAAGAAACGGAATAAGTGTCACGTTCTTTTCTTTTGCCACGGCAGGATACATCGCTGAAAACTCTTTGGCGTATTCCTGACCCATATTCGGGGGGATCTGCATGCCGGCCAGGATGATTTTTGTCTCAGGAAACTTTGACCTGACTTTATCTATGATCTTAATCAGATTGTTTTTGCTCTCAGTGACTTTGATTCCCCGAAGCCCGTCATTTCCTCCAAGTTCGAGGATGAATACAGCAGGTTCTTCTTCCAGAAACCAGTCTAGCCGACTAAGTCCGCCGGCCGTAGTTTCACCCGAAAGCCCTCCATTGATCACTTTGTAGTCCAGTTCTAAGCTGTCGATGCGGGATTGGGTAAGCCCGGCAAAGCCATCTTCAGGATTGATCCCGTAGGCAGCTGTCAAGCTGTTGCCAAAGAAAAGGATGGTTTTTTGATCGGATTTTGATTTTTGGGTTTTTTCTGATAAGACTTCGGATTGGACTGTTTCGGCTTTTTTTTCAGCGCATGAGCTGGCAGCTAATCCAACAAAAAGTAGAAGCGCTGAAGAAAATAAACGATTAAGATTGAATTGCATATGATGGGAATTGTGAAATGTAAAACTATATGATTATCCGCTTTTCTACCAGTAACGGAAGAAAGATGTCATGATATTCGGAAAACACTAGCGCAGCGGCCACTTCTGTCACCCGTCACTTGTACTGAGCGAAGTCGAAGTATCTGTCTTCCGTCCAGTAAAACATGGGAAATATGGCTACTGGCATCATTGCGGATAATCACATTAAGTTATATACCCAAAAGGATTTTAGGCTAAAAGGTTCAGGAAAAAGTAGAGTTTTATGTTTCTCAGAATAATATTATCAAAGCAACTAGAGAAAGTAAGACACAGAACCCTTGGAAATAAGGGTTTCGAAATTTGATAGAACCCGCCAAAAAGACTGTTGCCAGTCCGCAGGTCACAAGAGGGATAAAAGAAGCTGATTGCAGAGCATCAAGCATAAGCCACCTGTCCAATTCATAAAACATAAAAACCCCAAAGAAAGAGAGGAAACAGAGGTTCAGTGGCAATAAATAATGTTCTGTTAGCTGTTTATCCTTTTTCATGAATCGGTTCTTTTGATAAGCTTTCCTTCTTCCAATAGCTAAAAAGCCGGTAGGAAATGAAGCAGAACAAGAAAATATATACTGCCGGAGTCATCAGTAGAGTGGCATATGCATATCCAATAAATACAGTGATCAGCCCCAGCAAAATAATAAGGGTGATGGTGGAAATCGAGTAAATAAAGATGGTTTTTTTGACAAGATCTTTCTCCTCTGCGGTCTTTTTCTTACGGATCAAATAAATGAAAAAACCGGTGATGGAAAGGACTCCGGAAGTAATGGCTAGTAGGGCATAGGCGATTTTAAGGAAAATCCCTCCAAACCTTCCGAAGTGCAAACCTTCCTGCATGTAATAGAATTTGTCGGAGAATGCCCGCTCTCTGATGTCATAAACATCCAGAATTTCCAGTGAGGTCTTATCCAGCACTACTTGGGAGATATGAGGTTCAAATGGCAAATGACCTGCATCTCCCTTTACCTCGATTGTATTTGTGCCGTTTTTTGAGGGAATGACCTGCGTTGGGATAAATCCCGGGATTTGGGCTTTTGCAGCTTCTACCGCTTTCCAAAAATCATATTCTTGGTCAAGGTCAACTTCCGGGCTTGAGATCTTCTCTGTCCTCACAAAAGTATTCGGAGCTTTGATGTCAAAGGCTTTGATCAAAATTGGCTGAAGTCCCAGCCAAGCGCCCGTACCGGCAATCATCAGATTGAAAAGCAGTGCGGCCATTCCTACCATCTTGTGCCAATCAGCCATTAAAAGGCGAAGGTTCTTTTTTCTGATTGCGCCGAAGAGTTGATTCTTCATGAATTGCCCATAGATAAGCAATCCCGTGACGCAAAGAACAAATAATCCTATTCCGGCCAGACCTACCAGTTGTCTTCCCCACCAGGCATCCATAAGGCGGACATGGATTTGCCGTAAGTAATTGGAGAGACTGTCGGTGTGGTTTTTTTGACCTAAAATCGCTCCTGTGTATGGATTGATGAAAACTTGGAACCGTTTGGAGTCTTTTACTCCAGCCTCGAGAAAAATATTCAGTATCAGCGGATCAGTGGCTTTTGCTGGCGGCATTGCTCCTAAAACTCTAAACCCGGGGTTTTCCAATTGAACCTGTGATATGATTCCATTCATCGGCGCGTATGAATCTCCGATTTCTTTAAGTTCATACCCACGCTCTAGAAATGCATCGATCTCAGGGATGAAAACGGCAACAGCGCCAGTTAAACTGAGCGCTGCAATGACGATTCCCACATAGAGACCGATCCATTGATGGATTTTCCAAAGGAGATTTTTAGATTTTTTAGCCGCCACTTTTCCGGATTAGAATGAGAAGGTGATTGTTCCCAATACATTTCTTGGTGCACCCGGGAAAAGTCTCAGGTAATCGTAACCGCCTACCCAGTGAGTTTTGTCGGATAGGTTGTTGACGTTTAGCTGTAGACGTACATTTCCGGTGGTATAAAACAGGGCTGCATTCAAGAGCGTATAGCTAGGGATGGTTTGGGTAGCACTGAGTGAAAGGTTTCTTTCTGTGACGAAATTCGCACCAAAACCCACACCCAACCCTGTCAAAGCACCTTGGTCAAACTCATATTTAGTCCATAGATTTCCCTGATGTTTCGGTGCGTTTGGCTTTTGCCTGTTTAGGTCTTCTTCATTCGGACTTTCTGTGATTTCCGCCACATTATAAGCATAAGAAGCCATAATACTCCAGTTCATCAGAATCCTGCCGGTTACGTCAAGTTCCACTCCTTTGGCAGATTCCTTGCCGATTTGCTCAAGTAGATCAATTTCTCCCGGTACCGGGTATAAGGTGTTCCGTTGATCGATTTGATAGACTCCTGTGGTTAACTCAAGTCTTTTGTTAAACCAGTCTGATTTGATCCCGAATTCAACCATAGAGCTGATCAAAGGATCAAATGGACCACCTGCGTTTGGATTGGAGATGGTAGATGCCGTTTGTGGGTTGTAGCCTTCGACGTAAGTGCCGTAGAAATTCATGTGCTCGTTGGCTTTGAACACCAACCCAAATCGTGGAAGTAAAACATTCTGATTTACTTTTTCTTCATCCGCTTTTTGATAGTTTTCGAAGTCTGTATATACTTCATATCTAAGCCCGATCATCGCTTCCAATTTTCCAAAGCTGATTTGATCCTGAACATAAAAACCGTTCAATTGGTAACGTGTCGGGTCGTAGCTATTTTGTGCATAGAAATATTTAGACATATCCTGCATGGTCTGGGAAGCAATAGGATTCTCTAAGTCAAAATGGGGAACGTTGGGCACGGGATTTCCATTGGCATCAAGCAGGTAATTTTCCCTGTTCGCCGGGTTGTATCTCAAAATAAAGCCTGTATTTGTCGCATTTCTATATCCATTTGCAGTCAGTTGAGAGCCACCTGCAGGTAGAGTCTCCTGAGCATAATCGTAACCGACTACAAGTTTGTGGAACAGGTCGCCTGTTTTTTTCTGAATGTTGAAATAAGCAGACAGATTATCAACATACCTGGCTCTCTTTCTGATAAAAACCTGACGGGCTACCGAAGTTCCGATGGTGTTTCCATCACCGTCTACAGCATAGCTGTTGGAAGATCTGTGCTCAACAAGGTCTTCATTGTAGCCGGTTTTCATGTAAGAGGCGTTGAAACTGATGTCTTTGCTGATTTGATGGTTCAGGGATGTGGTGATCGTGTACGTTTGCTCTTTCAAGAAGTCATTTGCAGTATTGAGAGATCTTGAAATAGGAGTGGAATATAAATTGTCCTCAAAGGTGGATTGTCCTCTGTCCAGCCGGCTGCTGGAATTGTTGAATACCAAATCCAAATTCACACGGGTTTTTTCAGATGCAATGAAAGAAAATGAAGGAGCTACCACGATGTTTTTGTCAAACTGCAAATCTCTGAAGTTTTGGGTATCTTCATAGCCCAGATTTAATCGGTAAAGTAGCGTCTTTGACTTATTGGCGGGGCCTGTGAAATCAGCCAAGCCTCGAAAATTATTGAAACTACCCACCGAGAAACTCAAGCTATTTCTATTGATGTCCAATGGTTTTTTGGTTACTCGGTTTACCACTCCTCCCGGACTGGCATTGCCGAAAAGTGCTGAAGAGGGGCCTTTTAGTACCTCCACTCTTTCCAGGTAGTTGATCAGTGGCTGCTTCCAGAAGCCGGACGTGGAGCGCAGCCCATTTACCAACTGGGTATTGCTTCCGCCGTTGATACGGAAGCCACGGATAGTGATGTCGTCATAGAACGTGAACTGGCTTACTCCGGAGAAGTTTTTCACCGTTTCACCTACGCGCATCAGCCCTTGATCCAAAATCAATTCCTTGGTCACATAGGAAACTGACTGAGGCAGATCTTTGATGTTTGTCTGCGTTTTACTTCCCAGAAAAGTTGCGGTATTTTTATATCCTTCTTCTTTTCTGCCGACGATCTCTACTTCCTGTAGGCTGGACGTTTCTTCCTGCAGTTGGAAACTCCTTGTGGAAGTAGGCTTGTTGATTGTGATTTTTTCATTGACAGTATTGTATCCAATGAACGATAATTTCAATTGATACTCTCCCGGTTTGTCGAAAACAAGGGAATAATTTCCATCAATATCCGTCACTGTGCCAAAAGAAGTTCCGGCAACTTGGATGCTCGCACCGACCAGAGGCTCACCACCGATGGCTTTGATGGATCCCCGTAGTTCGAAGTTTGACTGACTGAATACGCCTATAATACTGATGAAGTATATGGCCAAAAGGGTAAAAAATCCTTTCATGTGTTTAATAATTATTTTTTAGTGGTTGTAATTTGTCCAGTAGAGTCAGAACCTGCCTACCGGCAGGCAGTTGGAATCCCGTAATGTGGATGATCATCCCTCTCCCAAAGCAAGTTCGGGACAAGTTGTATGATCCTGTAGGTACGGGATCGTGCTTGACCTTGTGTTTTATTTAGATTGATTATCGATAAGACAAAAGTATGTGAAGGATTTGAAAATAAATCATCTTATCTGGATTTATTTTAAATAAAATTAACGGAGACGCTTTTGGATCAACGGGCATTTGAAGAAATGAACCCGTAATTGTCTTGAATCCAGTTGTTTTTTGATTCGGTGTAATACGGTTTGTTGGTTTGTAGCGGGAATGCTATCTTCAAATCAACCATAGCGGAGGTTTTTCGTTAAGCCTTTTCATACCCTTTATTGACTCCCATCACAACACATGAATATTTTATCAGTATCAAACCTGAGCAAGGTTTACGTAAGTGGCAGCAGGAAACTGACTGTATTAGACGAGGTGACATTTGACATCAAATCAGGCGAGATTATTTCCATTGTGGGGCCATCAGGAAGTGGCAAGACCACACTACTTGGGCTTTGTGCAGGATTGGATTCCGGCTCCACGGGAAGTGTAGTGCTGGATGGAAAATCTTTAGAAAACTTATCTGAGGATCAACGTGCTGCCGTGAGAAACCAAAGTGTGGGTTTTATATTTCAGAATTTCCAGCTTTTACCTACTCTGACTGCTTTGGAAAATGTAATGGTGCCACTAGAGCTGAAAAAACGGAAAGATGCACGTCAGAAAGCACAGGAACTTCTTAACAAAGTCGGATTGGGAGACAGAGGGACGCATTACCCTACGCAGCTTTCCGGTGGAGAGCAGCAGCGTGTTTCTATTGCAAGAGCTTTTGCCAATGAGCCAAAAATTCTTTTCGCAGATGAACCCACGGGCAATTTAGATACTGAAACAGGGGAAATGATCGAGAAATTGATTTTTGACCTGAATAAGGAAGAAGGAACAACGCTGGTTTTGGTTACGCACGATTTGGAACTGGCTGCCAAAACCCAACGCATCATTCATATCAAGGGAGGAAAAATACAGGAGGGTGCAGATGCCTGATTTCGGATGGATTATTAAGATGGCTTTTCGGGATTTCCGGAAAAACATCTCCAGACTTTTGCTCTTTGTCTCTTCCATCGTGGTAGGGATTGCCGCTTTGGTGGCAATAAGCTCGTTTGGTGAAAACCTTACAGCTGATATTGACAATCAGGCCAAAGAGCTTTTGGGTGCTGATTTGGTACTGCAAAACAACAAGCCGGTTGGCGATCAGCCCATTGATAGTGCTGCCACGCAGCTGGCTTCGGAAGTTAATTTCGCGAGTATGGTCGCCTTCCCAGAGACTGGTGCCAGTCGCTTGACGCAGGTGCGGGCGCTAGAGGGTGCGTTCCCTTTCTATGGTTTTTTCGAAACTATTCCAGTTTCTGGTGACGCAGATTTTCGCTCCGGAGGGAAAAAAGCCTTGGTGGAAAAAACACTGATGGCTCAGTTCAATGCCGAAGTGGGGGATCAGATCAAAGTAGGTGAGGTGCTTTTTGAAATTGTAGGAGAATTGCAGAAAGTACCGGGTCAGACAGGCATCACTGCATCTGTTGCTCCTGCGGTTTATATTCCTCAGGTTTATTTGGAGGAAACAGGACTGGTGCAATACGGGAGCAGGGTGAATTACAGTAGGTATTTTATGTTTTCCCAAGGCACTGATGTGGAAGCGCTGATCAAGCCTTACGAGGATCAATGGGAAGAGGATCGGGTGAATGCAGATACAGTAGAAGACAGAAAACGTTCCACTGGGCGTTCATTTGCCAATCTTTCCAATTTCCTGAGTTTGGTGGCTTTTATCGCATTGCTCTTAGGCTGTGTAGGCGTGGCGAGTGCAGTGAATGTCTTTGTGAAAGAAAAGCTGTCTTCGGTGGCCGTTTTGCGCTGTTTGGGAGTTTCTTCCAGAGATGTATTGCTGATATACCTGACTGAGATTATAATTATGGGCTTTGTCGGAGCTATACTCGGTGCTTTTCTGGGAACTTTGCTCCAGTTTGTATTACCTGCTGTGTTTGCGGATTTTCTTCCGGTGGAAGTTTCCTTTGGGATTTCATGGCTTTCTGTAGGCTTCGGGATTATTACCGGATTGTTCGTGTCTGTGCTATTTGCGCTGTTGCCTTTGCTGAAAGTGAGAAATGTCTCTCCGATGGAGACGCTAAGACCCGAGTCAGGCAGCTCTACTTTTCTTAAAGATCCATTGCGCTGGTTGGTTATTCTGGGAATTCTTGCTTTTATCTGGGGCTTTAGTTTTTACCTGTTGGATAGGGTTGATTTCGCTTTTGGTTTCACAGGATTTGTGGTTTTTGCTTTCGGGATTCTCTGGGGAGTTGCCCAATTGATTATATGGGCGGTTAGACGGTTTTTACCTATCTCTTTCGAATATACACTGCGCCAATCCTTGGCTAATCTGTACAGGCCAAATAACCAAACAGTTTCCTTGATAGCAACAATAGGCCTGGGGACGGCGATGATTTCTACGCTATTTTTCCTTCAAACACAACTGCTGGAGGAAGCCAGATTTGCGGACAAGAAAGATCAGCCGAATATGCTGCTGTTTGATATTCAAACTGCCCAGCTGCAAGATGTGAAAGCTAAAATAGAATCTAGGGATCTTCCGATCATGCAGGAAGTTCCCATTGTGACCATGCAACTGAATGAGATCAATGGGGTAGGCAAAAAGGAGAATGAAGCGTTGCCTGATGATGACAAATATTCTCGCTGGCTATACAATAGGGAGTTTCGTGTGACTTATCGGGACACGCTTATTTCTTCAGAAAAGCTGACTGAGGGCGAACTGATTCCTCTGGGAGCAAGAGGTGATAGCATCTTTGTCTCCTTTGAAAGTGGTTTTGCAACAGGCAATGGAATGAAAATAGGAGATGAGGTGGAATTCAATGTGCAAGGGAGGCCTATCAAAACCTACATTGGAAGTCTTCGGGATGTAAAGTTCACGCAAGTTTCCACCAATTTCCTTGTGCTATTCCCTGAGGGAGTGTTGGATCTGGCACCGAAGTTTCATGTGCTGATCACCAAGACCAAAAATGACCGTGAAGCTGCTGATGTACAGTCTGAAATCGTACGGGAATTCCCGAATATTTCCATTATTAACTTGGGGACAATAGTGGAGACGCTGGAAGAAATCTTGGGAAAAATCAGCTTTGTGATCCAGTTTATGGCTTTTTTCAGTATTGCCACGGGAATATTGGTGCTGATCAGTTCTCTGATTATCAGCAAATATCAGCGGATGCGGGAAAGCATTCTGCTAAGAACTCTCGGTGCCAGTTCTGCCATAGTTAGCAAGATCAATACGCTGGAATACTTCTTCTTGGGAAGTTTGGCATCGCTGTCAGGAATTATTCTGTCCTTTGGAGCGACTTGGCTATTGAGTGAATTTGTATTCAATATTTCATTCCGGGGAGCATGGCCGGAAGCTTTGATTCTTTACTTGGCGATCACAAGTTTGACCATAGTTTTGGGATGGCTCAACGGCAGGAAGATTATCAACCAACCGCCAATGGAGATATTGAGAGGGAATTAAGATAAGATATGATTATTCGCAATGATGCCAGTGGCCTCATTTTACTTGGTTTACTGGCAGGAAGACCGATACTTCGACTTCGCTCAGTACAAGTGACGTGTGACCTGCCTTTGCCGGTAGGCAGGCCGAAGTAGCCTTCAATGCTAGAGTTTACTATGTCCTTTTATGTGTATTCGCTTAACTGCACGTATGTGCTTTGAATTAATGCTAGAAGTTCAAATTTGGCAAATCCCCCTTTCAAAAAGGGGGCAAGGGGGATTTCTAGGATTTGACTCGTCCTGAATTGAGTTTACACAAAGTAAACTACTATGAAACGACAAAAAGAAAAAAAAACAAG
>NZ_JAVDWS010000026.1:0-59009 GCF_031457395.1 Algoriphagus sp. 4150
CCGATTGATTTTTACGAGAAGGATTGATGCTGGGATATAATCATTCCCCTGTGTGTCGTCCGCCCGTCATGGGTATTTCATCTGTTTATATTTTGTTTTAAGAGGTCAGATAGCCTGTCCCGTCCGCCGCGGCGGACGGGAGAATCTCGCAAGATCTATAATCATCCCGGTGTGTGATCCCGTAGGTACGGGATCACGCTCGATTTCATGTGTTTATAATTGATCTTATCTCTATTTTTTATTCAATGGTTCCGGTTATTATCGAAGCATTTCACTCCTGCTCCGGCAATAATCGGATGGGTAAGAAGGTTATTGGGTTGGTCGCTCCCGAATTCTTTAGACCTTAATGCAGGTCTTAAAATATTACCGGAAGCTAAAGGAGATTTTGGAAGAATACGTAGTATTCCCGGGATGGTTTTCTCTACCATCCCAACTCCCTATAATCGGGCTAGATTTGGAGATGGACAGTTCTTTTGCCAATTCCCCTGAAAACGACAGATTTGAGAATCCGGCAAATCCAAAATTGCAATCCAAACGGGATCGTGATGTCCCGGTGCTTTGGCAAATTTTGCCATTTCTTGTTTCCCGCCGGTGAAATAATCGGTTTTGATAATGCTTGGCATATTTTGTCAAAATTCTATGGGCGCAAACATACGAACATAGAATCAAAACAAGTCATTCATCGCACTAATTATCAGGGTTCGGAAGTACTTTGGCAACAAGCGGCTGCTCCCTTAAGCAAGTCAAGTAAAATGTCTTGGGTCAGCAAAGGAAACAAACTTACTTAAAAAGCATACGATCAAAGGAAAAGTATCAAATACAAAGTTGCCTTTCGGCAGATTAGTACCCACTCTTTTTAGGGTTAATCAAGTCCGTCAAATCACAAAAATTAATTATGAACTTAACTAAACTAATCTTATTTTAGGAGTGTCATACCCCATCGGAATAGGTATAATCGGACAGCTATGAAGCTTGAATCAGTTGAAAAACACGATGAAAGCCCACGCTTGGAAAACCAGCTCGCCAACAACCTAAATCACATACAGCTTGACCATATAAAACCCCGAATGCGAACATAAAACAGTAGTAACAATATAATTTTAACTTAATAGGAAATGAGAAAAGAATCGATTCATTTAATCTTAGCGACATTATTTTTATGCTCCTTTTTTACGCTTAATAAAGCTGTCGCTTGTACGAGGGTTGTTTATCAGGGTCCCAATGGAACCACAATTACCGCCCGATCCATGGACTGGAAAGATGATATTCCTGCAAATCTATGGGTTTTCCCCAGAGGTATGGAAAGAAACGGTGAGGTAGGCACCACTTCAGTAAACTGGAAATCAAAATATGGAAGTGTAATTACCAGCTCTTGGGACATTGCCTCTTCGGATGGTATGAATGAAATGGGGCTTGTTGCCAATATACTTTGGCTGGTAGAATCACAATACCCGGAATTCGAAAAAGACAAAAGCACGCCTGGCGTGTCCATATCACTTTGGCTGCAGTATGTATTGGACAATTTTTCAACGGTGGAAGAAGCCGTTGCAGAATTGGGCAAGGAAGAGTTTGTCATTGTCTCTTCCACTATCCCGGGTACGGACAAATTCACCACCGTTCATTTAGCTATTTCTGATAAAACAGGAGACAATGCAATTTTCGAATACATAGACGGAAAGCTGGTTATTCATCACGATATGTCCTATGCGACAATGACGAATTCACCAATTTTTGAAGAACAGTTAGCCATCAACTCTTACTGGAAAGGAATTCCGGGGACAATTATGCTGCCCGGTACAAATAGAGCTGCGGATAGATTTGTACGCGCATCCTACTACATCGATGCCATACCGAAAACTGACAATACAAGGATTGCTATTCCCAGCGTTTTCAGCGTTATCAGAAACTGTTCTGTTCCATTGGGAATTTCTTCCGCTACAGAGCCAAACATTTCCTCCACCAGATGGAGAACGGTAGCCGACCAGAAAAATCTAGTTTACTACTTCGACAATGTTCTGAATCCCAATGTAGTATGGGTTGAATTCAGTAAACTTGACTTTAGCGAAAATGGCGAAGTCAGAAAACTCAGTTTAGACAAAGACGAGAACTATTCAGGCGAATCGTCGATGAATTTTAAAAGCAGCCAACCTTTCAAATTTGTAGGATTGGAATAGACGAACTATTCATTCTCTGATTGATTTAACACTCGCGGCGATAAGGCCTCTACGGTAGCACACTAGATCCCAAGGAAGAATTTACGGTAGCCATCAGGAGTGCTTTGATCCCTTCTCTCCCGAACCTAGAAAGCCTGATCCAAGTTAAATGCACAGAAAGTAGCCAGCCACTACCCTTTTTCCTTTTCTGAATCTCTCCAACTACCGGTAAGAGCCGGATCATAAGAACCCACATATTATACCCCAAGCAAACTAAACTATAACTAACCAATAAAAACAATTCCAAAAAATGGAACGAATTGAACAAATCAACTACATCAAAACCCCTATTTCGACAGTTTACGAAGCTCTTACTTCAGAAGATGGATTAGGGAACGTCTGGACAAAGAAACTGAAGGTAAAAGCTGAGCTGGGTTTTATCAATGAATTTGACTTTGATGAAGGATATCTCACCAAGATGAAAATCACTGAATTGCAGGAAAACAGCAAAATAGTCTGGGAGTGCATAGCATCTGATAAAGAATGGATAGGGACGGGAATTTCTTTTGAACTCTCAGAGAAAGACAATATCACAACCGTAGTTCTCAGACACTTTAATTGGAGAGAATTAACCGACTTTTATCGTTGGTGCAGCTATAACTGGGCAATGTTCTTATATAGCCTAAAGACCTACTGCGAAAATCAACAAGGCCTTCCGTATCAGGACAGGAAATTCTAATTGTAGGCAAAAGCCAAAATCAACTAATAAGAGGCTTTATCGGTCTATTCTTCCTTTCAAAAGGAAGAATAGACCGATACTGTTATTGACGGAAAATGAAACTTACTCCAATTTCAAAACAGATTCTACGGCAGCACAAAGAGTCAAAACAAGTTGTTACACTTCCTCCTCCAATTCCAGCAGTCTTTCCTTTACGAATTCGGAATGAGCCATCCCCCAGCTGTCAATCTGAGCTAGAATAGGAAGTAAACTTTTGCCAAGCGCTGTAAGTTCATATTCAGATTTTTTGGGATAGACGTCTTCCGAGCATTTGTCCACCACTCCAAAAAACAACAATTCTGCCAGCTGTATTTCTATAACCCGCAGCGAGGAGTCAGGAATATTTTTGTGAATTTCCACTGGACGGACGATGCCTTTATTAATCGCATCGATGATACAAAGTTTCCATTTGCCTCCAAAAATTTTTAGAGCTACGCGGATACCGCAGTCCAAATCTTCATCAATTTTTCTTGTGTACATGCTTTCCCAATCTTTTAGCTTAAACCCGAAATATGCATTAGCAATTCTATTACAGCCATTAATTGCTTCAAAATCAGCCATTACATTGCTGTTTTCAACTTCACCATAGCGGTGCTATGCCTCAGTCTCCAAACAGCCTGATTTTCTTGCAATTAATGCCCTCATAACGAAACCTAATGCATAATCCAGGTTAAAAATAACCAAAAAAACAATGAGTTTGTCGGTAATCGACATACCGAATCTTTTTTCGGTTATTGGCAGCCTTATTTGCTTGTAGGAACTTTGTAGCAGAAAATTTAAACAACTATAAACTATGAAAACTACAGACAAGCCAATCAAAATATCCATACTTGGACTGGGGCAAATGGGCAAAAAATTAGCTCAACTTTATGTTGATGCAGGTTTTGAAGTTACTGTATGGAATCGCTCGATTAGCAAGGCATTAGATTTGGAAAATGTGAAAATTGCCAATACCCCACTAGAGGCGATCTCAGAAAGTGCATTTAATGTGATTTGCGTTTCTGACAACAATGCTGTTCTCCAGATAATCAATAGCTTAAGTAAAGAAACATTTGCGGGAAAAACACTTCTCAATCTCACTACGGGAAGTCCAAAAGAAGCAGGCAAAATAGAAGCAATAATCCACCAACAAGGCGGCAACTACATCAATGGGGCTTTACAGGTTGCTCCGGATCAAATGGGGCTCGAAGGCACTACAGTTTTACTTTCTGGACTCCGGGAAGCTTATTTGCAAAACAAATCCTATTTGGATATTCTGGGAGGAAACTTAAAGTACTTGGGTGAAAGTGCCTCTGCATCATCCGCTATGGATCTGGCTACTTTGACCTGGCTCTATGGTTCTTATATTGGCCTAATATATGGGGTGAAATTATCCCAAGAATATGGTTTGCAGCTGGAAGACTTCAGTGAAATTGTGGGAGAGATCACTCCGGGATACACCGAGTTTTTCAAGCATGAAATCGATGTTATCAATCGTGGTGACTTTGGTATTTCACAAAGTCCATTGCCTATTAGTGTATCAGCAACCAAAAGAATCGCTGAAAGCTTCGGTGAGCTTAATGTCATCCAAGAATATCCAAACCTTCTTGCAAAAATTTTGGCTGAAGCCGATCAAAAAGGATTGCACAATGAGGAATTGGCAGCAATCATTAAGGTCATAGGAAAGCAAATTACCTAATAGTGCTATTGCGAGTGAGGTACGCCCGTCATCGGCTCAATGCAAGAGGACAATTGGGATAAAACAGTGGTTCGAGCTGTGCCCAAGCTGCGATGTTGGCATGTGAAAACAAAAATTCAATGTCTTCTTCTAGTCCGGCTCCATTGACAGCACTCATTTTATAGAAACGAGGCTGTCTCATAACTCATAATTGTCACATTGAGCAGCCAGTCTGCCGAAGGCATGAAAGTCGAAATGGGCTTAATTAGCACATAAAAGGCTTCGACTTCGCTCAGCCTGACAAGAAAACATGATAATGAGACAGCCTCTTTTTAATAGTAAATCTTGTCCTGACTAATCAGAACTAGGATAATAACTTATTTATCAGAAGCATAAGTCTTAGCCAGATAGGATTTCAGATCAGTTGGCCGTCTGCCCAGTAAAGCCTCCAAATCAGATTTCTCCGTTTCAAATTCACCTTGCTTGATCGCTTCGGCAAAACTGACAAACATCCCGATATACTCTGCAGGAACACCTGCTTTTGTAAGGGTGTCTGAATAGACTTCGCTGCTTGGACTTACATAGGCAATGTCCTTGCCTGTCAATTCAGCCAATTCATCCGCAATGGTTTGGAAAGTATAGTTCTCGTCATTGCTCATTGTATATTCCCTGTTCTCATGCCCAGCACCGAGGAGCACGTTGGCAGCTGCTTCAGCGAGATTGTCACGGTCAGCAAATGCAACTTTCCCTTCTCCGGCAGGGAAAAAGATACCGCTGTCCAAAACCTGCTCGCCTACAAACATCGGGATTACTTCCAAGTAGAGGTTGTTTCTGAAAATGGTATAATTCAAGCCGCTTGCCTTCAGGGCTTGATCAGTTTCTATATGTGATTGGCCCAAAAAAGCCATAGGAGAATCAGCACCTTCATTTTTGCGCTCAAAGCTCGTGTACAGTACATGTGCTACTCCGGCTTCTTTAGCAGCATTGATTACATTTTTGTGTTGGGCAGAGCGGTTTGCCAGATCAGTCCCTGAGATCAGCAAGACTTTTTCAGCCCCCTGAAAAGCAGCCACCAATGAGTCATAGTTATCATAATCCCCTATTTTGATGCTGACCCCTTGTGCGGTAAGGTCTTTTGCCTTAGACTCATCTCTTACCAAACCTGTAATTTCAGACGCTTTAACTCCCTTTTCGATAAGGAAGTCAACGGTGGCTTTCCCGAATTGGCCCGAAGCCCCGGTGATTGTTATTTTGCTCATGATTCTATAGTTTAAATTGTAATGTTGATTACTTTAAGAATTTAAGTTACTTTTGGTAACTCAAAGGTACTATCAAACCAATAGCCACACAAGAAGGCACGGCAGAGTCACTCAGTTACCTTTAGGTAATTAATACTGAAAATCAATGAGATAAAATGGGAAAAATATTAGAATTATATCAAAATACATTAGACTGCCCGGTCCGTACGGTGTTGGATCGCATCGGTGACAAATGGTCCATGTTGGCAATTCTAATTCTGGGAGAGGAAGAAACGATGAGATTCAATGAATTACAAAAATCCATGAAAGATATTTCCCAGAAAATGTTGACCGTAACGCTGAGAAAGCTTGAATCGGATGGGCTGGTGAATCGGACAATTTTCCCGGAGATTCCTCCCCGGGTAGAATACAATCTTACCGAGAGAGGTCATTCACTTTTGCCCCATATACATGGTCTGTCTACATGGGCCAATGAAAATATTGCAGGAATTAAAGAATCAAGGGAAAAGGCTACAAACTAAAAAGCTCTATTTTACGTTTGCTGTAATCAAGTATACTTGAAAACAGAAAATGAGCAAATTAAATCACTCTCGGTCTACTGAGAAATCACACATTCTCTTTTCCTATCTAACCCCTAGCTTTCAGCAGTGAAAAAATTCATTATACCGGCTATTGCCACCCTTATTTTTATTGGAGGACTTGTGTCGATGGTGCTGCCATTTGTGCCTCTGGGTTGGCTTCTGATATCGCTTGCATCCTTACTAATGGCACCTTACCTCAAATTCATGCGAAAGTTCATCGCTTGGCTCGCAAAAAAAGACACCACTGGTTTTGTGGAAAAAGCAGGTGAGAAAGCCTCCAAATTATATGAATGGGCAGGTGATCATAAAAGAGCGGAGAAACTGGAATCAATTATCGAAAACAGCAATAATCCCGAAGACTCAAAAAACACAGAGGATAAAAAGTAATGTGATTATCCGCAATGATGCCAGTAGCTATATTTTCTTTGCTTTGCCGGACGGAAGACCCGACGCAGCGGGCAGGCTGAAGTGGCCTTTACGCCAGTGTTTTCCAAATCCTATGATGCTTTTTTGTTTTACCGGCAGAAAAGCGGATATACCTAAAAAGTGATTGAGTCACAAAGTGGTTTTATTCCACCTTTATACCATATTTTTTTCTGAAAGTCTTTTTTAATCGCTGAGGGCACGGTAGTTCGGCAAGCTTACCAACCTAGGCTTTCACAGAGCTCACGGTTTAGAATTAATTTTCTGACGATGTCGAAATTTGTCAGACTGAGTAAGAAAAATTTAAGATTTACAAATGAATAATGACGGAAAGTGATGTAGAAATAAAGTTGGGTCACCCTGAGCACCTGACCGACGAGAGTCGGGAAGTACGAAGGGTCCTCGACTCCGCTCGGACTGACACAACATTTGCACGCTTTTTTGAATTCCGTCATTGGTAGCGTCCACTTCCGGAGACAGGAAGTCGAAGCCTTATTTCCCAAACACACTTTCATTCCCTCTTGTGCTTGCTGTATGTATGGCCAGCCTCAATAATTGACAGAAAGACTCAAATCACAAAAGTCTTTTTCATGGAAGATGCAGGGTAAGGTTTTAAAGGGTAAACATGTAAATGAGAAACACTACTCGACAGAAGGCATAAATTTAATGCAATATTGTTGCATTTATTGCTGATCCGGACTAATTTCATCTTTTCAAGAATCATCAAAGCCTTACGACATCTGCATCTAAATGCTCTTAACCGGCCCCCTCACAATCGATAAATTTCAACATAAAATGAATCAATCCCTGCTGCTGGGGAGCTGTGGCAAAACAGAGTTTTCTAGAACAAAAGAATAATGGTACCCTTAGGATATCGTCTATTTTTCAACTCAACGAAACCTATTATTTATAAACCATATGCCAAAATATGTACCCTATTTCACGGTGACCTTGTTGTTGCTGTGCATTTATTCTTCCGTTTTCTCCCAGCAAACTCTTAGAGGCATAGTACTGGATGAGAAAAGTCAAAAACCGATTCCCGGAGCTCATTTATCGGTTCGGGGGACGGCTCAGGGTACTGTTTCAGATGAAAATGGAGTCTTTGTCCTTAACGTAAGCAAACAAGATGTCATTCTGACCATCTCATCGGTTGGGTATGAAGTCAAAAATGTATCGGCAAAAGCAGGCGAAAACCTCACTGTGCTATTGAAGAACCTTGAATTAATGCTTAACGAAGTGACTGTCTCCGCTTTTGAGGCTGAAAGAACATTACTGGAAACTCCCGCCTCGGTAGGAAGGATCAGTGCAAGAGACATTTCCAGATTTGGACTGCTATCTCCCCAGCAATCTCTCAGCACAATACCGGGCGTAAAAGTGGAATCCACCACAATCGGAAGATACAGTCTTCGCATCCGGGGAGGAAACCTGGGAGTAGTCGCACATACCGACAATTACAAGTCCTATTGGAACGGTATCCCTATCACATTTGCTGATGGCTTTAGTCCTTTGGCTTATTTTGATTTTGGAAGCGTGAGCAGTGCTTCTATTATCCGTGGACCCTCGGGGAGCATCTACGGAGCCGGACTCAGCGGGGTAGCCCTCTATGAAAATAAGACCCCGGCAAATCTGGAAACCAGTTTACAGACTGAAGCACTTCTTGGTTCTTATGGAGCGTACCGCTATTCCCTGACATTGGCTACAGGCGGAGAGAAAGGCGATCTGCGTCTGCAATATTCCAAAATCCACACAGATGGATATCGGGAGGAATCCGCCTCTGACAACCGGTTTGTCAATCTGTTTGCCAGAGTATTCCCCAGTGAAAAGCAAACCATATCATTTACCGCCAATTACATGGAGAGGGACTATGGCATTCCAGGCAACATCAATGCAGAGCAGGTAGCCGAAAATCCCCGGCAGTCCCGTAATTCCCCGGAGTTCGACAATGGGATCACTGGACACAATTTAATGATTGGTGCAGCCCATGAGTACCGCTGGAATACGCAGTGGGAAAATACCACTTCCTTCAGTTATCAGATGTACGAAGGCACTTTTTTGATCGGTACTCCATTTTTCAAGATAGCAGACCGGGGGATCACGACTACTTTTTCGATGAGATCTGCCACTGCTTATAGCTTCAAAGCCTTCTCAGGGTTTCCCGCCAGATTTGTATTTGGGGGTGAATTTACAAGGGGAATCAATGAGATAAATGACTATTCGGACGGCTTTGAAAGCACGATCTTCAGTTCCAGAGGGACAATTGACCGATCCGCTCTAGCATTTGCCCAACTGGAGATGGAACTTCCCGCGGCCATGACCATGACGTTAGGCGGAAGCTTTAACAATTTCTATGTTTCATTTGAGGAGCGGCTATTGGAGACAGGCATTCCCCGCTTCACCAAGGAAGTCAATGACCTTTCTCCCCGTATTGCCTTGGTCAAGAAGCTGAAGGAAAATCTCTACTTGCAGGGGAACATCAGTAAAGGGTTTAGTCCTCCACCCCGTGGGGCTATAGACAATGACGGATTCAACACCAACGAAAACCTGGAATCAGCGAAAGGACTAAACAAAGAAATCGGAATCAGGGGTACATTCATGGAAAATAGGATTAGCCTCGATTTGGTCTATTATCACTTGGATGAAACGGACGTCATCGTCCCCAGAATCACTTCCAACGCTGACGGATTAGACCGGATTATGAATGAAAACGCGGGAGCTATACGTCGTCAGGGAATAGAGTTGAGTACTGAGTACATGATACAAAATGACCCTTCCAAAGCGCTTTCTTTGGCCAAGATATGGTCAAGCTATACCTACATGGACCATCAGTTTGAAACTTATAACACCATCGTAGTCAATGACAATAATGAGTCGTTCGAAGTGAGCTATAACGGAAAGAATATTCCGGGTATCCATCCACACACTGTGGTATTGGGATTGGACCTTTACAGTCGGATAGGGTTTTACATCAATAACACTTTTAGCTATTACGGATCCATTTATCTCAACAATGCCAATACAGATAAAGATGATGCTTACAACCTCTTGGATATTCGGGCGGGATATCGGCGTGTGTTGCCAAAAAATATGCAGCTAGATATCTATGGAGGAGCAAACAATATCCTCGATGATGATTACAACTCCATGCATGGCCTCAATGCTTCTTTCGGAGCTTATTACGATCCAGCCCCCAAGAGAAATTTCTATGGCGGGGTCAGTGTGAAATACAATTTTAAATGATCCAATCAGGCAAATACGTTATGAAGAACAACCACGCTCATCTATTTCTACTCCTGTACTTACTGGCAACCTTCTCCTGTCGCCAGGCCCAGTCTGATAAAGGACAGCTTGGTTCCTCCGTGAATGAAACATTTGATCCCACGGCTGACTATTTCCCCGACAAAGCGACATTTGAATTTGCCCGGCATGTAGAAGTGGAGTACCATGGACACTACAAGGTGGTAAAAACCTCCTCAGTATTGGCTAGCTGGAGCGGTGGAGAAAGCAAACAACAAAACGATGTCATGGTGCTGGTACAGCGTGGTACACCTGCTCCTGAGCTAAAAGACGGACTGGCTGGGGCTGAAGTCATTCAGATTCCTGTGGAGCGGGTAGCGCTGAATGTGGTCAATGCCGAGAGCTTTCTCCAAAACTTGGAATTGACCAAATATATCGTAGCAATAGGAGGATTGGGATCCTACCAGGACACACTTAGGGATGCCGCATTGACCGGGAAGCTGGGGCAAGTCGGATATAGCTGGCATCAGCCTCCCCAAATGGAAGTCTTGCTGGAGCGTCGTCCAGACGTCTTTCTTATGCAGCTTTCCAACCTCGATTACCAGCAACACCTCCGCAAGTGCCGGGAAATGGGAATACCTACAGCTACAGTATTTGAATGGGCGGAAGAACATTACCTTGGAAGGGCGGAATGGATAAAATATTTTTCTCTCTTCTTTAATGAAGAGGCGAAAGCCAATGAAGTGTTTGATGAAGTGAAGCAGGGTGTTGACATCCTCAAGCAACTAGTACAGACGAGCTCAGGGCAGCCCACTGCCATTTGGGGATATTATGCGGGCAAAGACCGCTGGTGGTTGAATACAAACAATATTGAAGCTCAGCTCCTTCAGGATGCGGGAATTACCAATGTATTTGAAAACAAGAAAATCAGCACCGCAGAGGAAGGTCAGGAATCCGTATCCAGTGAAACCCTACTCCAAAAAGGCCGCGAGGCAGAACACTGGATTATAGGCGATATTCACTCAGTGGCACTCCCTCCCGAAAACTTCATGCAGTCATTCAACGCGTGGAAGAAAAACAAACTCTATCACAATATGAAAAGGAGCAAGATGGAAGTCAATGCATTTGACTGGTACGGCACTGCTATTGTACGTCCTGACTGGGTCTTAGCCGACTTGGTAGGACTTATCCATCCTGAGTTGCTTCCCGGACATAGTCCACGCTTCCTCGACACCTTCGAAAAAAACACAGTTCTACCTATCCTCAGGGATAATTAATTATAAACACATGAAATCGAGCATGACTCAAAAGTCACACACTGGGATGATTATCTGTTATGCGCGATTCCATATGGCCTTTTAAAGACTAATTACAATCATATGAAATCGAGCATGTCGAGAGCGACACACACTGGGATGATTATAAGCCATGCGAGATTCCATCCCGTTTCCTTCGTCACGGGACAGGTTATGACCACTAAAAAACAATTATAAACACATGAAAAGAAGAAATTTCATCCATTTGTCAGCCATTGGTTTAGGAGCATCCATCATCCCATCCCTGAGCCCTCTCCCGGTAAAGGCCTCCGGCATCCCCATTTCCAAAGCATCACCCGAAGTCCTAGTCATCGGAGCAGGTGCATTTGGAGGATGGACAGCTTATCATCTCAGGAAGAAAGGCATCTCAGTGACACTGCTGGATGCTTATGGCCCCGGCAACTCTAGGGCCAGCTCGGGTGGAGAGACTCGCCTGATGCAAGTAGATAACGATAACCATGTATATGTAAAGAGCGGGATCCGGGCTTTTGGCCTATGGAAAGAACTGGAGGAAGTTTCGGGCCAAAAGCTGGTATTGCCTACGGGAAGACTGGCCATGTCTACAGAAGAGTCTTTCAAAGCCTTGGCAATGAGCCGCAAAGAGCAGCTACAAAAGTTTGATATTCTGGACACGGAAATTCTGGATCAGGATGAAATCAGACGAAGATGGCCACAAATCTTTACGGACGACCTTCAGTCTGCCCTATACAACTCCGGCGGTCCTGCAGGAAGCACGCTGATGGCACGCAAAGGATGTCAGACTGTCGCTTCAGAATTCACCAAATTGGGCGGAAAGTTTCAGATCGCCCAAGCGATGCCTCTGATTTCTTCCTCAGGTGAAATAGAAGGGATAAAATTGGCCAATGGAGAGGTGCTTCGTGCGGATCATTATGTCTTTGCCTGTGGCCCTTGGCTAGGGAAGATTTTTCCAGATTTACTGGCAAAAAGGCTGCAGGTACAGCGTCGAGACGTATTGTTTTACGGATTGCCTCCCGGAGACGCACGCTTTGCTTATCCCAATTTCCCGGAGTGGAGTGTACAGGGATCAGGATGGTATGGATTTCCGGACATTGAGAACCGCGGCCTGAAAGCTGCCCCCTACCCTGACCACAATTCAATCGACCCGGATACCGACGAACGGATAGTAACTGCCCAACAGATTAAGCGGGGGCACGATTTTCTCCGTCACCGCTTTCCCACTATGGCCAATATGCCCATCACTGAAACCCGTGTATGTCAAGTCACAAACAGTACCGATTCCAATTTCATCATTGACAAGCATCCGGAAATGGATAAAGTATGGATTGCAGGAGGAGGTTCGGGGCATGGCTTCAAACATGGGCCATCCGTCGGGGAATACGTCTCCCAAAGAGTGCTGGGGGAAGCAACCCCTGAAGATTACGACAATACCTTCAAACTAAAAGAAGAGACGTTTTAGAATGAAAAGTCCACTGCTCCCGGCTTCTTACTGCATCTGGCTTTGTATAGTGGCCGCATGTACTCAAGCACATGAGAAGAATATTTCCGGTGAAAAGGTTGTACAGAATACCCGGGAAGGACGTATCTATCCTAATTACCTTCGAAGCAAACCGGAAGTAGATGCCTGCGAGTGGTATGCCTTCGGTCCTGCCAGACCGGATTGGATCCTTGCTGACCTCATATCCATCATCCACCACCATTTATTGCCGGAGCACCGGCCGGTATTTATGGGAGATTACCAGCCACCTAAACCATAAAACCCATGTCGAATTCTACTGCAATTATTCCAGACACCAATTCATATTCCAGCGTTACAAAAATTAATTGGATACGGATTCTCTGGTTTATTCTGTCCGGATTGACCGTGTTGATTTTGTTTGTTTTGGAATTGAGCATTGGCACAGTCTCACTTACACTATCGGAGATTTTACATGCCTTATTTGCCACTGGAGGACATCAGGATATCAACGAAAAAATCATTTATCAACTACGGCTCCCAAGGGCCCTTGCGGCTATTTTGGGTGGTGCTGCCTTAGGAGCGGCCGGATTACAGTTACAGACACTCTTCCGCAATCCTCTGGCGGATTCCTGGTCCTTGGGTCTGATGGCCGGATCCCAGCTGGGTGTAGCCCTGGTAGTGGCGACTACTACTGTGGTCGGCTCTGCTCTTTTGGAAAAGCTGGCATTTTTGAGCCATTTGGGGATCGTGGCCGGATCCAGTCTGGGTTGTCTATTGATATTGCTCCTCATGATGTCGATCTCCCGCTATGTAAGCACCATCACCTTGCTGATCTTTGGTCTAATGCTCGGATTTTTGGCTCAGGGGCTGATCAGTGTAGTGCTTCATTTCACGAATGTCGCTCAAGGAAAAGTCTTTGCGGGATGGAACGACGGTAGTTTTGCCGGTGTCTACTGGGAGCATTTCCCGGTACTGGTTCCTTTGGTGACTGCAGGTCTGGTATTAAGCATCCTGATGGTCAAACCCCTCAATGCGCTACTCTTGGGAGAACAGTATGCCGGGAGCTTGGGAATGAATGTAAAAAGATCACGCTTGATCATCATGGCTTCAGCCGTCCTATTGGCAGCCCCTGTTACAGCCTACTGCGGGCCGATTCTGTTTCTGGGACTTGTGATTCCCCATCTGTGCCGCGGGCTTTTCAATTCCTCCGACCATAAAATACTTATGCCCGGCGTGATGCTGGTAGGTGCATCCATCGCCATGGCTGCCGACCTGATCATCAATCTCCCCTGGGAACGGCATTTTCTACATCTCAATGCGGTCAATGCCATTATTGGCGCACCGGTAGTGATGTGGGTGATCTTACGCAATAAGAGCATGCGCTCATTTCGGATTTAAAAAAAGTATCAGATGAATTCTATCATACAACTTGAAGCGCTCTCTATAGGATATTCTCTCGAAAAGAATCAGAAGAAAGTGATCGCTGACAATATCAACATTGATCTTTATAAGGGAGAATTGGTATGTCTGCTTGGTCCTAACGGAGCAGGTAAATCTACCCTAATGCGGACGCTTTCAGGCATGCAGTTTCCTTTGGAGGGCAAAGTATTTTTGGGAGGAAAGGATCTTCACAAAATTCCATCTTCCGATCTTGCCAAGCAACTCAGCGTAGTGCTGACTACCCGGGTGGACACAGGTTTGCTTACCGCTTATGAAGTGATCTCTCTGGGAAGATACCCCTATACCAACTGGTCTGGCAAGCTTAGCGCACATGACCATAGTGTAATCCAACGGGCAATAAAAATGACCGGTGCCGGGGAGCTGATCCAACGGCCAATCCATGAACTCAGTGATGGAGAGCGACAAAAAATCATGATGGCCAGAGCTCTGGCCCAAGAGCCCCAAGTGATGATTCTCGATGAGGTCACCGCATTTTTGGATCTTCCCAGAAGGGTTGATTTCATGCAAATGCTAAAGAAAATGGCTAGGGAATCCGATTGTGCCATCCTACTTTCGACCCATGATCTCGACTTGGCCCTAAGGGCTGCGGACCAGATATGGCTGCTCCCCAAAACTGGGGAATTCATCGTAGGATCTCCCGAAAGCCTGGTACTCAACGGAGCCTTCGAAAGAGCATTTGCCAGCGAAGGAGTTCAGTTTGACCGTCAGTCAGGTTCCTTTCATCTCAATACTTCATTCCACGCTGAAGTCCAGATCAATGGGGAGAAAGATGAGCTGGTATTCTGGACACAGCGGGCTTTGGAAAGGTATGGGTTCAAAACAGTCAGTGCCAATGCCGGTTTCAATGTAGAGGTTAAGCATAATCAGGGGAAACCGGTGTGGATATGGCAAGGCCAGGGAGATCCACGATCCTTTGACCATCTGGAAGAAATGATTGCCGTGGCCAGAAAAATCTGTCCTCCCATCACTGATTAGTTCAGGGAACACTAGTATGCTTCGATTATAGATGCCGGCTAAGCCCCCGAAGCCAGAGGTAGAATCTTGCCATCCACGTCTTAGTTAGATAAAACCATCACCACCCTTCTGTTTTTTGCCTTTCCCTCTTCAGTAGAGTTACTTGACATAGGACTAAGTGGACCAATTCCAAAGGCTTTCATCCGTGATTCAGTGACTGAGTGCTTTTCTATAAGAGTTTTGACTACTTCTTGAGCTCTCAGTTCGGATAGTTTTTGATTATGCTCCAAGCTCCCCGTCAGATCTGTATGTCCCACAAAAAAGACTGTATGTTTGGGGTTTGAATTTAGATACCCGGCTATTTCTTTTAGTACAGCCTCAGATTCAGGTTTAATATGGGATTTATCTATGTCAAAGTAGATCCCATAGAAATTCACCTGCCCATCTTCTTCCATTAATTTTTGGATAGTGGCAGCAGTCATAAACACCTCCTGATCAAGTGGAGCTTCTTTGAGCGTAATGACCTCATAGGTTCCGCTATAGTCTGTATTAACCTGAATATAAAAAGTGTACCCACCTTTTTTTAAGTGAAAATTGACCTCCGTATAATTATACAGCACTTCTCCCCCAGCTTGAAGAACAGCATTTTCATAGTTTTTGAAAATCTGCTCCTTGGATGGTCGCTGCTCAAACTCACCCTTCCAGGCATAAGATATCTTGGTATACTCTCCTGATTTGGAATAGCTTTGGGTGTTCCCATTGTCATCTACATATCTAAAATCGTAATTATCAAATGCTTTTTCTTCACAAAAAGAAACCTTATGATTGGAAAGTGGAGAAAAAAGCGCCTTTTCCTCACAAGATGAAAAAAGTGACATAGCATAAGAAGTGGTATATAGAAGGAAAATTGCAAGGAGCGAAAAAATCATTTTTTTCATAAACCGGAGAATTTATAGGTAGCACAATTGACGTACTAAATTAAAGTCTAATTGGACAAAATAGATCTATCCCAATTTAAAATATTTGCATTCGCCAATAGGAGAATTCCAACGGAAGTAAATTGAAACTGAAATAGTGCCTAACTGGAGATTGCCTAACTTCCAGGTAGCAGACCCCTTCTTTCCCTACATTAATGTCGGATAAGACAAATCTAGACTCGTCTCTCCTTTAGGGGATCGGGTCTGCCGGAAGATTATTTCTAGACTGTAGTCTCAGAGTTACCCTCCGTGCCCCCTGTGGTTTTACAGAATTTCAAAAAAAAAAGCAAAAAATTATGTAGCTAAATAACTACACGTATATTTGTAGTCAAATAGCTACATAATGAATTTAAGAAGAGACGTATTTCAGGCAATTGCAGAACCTACCAGAAGGGCGATCCTCCTACTCTTGGCCACCCAATCACTGACAGCAGGAGCTATTGCTTCAAACTTCGACACTGCCAGACCTACTGTATCAAAGCATCTGCAGATCCTCAACGAGTGTGAATTAATCAGGCAAGAACAACAGGGAAGGGAGGTTATCTATCATTTGAACCCTATCAAAATGAAGGAAATAGCTGACTTCCTAGAGCCCTTCCGCATGATGTGGGAGGAGAGATTTGACCGATTGGAGAATATGATGAAGAAGCATAAATAATACATAACCAATGGAACAAAAAACCAGAATAACAGCCTTGGATGGACAACAGGAGTTGTTCATTACCAGAGAATTTGACTTGCCAATAGCGTTGCTTTTCAAAGCCTACGTCGTCCCGGAGCTGGTAGCAGAATGGATGGGGACAAAGGTTTTGAAATTAGAAAGCAAAAGACTTGGCGCTTATCAATTCGAAACTACCGATCCAAAGGGAAATCTTCATCGATTCAATGGAGTCATTCATGAATTCGAAACAGACAAGAAAATCACCCGAACTTTCGAAATGGAAAACACGCCTTTTCCTGTTCAATTGGAATTTCTGGAGTTCACTCCACTGTCAGATAGTAGAAGTAAGCTCACTATGCAAGTCATCTACAAGTCTGTAAAGGATCGGGACGAGCACTTGAAAATGCCATTTGAATACGGTATCAATATGGCCCACAACAGAATTCAAGAAATCTGCAATACGTTAAAAACAATAACTCATGACTAAGCGAAATAAAATTATCTATTGGGTAGCTACCTGCTGGCTAGCCTTGGGAATGGTATCCACAGCAATCGTACAACTGATAAAAATGGAAGAAGAAGTAGAGAAAACAAGCTTGCAACTGGGCTACCCTACTTACTTCCTCAGCATCATCGGCGTATGGAAGTTGCTTGGAGTCATCGCTATCCTTATCCCAAAAAACCCTCTGGTGAAAGAATGGGCCTATGCGGGCTTTGCATTCCTGATGACAGGAGCAATATTTTCCCATTTAGCGGTGGGTGATTCAGCCGCTGAATATTTTGGTCCCGGACTTCTACTTGTGCTGACTGTTGTATCGTGGTATTTCAGGCCGGCAGAAAGAAGGCTTACTACAGTAAATCAGGCCTCGTGAACTAATTGAGGCTAGCTAATATGTTGACAGAAACAAATGGTAAGATAGATGACCATTACTTACATGGACCATACCTTACTCTTTGTTTTTGTCACGCTCTTCATTGTCCACTGTTTCTTCCTGAGCATCATTCTTCTTATCGTTTTCCCGTTCGATTTTCTTAAAATCCTCCTTTTTCGGAGGTTTGGCATCTCCGGAGTCATTCGGTGTTTTTCGGGTAGTTCCTTTGTCTACCGCATCCTTCTTTTTCCCGAAGGAAATGAGAGGAAGTGTAGCAGAAAGATCAATTGATATCTGTAACATGCTAGGCTATTTATAATTCTATCCCTTCAATTTCCTCTATCGGTACGCGCTTGATAAACTCATCGTAATGCTGATTGTCCTCATCGGAATAAGTGCCATAGGCATTTAGAATAAATCCTTTTTCACCCGATTCGCTATGGATCAGGTAGATTATCGCCATATCTGCCGGATCCGATTCCCCTTCGAATCTGTAGGTTTTCACGATTTTGAGCTGCTCTGGCTGATAGAGTGTTTCGGATCCATCAAAGCTGGCTCCAGCACGTTTGATATTCAACTCATTACCATAACCTCTATCAGGAAGCAGGTTCAGTACCTGTGAGTAAGTAGTCATTGATTTGGAAGTGCTCATGGTTTCTTAAGTTTTGGTAAAAAAGCGGAATGCTTCCACTAACCTTCACCATGCAAGTCCAAGACCAATGAGTGTATAACTAGTCAAAAGTTATTATAATCCCTTCACAATTGTATCTAGGAGACATTTTGGCAAAGCCACTACGTTTTGCCGATCCAACGAAATCATTAAAATGCGGTAAACTTGCCCCCAAATGGGCAGTGCCCTAATGATTACCCGTGAAGCCTAAGTATGCTGAAGACTAAAGCAAAGAGCTACATCTTCTCCTTTGTAATCTTATCCACCACCAGCGCAATTGCCCCGTCCCCAGTCACATTGCAAGCTGTGCCGAAGCTGTCCATAGCAATATAAAGTGCAATCATCAAGCCTATCATTTCTTCGCTGAAACCCAGCATAGACTGCAGCACCCCAATCGCCGCCATGATAGCACCCCCAGGCACACCCGGAGCCGCGACCATAGCAATACCCAGCATGAAAATAAATCCCGCAAACATTCCAAAGTCAAAAGGCACCCCTTCCAAAATCATCAAGGCCATGGCACAGGCAGTAATCTTCATAATACTTCCGGAGAGGTGGATGGTGGCACAAAGCGGAATCACAAACCCGGCAATCTTAGGCGAAACACCGTTTTTCTCAGCTTGCTCTAAGGTCACGGGAATCGTAGCGGCAGAAGACTGAGTACCCAATGCCGTAAAATAGGCCGGCATCATATTTCCCAACAGTCGCAAGGGATTCTTCTTCACAAGAGCTCCCGTGATTATATATTGGAGCAACAGCAGGAAAATATGCATGGCGAAAATCACTCCGATGATATTAAGGAATACAGAGAGTATGGAGTATACCTGACCACTGAAAGCCATATTAGCAAAGATTCCCAAGATGAAAATCGGCAATAAAGGAATAATTACATGTTCGATCACCTGCATGATGATGGCCTCAAAATCCTTTACGACCTTCTTCAAGGTGGAATTCTGCTGGAAAGAAAGGCCCAAACCGATTACAAATGCCAAAACTAACGCTGACATCACGTCGATCACCGCAGGTATCGTGATACTGAAATAAGGCACAAGGTCTTTACCACTCTCAGCAATCTCCGCCGATTTATTGATATAGGAAGAAAGAAGGGATGGGAAAATAGCAGCGGATGTGAAGTAGCTCATAAAGCCCGAAAAGAGTGTGGAGCCGTAGGCAATTGCCGCGGTAATCAGCAATAATTTCCCAGCGCCCTTGCCCAAATCGGAAATTGCGGGCATGATCAAGCCCAAAATAATAAGCGGAATAGCGAAGTTGAGGAATTGCCCAAAAAATGCATTGAATGTAGCAAAAATCCTATTGATTGATTCCGGCAAGTAAAGACCGAAGACAATGCCCAAAACAATGGCAATAAATACTTTGAATAGTAGATTGGAGAATAATTGCTTCATTTCTTAGCTATAATTTGGGTTTTAAAGGCAATTTTGCGCTTTGTTAGATTTTAAGATCGCTAAGATATAAGGAATGAAGTCTAAGAGCTTGATGCTTTTGAAAAAAAAGAATATGATTACCTGCTATAATGCCAATTGCCTTAAAAGAAGATAATGAAAACCGGAAAAGCTCTATTAATTATTGACATGCAGAAAGGTTCGTTCACTTCAGAAACACCTAGATTTGATACGGCAGGAGTTGTGCAGCGAATAAATGAACTTTCAAAACTGTTCCGCAAAATGGAAAATCCTGTATTCTATATACAGCACGACGGAACGGGCAGTGGGGAATTTGAAAAAAATTCAGAGGATTGGGAGATTTTGGATGACCTTATAGTAGAATCCACTGATATTAGAACTGATAAGTGTGCAAACGATGCCTTCTATAAAACTGACCTACATTCAAAACTGATTCAATTAAATGTAAATGAGCTATTTATTACGGGCTGTGCAACGGATTTCTGTGTAGAATCAACTATTCAATCGGCATTGACGAAGGAATATCAAATTACAGTTGTGGAAGATGGACATACAACAGGGGAAAGGCCAAATCTAAAAGCAAAACAAGTTATTGACCATTACAATTGGGTCTGGAAAAATATGATACCGATAAATGGACAAATCAAGGTTGAAAAAACCAAGCATATAAAAACGATTTTCCAGCACAGCATATAATCTTATAACTATAGAAAATGTTGGATTAGCGTTTCATCTTAACCCCGAAGAGCCTGTCCTTTGAATTTGTAGGTGAAATAATCTCAAATGCGGTTTCCCTCTACCTACCAAGGAAGTATAGAAGGGATTTAGTCTCCCCGGCGGCGTAAGCTACGGCTAAGCCTAAAAAACAAATTCAAACCGGTGTGCTCTGCGCAACCGGCTGCAATCTTTGTGGCTAAAGCAGACTTTCATAAAAAAATAGAGACTGTCTCATAACTCATAATTGTCACATTGAGCGAAGTCGAAATGGGCTTAATTAGCACATAAAAGGCTTCGACTTCGCTCAGCCTGACAAGAAAACCTACTTATGAGACAGTCTCTTCATATAGGCATGGGTCTATGAAAGTACAGACCACAAACATAGTTACTGCCAGGGAAATCGCTTTTAGGCTTAAAAACCCTTCGAGGGTTTAGGGATTAATAAAATGAAATTGGAAAATCAGTTAAATATGTTTTAAAGAGACCAACCCTCGAAGGGTTTTCCATTTCCAGATTGTTAAAAGCGATTTCCCTGAGTTACTGCCTCATTTTTTTATAAGCATTGATCAGCCCATTGGTAGATCCATCGTGGGCGGTGATTTCTTCATTGCCACGCAGCTCAGGCAGGATGCCGTTTGCCAAGACTTTGCCTAGCTCTACTCCCCACTGGTCAAAGCTGAAAATATCCCAAATCACTCCCTGTACAAAGATTTTGTGCTCATACATCGCGATCAATGCGCCAAGCGTATAAGGCGTGATTTCCTTTACCAAAATGGAGTTGGTTGGTCTGTTGCCTTCAAAAACCCGGTGCGGAGCTATTTTTTCAATCTCCTCATCGGACTTGCCGGCAGCTTTCATTTCAGTCTTCACCTCTTCCAGAGACTTCCCTTTCATCAAGGCTTCGGTCTGTGCGAAGAAATTGGACAGCAACTTCTGATGATGATCTCCGATAGGATTATGCGATATCGCAGGAGCGATAAAATCACAAGGTATCAAATGCGTGCCCTGATGGATCAACTGGTAGAATGCATGCTGACCATTGGTCCCTGGCTCTCCCCAGATAATCGGTCCTGTAGTATAGTTTACTTTTTCTCCTGAGCGACTTACATATTTACCGTTACTTTCCATATTTCCCTGCTGGAAATAGGCCGCAAACCGGTGCATATATTGATCGTAAGGCAAAATTGCCTCAGAGCTCGCTCCAAGGAAATTGGTGTTCCAGATACCTATCAGTGCGAGAACCACAGGGATATTTCGATCAAACTGCGCATGACGGAAATGCTTATCCATCGCATGGGCACCGGCAAGCAATTTCTCGAAATTGTCGAAACCTATGGTACAGGCTATAGGCAAACCTATCGCTGACCAAAGCGAGTATCTTCCGCCAACCCAATCCCAGAATTCAAACATGTTGTCCGTATCAATGCCAAATTCGGAAACAGACTTGGCATTCGTGGAAAGTGCCACGAAATGCTTTGCAACCGCCGTGTCTATTTTGGCATGCTCCAAAAACCAAGCTCTGGCAGTATGCGCATTGGTCATGGTCTCCTGAGTGGTAAAAGTCTTGGATGCGATAAAGAAAAGCGTGGTCTCAGGATCTACTTTTTTGAGCGTTTCGGCGATATGGGTTCCATCTACATTCGATACGAAAAAGCACTCAATATCCGGATTCTGATAAGGCTTCAATGCTTCCGTCACCATCACAGGACCAAGATCAGATCCTCCTATACCTATATTCACCAGAGATTTGATAGGCTTACCGGTGTAGCCAAGCCATTCTTTGTTCTGGATTTTGTCAGCAAAGGACTTCATCTTTTTCAAGACAGCCGTGACATCTTCTGTAATATTGTCTCCATCCAGAAATGCTGCTTCATCAGCCGGATTTCTCAGTGCAGTATGCAATACCGCTCTTCCTTCTGTTACGTTGATTGGCTTGCCGGAAAACATGTCTTCCACAGCTACATGGAGTTTGCACTCTCGCGCCAGATCAAAAAGTGCATCCAGTATATCCTGATTTAGCCTATTTTTAGAATAATCAACAAGGATATCTTCCAGAGAAAGACTCAACCGATCAAAGCGTTCTCTTTCGTCGAATTGAGAAAGAATAGTCATGTCTTTATGATCTTCGGCAAGTTTCTGTAACCTTGCCCAAGCCGGGGTTGTGGTAGGATTGATTGCGTTCATTGGTTTGTTTGATAGGAATGAGCCACAAAAATAAGGTTTATCTTGAGGGATAAAAGTTAATATGATTATTCACATCCGAGAGTTCTTGGATGATGCCGGCAGACATGGAAGACCGCTACTTCGACTTCGCTCAGCACAAGTGACGGATGACCGAAGTGGACCTTGCCGTCTCTCATGTTTTTTTTTAAAATTCCAACCAGCTAAAAAGCGGATGTACATTTAATTAACCATCATTATATAATGCCCCAGAATGAAAGAGGACAAAAAATTAAATCAATATGAACTAAGGAGATTAATAGTTAAACAGCGAGAGCGATCAAGGAAAAATGAATCAATTGCTTTAACTATTCTTACGGTTGCTTCCCTAATACTAGTAATTCTATGGGGCATACTACGGACTCAATAATTTCAAGCGAAACAAATAGCAAAACCCGCCATCTCTGACGGGTTTTGTGTAGTTAAAAAACCGACACGATAGGCAATGAGATTGCTTCGTGCCTCGCAATGACGTCACCACACCTCAACTTCACTCGTAGCCCGCATCGGTCACCCGGCACTAAACATCCAACTTCTTATTCCTTCAAGAAATCCCTCAATACATAATTCAAAATTCCTCCGTGCTTGTAATAAGCGATTTCAACCTCAGAATCCAATCTGGAAAGAACTTCGATTTTCTTCTCCTGTGATTCAGTTTTCACTAGCACTTCGAATCTCTGAGACGGACTTAAACCTGATTCAATTCCCACAATACTGAATTCTTCTCTGCCTGATAAGCCCAAGCTTTCAGCATTTTGGCCAGGCAAATACTGTAGTGGAAGTACTCCCATTCCCACCAGATTACTCCGGTGAATACGCTCATAGCTCTCAGCCAGCACCGCTTTGATCCCAAGTAGATTGGTTCCCTTTGCGGCCCAATCACGGGAAGATCCCGATCCGTATTCCTTTCCTGCCAATACTACCAAAGGCACATTTGCAGCCTGATATTTCTCAGAAGCTTCAAATACGCTCATTTCTTCATTACCGGGTATATAGGTCGTAAAACCACCTTCCTGTGTACTGAGCTGGTTTTTGATCCGCACGTTGGCAAAGGTCCCCCGCACCATCACCTCATCATTTCCTCTTCTGGAACCGTAGGAATTGAAGTTGGGTCGCTGCACCCCTCTTCCATTCAGGTATTTACCGGCAGGTGTATCCGGTCTGAAAGATCCCGCAGGCGATATATGGTCTGTTGTGATGGAATCGCCGAGTTTCAAAAGAACTCTGGCATTTGTAATATCTTTAGGCTCGGGAACTTCAATAGAAATCCCTTTAAAAAACGGAGCCTCTTTGATATACGTACTGCTCTCATCCCATGGGTAGATCTCCCCTTCACCGGATTGGAGTTCTTTCCAGATGTCATTTCCTTCAAAGATCTCCCCGTAGCTTTTCTGATAGTCGTCCGGAGTAAGGACTTTTCTCGCTACTTCTGCTATTTCCTCATTGGTGGGCCAAATGTCCTTCATATAAACGGGCTCCAGATTCGGATCATAACCCACCGGCTCATTATACAAATCCACATCCACACGCCCCACAAGAGCATAAACTACCACAAGCATCGGTGACATAAGGTAATTCATTTTCACCTGTGGGTGTACCCGCGCTTCAAAATTTCTGTTTCCTGAAAGCACCGAAGCCACTACCAAGTCATTGTCTTCTACCGCCTGAGCGATGTGTCTGGGAAGAGGTCCGGAGTTACCTATACAGGATGTACATCCATAACCTACTGTGTGGAACTTCAAGGCTTCCAGATCTTCCAGCAAATTGGATTTCTCCAAGTAATCTGTCACCACTTTCGAGCCCGGCGCCAAGGAAGTCTTCACCCATGGCTTCACGTCCAGACCACGCTCACGGGCTTTTTTGGCTACCAGTCCCGCCCCGAGCATCACTGAAGGATTGGATGTGTTGGTACAGGAAGTAATTGCTGCTATAACTATAGAACCATCGTACAGTTCAAATTTTTCATTGTGAAGACTTACCGAAACGGTTTTTAAGCCATTTTTAATTCTAGTCTTGATCTCAGTCTCAGCAGGGGCTTTTGCATCAGACTGATCCTCCGTCTGTCCTCCACCTTCTTCCATAAATCTGGAAATTTCCTCCCTTTTGTCAATCGGAATATATTCCCGTCCATGGACAGACTGAAGCAACTGCTCAAACTTAGGCTTGAAATCTCTCACCAAGATCTTGTCCTGAGGGCGCTTCGGCCCCGAAACGGTCGCTTCCACAGTACCCAAATCCAATTCTACCACAGAACTGTACTGGATCAAGTCCTCATCTTTCCTCCATAGCAAGTTTGCTTTGCAATACTCCTCCACGAGTTTGATTTGATCTGTAGAACGGTTGGTTTTTCCCATGTAGTCCAGTGTGCGGTCATCTATTGGAAAATAGGAAACAGTACATCCAAACTCCGGAGACATATTGGAAATCGTAGCGCGGTCAGGCACAGACAAGTGATCCAATCCCGGTCCAAAGACCTCTACAAACTTACCCACTACGCCATGCCTTCTTAGCAGCTCGGTAATAGTCAAAACCATATCAGTAGCAGTAGTGCCTGCGGGCAATTTCCCCGTCAGTTTCAGCCCCACCACCTCCGGCATAATAAAATAAATCGGCTGACCGAGAATCGCTGCTTCCGCTTCAATTCCCCCCACACCCCAGCCAATGACACCGATCCCATTCACCATCGGCGTATGGGAATCCGTACCTACCAGCGTATCGGGAAAAACCGACCCATCGCGTCTGATCACGCCTTGAGCCAAATATTCAAGGTTTACCTGATGGCAAATACCCATTCCCGGAGGAACTACGGAAAAATTATCAAAAGTCTTTTGAGCCCACTTCAAGAATTTATAGCGCTCTGAGTTCCGCTCGTATTCCACTTCCACATTCCTCTGATAGCTATAGTTGGTCCCAAAGTAATCCACCTGCACAGAGTGATCTATCACCAAATCCACGGGAATCAGCGGGTTGATCGCACTTGGATTTTTGCCTTTTCTCTGGGCTTCAGATCTCAACGAAGCTATATCCACTACTGCCGGCACTCCTGTAAAATCCTGCATCAGAACTCTTGCCGGTTTGAACGGCACATCCTTATCTGAGGGTTTTGGAGACCAGCCTATCAATGTTTCCAAATGGTCTTTGGTAATAGCAAAGTCATCGAAATTCCTTAAGGCATTTTCCAATAAGATTCTGATCGAGAAAGGTAAATGCTTTACGGGGTGACCGTTGGCTTCAAGCTTCTCCAAACTCCAATACGTATGGTCGCCGGATGAAGTTTTTAGCGTAGTTTTGATTCGGTATGGGTCTTGACTCATAATTAAATAGGGTCTTTGGTTAAAAAAAGATTCAGGGATATAACTCAAAATCCCTGTTTAGAATTCCATCTTTGCGGATTGATTGGCGAAGTACAGCCACATGCAGAGATATTATTCTGCATTAATTTAACTTAAGAAAATCAAATTCTTATATGGTTTACATTCTACTTCGCCTATTCAGTGCCTTTTTCCTATTTGCCACATTTTTTCCAGTGGTCAAGTTAGACTACTGGTGGGTACGGGTGTTCGATTATCCAAGGCTTCAAAAACTAGTTATCTTGATTGCATTGATTTGCTGCTGGTTATTTGATGTCAGCATAGAAGCTAATCTTGAATCCTATCTCTGGGTTTCCGCCTTGGCAATAGCCTCCATATACCTGATCACCAAAGTATGGCCTTTCACACCGCTAGGGAAAAAGATGATAGACACTGTTCCTTATTCCGATGAAGAAGGGATCCATATCCTTGTAGGAAATGTGTACCAATACAACGATAAATACGGAAAAGCGGTAGCCCTTGCCAAAGCAATTAACCCAGATTTGATATTTTTTGTAGAAACGGACAAAGCCTGGGAAAAGGGCTTATCTGAAATAGAAAAACAATATCCTACCCAAATAAAAATCCCATTGGACAACACCTATGGCCTCCTGCTATATAGCAGAATGGAAATTGTCCGTCAGGAAGTAAATTATCTGGTCGATGATGAAATACCTTCTTTGGAAATAGATGTGAAACTAAGGAATGGGGAAATAATTACTATTTATGCAATTCACCCCACCCCTCCTGTTCCCGGTGAAAACACAGAAAGCACGGAAAGAGATGCAGAAATTTTAATTGTGGGAAAAAAAGCCAAAAACAATCCTAAACCTTCTCTGGTAATAGGCGATCTAAACGATGTAGCATGGAGTTATACTACGGAGTTATTTTTGAAAAACTCAGAAATGGCTGATCCGCGCAGAGGCAGAGGTCTTTTCAATACCTTCCATGCCAAGGTGCCTTTATTCCGATGGCCTTTGGACCATATTTTCCTCAGCAAGCACTTTGGGCTGGCTGCGCTCAAAGTAGAAAAGGACATAGGTTCTGATCATTTCCCTATATCCTTAAAGGCTGTACTCACCAAGAGTGACACTACCGAGACGATGAGAGCCAATGGTGAAGAAAAAAAAGAAGCCCACGAAAAAATAAATCGCGGGCTTAGTGGTATTGAGTGAGATTTATCTTTTTGTGATTATCCTCTTTTCTGCCAGTAAAGAGACTAAAGCATTATAGGATTTAGTCAATAATAGCACTGAGGCCACTTCGGTCTCCCGTCTTCGGTCATCCAACCGCGTGAGCAAAGAAATTTTGGCCACTGGCATCATTGCGAATAATCATATATCTTTTAATTGTTTCCCTTCGCTTCAGCTTTTTTCTTACGTTTGAAGCCTTTGTTGAACGGCCAGGTATATTCCAAAGCATCCATGCCACGGTTCAAGTTATAAGTAGCCGAATCAGCATTTTGAAGTGTACTTCTCAAACTCTCAGCAAATTCAGGGTCGTTCAAAAGCATCCCCACGGAGTTGTCCGTAGAGTTGAATTTCTCTGATACAGCACTGAGCTCTGAGGTCATCTTCTGGGCTTCTGCAGCGGCTGTATTCAAGCTTTCCATAGTCTGCTTCAGATCACTGACCATTGTGGTATCAGTGACCAGATCGTTGAATAAGTTACCTTCCTTATTCAGTTTTGCGGTAAAACTCTGAAGCTCTGAAATCATCCTATTGCTGTTAATGGAAGCTTTATTCAAGTTTTCTACAATAGCCTTAAAGTTCTCGCCAATCAGGGAATCTGTCAAAGCTGCTCCTACCATACCCTCTCCTTCAGCCAATTTGTTTGTGAGGTTCTTTAGATTTCCCGTGATTTCCACGAGATTTTCATTATTCACCTGTAGTGTTTCCATCATCTTATCGGTATCCAAAGGCATTACTGATTCCAGCCTATCCCCATCCTGAACAGGTGGAGCTAAAGTAGTTCCCCCGTATATGACTATAATTTTATTGCCTATTAGTCCGTCGGAGCTGATTGTAGCCTTAGAATCCTTTCTGATAAAGTCTACTACTCCTTTTTCCACGTTCATTTCTATTTCCACCTGTGAATCTCCGTAAAAGTTGATTTTACGTACTGTTCCTATTTTCACACCGGAAAACCAGATGTTGTTTCCGGTCTGGAGTCCTCCGATATCATCGAATACCGCCTTGAGCTGTATCGCTTTCACAAATTTTTTCTGCTGGCCGCCTAGTGTCAATACACCTGCCACCAGGATTGCTATGCCTACGAAGACAAATATGCCTACTATGACTGATCTTTTATTTTCCCCTCTCATGAGTTGATGAAATTATAATCGTAAAATGATTTTATACGTTTGTCTTCTGCGTGAGGAAAAACTTCCTCAAAAGTTCCGACAGCGTCAAACTGTCCGTCCAACAACACTGCCATCCGATCTCCCGTGTCTTTGGCACAGGTCAAGTCGTGTGTAATGACGATGGATGAAGTATTGTACTCTTCCCGTACTTGCTTTATGAGTGTATTGATCTCTCCGCAGGTAATAGGATCCAGTCCTGCCGTAGGTTCATCGTAGAGCATTATCTCAGGCTCCAAAATCAACGTACGCGCAACACCGATTCTTTTCTTCTGGCCTCCAGAAAGCTCAGAAGGCATCTGATTGATAGACTGAGGTAATCCCACGCTATCCAACAAACCTTCTATTTTCATGGTAATTTCCTTTTTGGTGAGATTCTTAACATTTCTCACCAAAGGGAATTCCATGTTCTCCCTGACCGTCATACTATCGTAAAGGGCAGAGTTTTGGAAGGAAAATCCAATTCTCAACCGTAATTCATTCAATTCTCTCGTTCTGAGTGTGGAAACTTCTTTACCCAAAACCTTCATTGATCCGGAGTCTTGCTTCAGAAGCCCAACCATAATTTTGATCAGTACCGACTTCCCTGACCCTGATTTACCCAATACAACCAGATTTTCTCCTTTGTAAAGATCAAGATCTACACCTTTCAATACATCCAAGTCTCCAAAAGATTTCTCCAAACCGCGAATTTCTACAACCTTCTCTTCCATGATTAAAATGCTCTGATTGCGTTAACGATCTGAAGAACCAAAAGCTCCTCGATAAATATCAAGAACATAGCCATAACCACCGCAGCATTTGCCGCCCGTCCTACGCCTTCAGTTCCCTTGGATGAATTGTATCCCTTATAACAGCCTACTATGCCAATAGTAAAGCCAAACAACAGGGCTTTAAGTACTGAGGAAATAATATCCAAGAAACTTATCGCTCCAAAAACCTCTACAAAGAAGGTTACTATACTTACATTCTCATTTGCATTCACACTGAGAAAGGACCCCATCAATGCCACAAAATCCGTGAACATAACCAACACGGGGATCATAAATGTAGTCGCCAAAACCCGGGTAACTACCAAGAATTTGAAAGGATTGGTAGCCGATACTTCCATAGCATCGATCTGCTCGGTCACCTTCATAGAACCTATCTCCGCCCCTATACTGGATCCTACCTTACCTGCTGCTATCAAAGCCGTGACCAAAGGCCCCATGGCTCGAACTACAGCTATAGAGATAAGGGAAGGAAGCCAAGAAGTAGCTCCGAAGTTGGCCAGAGAGGGTCTGGATTGGTTGGTAAAAACGATCCCCACGATGAAGCCCGTCAATGCTATCAACGGCAATGACTCCACGCCAATCCTATAGCACTGATGAATAACTTCTTTAAATTCATACGGCGGCACAAATACTTCTTTGAAGAATCGCCTAACAAAATTCCAAGCGTCTGCCAGTCCCGTAAAAAACTTGTCTATTTTCTTTGAAAGCAGGGGCTTTCTGTCTTCTGCTTTTTCAGTCATACATTCTTTCTGATGGCTCGAAATTAATTAAATTATTCCAAAGGATAGTTCTAATATACTTCAAAGTCCAAGGATTGATCTCAGGTCGGATTCACTTAATGGCTTTTCAAAAATTCCACTGATTCTTTTATGCGCATTCACCCGAAGAATTTCTTCGTCTTCCACTGCTCCCGACTGCAAAACTACGATCGAATTTGGACTCACTTTTTCTACCTCATCTGCAAATTCCCAACCGCTCATTTCCGGCAAATTCAAATCTACCAAAAGCAAATCTACCGATTCATATTTTAGAAATTCCAATGCCCTACCCGGTGTATCGAAGTAAACAAAACCGACACCGGAATCAATTTTCAACAGTCTTTTTTCTACTAGGATTCTTTGGATTTTGTCATCGTCAAGAAGGAGGACTTTTTTGATGCCTGAAGATTTCATGTTGAGAATTTTGAGACTTGAGATCATAAGTAAGCTCTGCTAAGATTGGAAAATTCTGACTCATAAACTCAATTTTCTCCAAACATAACTCAGCTCAGTTCTCTTGGAGATAGGGGTAAATATTGGATACTAACGATAAAATTATTTTTGGATATGTTGGAGTACCCAAATCAGCCTTGGCAGAAGATTTCCATTATAATTACATTTTTTAGATAAGGCTAATCTTTTTAGCCTAACCAAATTACGAGAACACTAAACCATACATAACAACCATTTAATCAGATAATTAAATTAAAAACTATAAAGTAAGACTTACTAACTGTTACCCTGCTTTGATAGAGGAAAGAATGGTTACTGAAAAGGTCCTAATTACGATCACCATAGATTATTCTGCAACTAAAATAGGCTTGTCCCCTCTTAAATGAGATGTGATTTTTAGTTATTTTGCCGTGATTTATTTTTCAATCAAATATGGAAGAGCCAAAAGTCAGGAAGAAATACAGCAATCAATTCATTCGATTTCTTTTGTATATCCGGGATCGATTTGATCTACAAGAGGGAAAAGAAGACGAGCTGGAAACGATAGAGTACATCAGCAAAAATGTGGAATTCAAAGGCGCAAATCTTTGGATTTTAATCTTTGCGATTTTTGTGGCTTCGGTGGGATTGAACGTAAATTCCACCGCAGTGATAATCGGAGCGATGCTCATATCGCCCCTGATGGGTCCCATTATGGGGATCGGGATGGCGGCTGGAATCAATGATTTTGATTTACTGAAACGCTCCTTGAGAAACCTGGGAGTGGCCGTGTTTATAGCCATTCTTACCTCTTCGATTTACTTTTCTTTTACCCCACTTGATGATGCCCAATCGGAGCTCTTGGCCAGAACCGAACCCACCATTTGGGATGTGTTGATTGCGCTCTTCGGAGGACTTGCCGGGATCATCGCGGGTTCCCGAAAAGAGAAGAGCAACGCCATACCCGGAGTAGCTATTGCCACTGCCTTGATGCCTCCCCTATGTACTGCCGGATATGGCTTGGCTACGATGAATATGTACTACTTCTTTGGTGCATTTTATCTCTTCTTCATCAACTCGGTATTCATCTCACTTTCTACTTACCTTATCGTCCGCTTCATGAAATATCCCAAGAAGGAGTTTCTGGATGAAAAGAAAGAAAAGAGGGTACAAACCTACATTACCTTATTTACCATTCTTACGATAGTGCCTAGCGTTTACCTCGCCTATGGTATAGTCATGCGATCCATATGGGAAGAGCAGGCAAAGACATTTGTACAAACAGAAATGATCTATCCCCGCACCCAAGTTCTCTCTACCGAATTGTCTTACAACACTGATCCCCGACTCATCAAGATCAATCTAATCGGGGACCGATTGGCGGATACTGAGATTGAATTACTGGATACACGGGCTGCAGCTGTGCTAGACAACACAAGCCTTCAGATCAATCAAAGCGGGGGCATGGAAACGGATATGAATCTACTCCGATCGGATATTCTAAAAGATTTGTATAACCGAAATGAGCTGCTGATCAAAAACAAGGACGAAAAGATAGCCCTTCTGGAAAATGAAGTGGCAAATTATGGACAGATAAGAGTGCTGGGTAACGAAATAGCCAATGAAGCCAAAATAAACCATCCCGGACTTCAGAAATTCACGCTCAACAGATCAATGGTCAATGATCTTGAAAACAAGACTACTGATACCTTACTGGTAGCCTATGCGAAATTCAGAACTAAACCAAACGCAACAGAAACTGATAAATTGATGCAGTGGCTAAAACTTAGAACCAAATCTGACACCGTTGCGGTAATCCTGTATTAATCACTCCTACTGTATGAAAAAGCTATTCTCCCTGTTGATCATCACGTTATTCGCTACCTCTTATTCTCTTGCACAAAATGAAGGCTATGACGAAACGCTGGCCAAGGAACTTGGGGCGGATGATTATGGAATGAAAAAATACGTCATCGCATTCCTGTACCGGGGAGAGCAGGCCCGTGAATACACTGATGAGCAGAGAAAAGACATACAGGCAGGACATATGGCAAACATCAATCAGTTGGCTAAAGCAGGTCAACTAGTCATGGCCGGCCCATTCTTCGGGAATGAGGATTTGCGGGGTCTATTTATTTTTGCCGTGGAAAATCTGGAAGAAGCTGAAAAACTCACCGCAACGGATCCGGCTGTAAAGGCAGGTGTACTCAGAATGGAGCTGAAAGAATGGTATGGATCGGCAGCCTTGATGCTGATGAAAGATTTACATTCGAAAGTAGCAAAGGTTGAGATCTAGAGACTGATGTTTTTCCCATGATAGTATGAAGTTAGTTCCCGCAGATTCTGCCAGAAAAGGCGCAGATTCCCGCTGATCTTAGTTCAGGATAAAAATTCTTCTTTCATGTGTTTATAATTGATTTTTGTTCGTCACATAGCCTGTCCCGAACTTGATTCGGGAGAATCTCGCATGGCTGATAATCATCCCAGTGTGTGACTTTTGAGTCATGCTCGATTTCATCTACGATTGTGGAGTTAACTTCAGAAGCGTCTTGGCTAGAATAAGGAAAACGCCAATTTATCGGTCAAAAGCTCCAAAGCTCTAATTGCTTTGACGGAATTCCCTTTATCATTCAGCTCAGGACTCCATACAGCTACACTAAACTTATGGGGCATAACAGCAGCCACTCCTCCACCTACGCCACTTTTTCCGGGTAAACCAACCTTAAATGCGAACTCCCCTGCCTCATCATAAAATCCGCAAGTCAACATCAGGGCGTTGACACGTCGGGCATGGCTTTCTGATAAAATCTCCCTATTCGCAAAAATTGAAAAGCCGTCATTTGCCAGAAAAGAGAAGGATTTGGCTAGATCCACACAACTCATTTCCATCGCACAGTGGGAAAAATAAACTTCAAGTACTTCATCTATGGGGTTGCTAAAGTTCTTGAAGGATTTTAGAAAATAGGCTAAGGCTGTGTTGCGCTCCCCATGGTTCATTTCTGAATTCTTAACTTCAGGGTTGATTTGTACGCAGGTCGCTCCAGCCAGCTCATTGATAAAAGCCGATATTTGATCGATAGGATTTTCAAATTTGCTGCACAGTGCATCGGTAATCACCAAAGCCCCAGCATTGATAAAAGGATTTCTAGGAATTCCCTTCTCGTACTCCAGTTGTGCGATAGAGTTGAAAGGATCTCCGCTTGGCTCCACATTCACCCTGGTCCAAAGCTTGGAATTGAACACATTAAAAACCATGGTAAGAGTATAAACCTTGCTGATACTTTGGATAGAAAATGGCACTTGGTGATCTCCTACCCCGTACACATTCCCTTTTAGATCCACCAATGCTATCCCAAATTGGTTTGGGTTTACAGAGGCAATTTCGGGAATGTAAGTGGCTACTTTCCCTTTTAGATTCTCTTCCTGTACCTCTTGGTACACTTCTTCAATCAGTTGCTGATAGTCCATCGCAGAAAATTGTGGAAATTTGGTAGAGATTAAAAGTTTTTTCAAGAATTAATGAATAGACACAGGAATGTATGCCGGTTGATTTATTTATAGGAAGACGGGAGACCGAAGACGGAAGCGCACTTCGGTCTCCCGTCTTCGGTCTTCCAGTGAACCCCAAATTCCCAGACTATTTATCAGTTACCAATTCGATTTTACCGCCCTTTCTAAACAAGTCATGGCCCACGTAATACCCTTTCAAGGTTTTACCGTTGACCTTAATCCCTGTTAAAATTCTACCCCGATTTGGATTGACGATCACCAGATCATTTCCATTGTCCACTTTCCAGTTTACCTCTTCAAATAATGGTACCGTCACCAAGTAATCAGCATCCGCAGGCGAGATGGGATATAAACCTACAGCCGCACATACAAACCACGAGGACATCTCCCCTGCATCGTCCATACCCGATAGGGCTAGGCCTTCCGGACCGATCCCGTAAAGTTCATTCATGATCTTATCCAGAATCGCTTGAGATTTCTCAGGTTTCCCTACATAATAATACGCAAACGGCGCTTCGTGATCAGGCTGATTTCCTTGACAATACTGCCCGATAAATGTAGATATATTTCGGGCGATGTGCTTTGGATTCCACGGCTTGGTAAAAAACTCATCCAGTTTTGCCTCGAATTTATCTGCTCCACCGTACAGCTTTACCAATCCCGGCATATCGTGAGGCACATAAAAAGATACCTGCCAAGCATTGGCTTCGCGAAACATGTATTCGTAATAAGGATATTCTGGATCAAAAGGCGTGATCCAATCGCCGTTTGCCAATCTGCCCCGCATAAAGTTGGCTGAAGGATCGAATACATTTTTATAGTTCTTCGAGCGTTTCATCAAGTCCTTATAGTTTTCCTGATCACCTAACGTATCCGCCAAAACAGCAAGCGAATAATCATCATAAGCATATTCCAATGTTTTGGACACGCCGGCCCTTCCTTTCGTCTCCACATGGGGGTTCTTCACATCCGGGTCTGAGATATAGCCTTTCTCAATGTATTCATCCACAAAAGCTCTTGGACTTTCGCTATTGTAGGCATTATTCAGCAGATAAGCATACGCTTTTCTCACATCGAAATTCCGAATACCTCTTTTATACGAACCTGCGATAAATGGCGCGCCATGATCTCCATGGAAAAATGTCGGCACAAATCCCGTGATCTCAGCTCTACTGATCAGGGAAGAAATCACATCTCCGGTCACTTCAGGGGAAAGAATACTCAAGAGCACCAGTTTATTTCTATAGGTATCCCATAGTGATGGGATCGTATAATACTTGAAGTTTTGACGCTGGGTCTTTCCGGCCTCATCGGTAAACTCCCCATTCACATCGCTGCGCAAAGCAGGCCAAAGGAAAGTTCTGTACATTGAGGTATAAAACATTTCCTTATCCCTTTTAGAATCGCTTTTCACAGAAATCTTCGAAAGCAATTTATTCCATTCCGATACAGCCGACTGCCGGATTTCCTCAAAAGACACTCCAGAAGACTCCCTCTGCAGATTATCTTCAGCATTGGCAATGCTTACATAGGAAATCCCAATTTTCATTGTCACAGGTCCCGGATCCTGATCAGAAAGAGAAAGAATCGCATATCCGTCTTTCTCTCCTTTGTTTTCCAACTTCAAATCGGTCACCTCATGACTCAACTCCGCATAAAAATGGACCTTGTCCCTTCCCACCTGCTGGAATCCACTTACAGAGTTCTTACTTACATTTTCGATCACCCAATCCGAGACATCATTATTTGCCTTTCCCAAGCCAAATAAGATTCTTCGTCCCGTTGGATTGTCATAGTTATACTCATGGATTCCTGTTCTCAAGGTCGAAGTCAACTTCACCTTCACCTTATACTGCTCCAAGTACACGTCGTAGTATCCTGGGGAAGCATTTTCCTTGGTATGGGAAAAAGAAGATTGGAAGGGAGCTGTGGCTCCTGCCGAGATTGGAAGCACAGGAAGATTACATAGATTCCAGTGTCCTTTATTCGTATGGGCAAAACCCAGAATTGCCGTATCCTCATATTCATAGCCAGCTCCCGACCCCCATTTAGTGATCGGGCTCAGCTGTACCATAGCATTTGGCAATGCACTCCCCGGAAAAGTCAAGCCCGCCCAAACCCGCCAATCTTGAGGAGGAGTATAACCTATCACCAAGGGATCTGTCAAAGGTGCAGTTCCGATAAACGGATTTACCAGATCGACCGGATTTTCTTGGGAAAAGGAATTATGAAATGAGAATGCGAATAGAAGAAGGAAAAAGAATCTCAGAATCAATTTCATATGATTATAATTTGTTTTTTAAAGGCCACCCCGAATAGTCGGGGCAGGCTATGGAATCTCGCATGCATTAAATCATCCCTCCGTGTGTTCCTGTAGGTACGGGATCATGCCTGTCTGCCTCAGGCAGGCTCGATTTCATAAGGTATGGGACTTGATAGTTAAAATACTCACCATTCCGATGAATGGTGAACAGCAAAATGTAATTGCAATGCTAACCAAAGTATTCCCTTGTTCAAATGGGAAAATGATTAATGGATCCTTTATTTGACAATGAAAAATCATCTCCCCCGCATTAACACCCTATAATTCAGGCAAACTTCACAGGCAGATAACCTTACTCCAAAATTTTATTTGTACTTTTGCGCCTTCAATCAGGCAAACAATGCAGAATATTCGGAATATCGCGATTATCGCACACGTTGACCACGGCAAAACTACACTCGTGGACAAAATCATTCACGCTTCTCAGATTTTCAGAGAGAACCAGCAGTTTCAGGATTTGATCCTTGACAACAATGACCTGGAACGTGAAAGAGGAATCACCATTCTTTCAAAGAACGTATCCGTTCGCTACAAAGACGCTAAAATCAACATTATCGATACCCCTGGTCACGCCGATTTCGGTGGTGAAGTAGAGCGTGTATTGAAAATGGCTGATGGCGTAATCCTTTTGGTGGATGCTTTCGAAGGCCCTATGCCCCAGACCCGATTTGTATTGGGCAAAGCGTTGGATCTAGGTTTGACTCCTATCGTAGTAGTAAACAAGGTAGATAAAGAAAACTGTCGTCCTGACGAAGTACAAGAGTCAGTTTTTGAATTGATGTTCAACTTGGACGCTACCGAAGAGCAGCTGGAATTCCAGACGCTTTACGGATCAGCTAAGAATAACTGGATGGGTCCTGATTGGAAAAACCCTACAGATACAATCTTCCCTCTTTTGGATGCAATATTGGAACATATCCCTGCTCCAAAAATCGACGAAGGTACACTTCAGATGCAGATCACCTCTCTGGATTATTCCAGCTTTGTGGGTAGAATTGCTATCGGACGTGTGAAGAGAGGAACTATCAAGGAGAATCAGCAAATCGCATTGATGAAAGCTGACGGTTCTATCAAAAAGATGAAAGTAAAAGAACTTCATACGTTTGAAGGTCTTGGTAAACTTAGAGTAACTGAAGTAGGTGCGGGAGATATCTGCGCGGTAACAGGAATCGAAGATTTTGAGATCGGTGATACCATCGCAGATGTGGACAATCCGGAAGCACTTCCGAGAATCTCTATCGATGAGCCTACGATGAACATGCTCTTCACCATCAACAACTCTCCTTTCTTCGGTAAAGAAGGAAAATTTGTGACTTCGCGTCACTTGAGAGATCGTTTGATGAAAGAGACCGAGAAAAACTTGGCACTTCGTGTAGAATCCACTGATTCTGAAGATAAATTCCTTGTCTATGGTCGTGGTATCCTCCACTTGTCAGTATTGATCGAGACAATGAGAAGAGAAGGTTATGAGCTTCAGGTAGGTCAGCCTCAGGTGATCTTCAAAGAAATCGATGGAGTGAAGTGCGAGCCTATCGAGACATTGGTAGTGGATGTACCTCAGGAAACTGCCGGAAAGGTAATCGAACTGGCTACTCAGCGTAAAGGTGAGTTGGTAATCATGGAGCCAAAAGGTGACCTTCAGCACTTGGAGTTCAACATACCTTCCAGAGGCTTGATCGGTTTGAGAAACAACATGCTTACAGCTACACAGGGTGAAGCCATCATGAACCATAGATTTACTTCCTATGAGCCATTTAAGGGCGTTATCCCAGGCCGTACGAACGGTTCGTTGATCTCTATGGAAGGCGGACAGTGTACTGCTTATGCCATCGACAAGCTACAGGATCGAGGTACATTCTTCGTAGATCCGGGAGATGATCTATATGCAGGTCAGGTAATCGGTGAAAATTCCCGTGACAATGATATCGTGGTGAACGTGCAGAAAGGCAAAAAATTAACCAACATGCGTGCTTCCGGTTCCGATGACAACGTAAGAATCGTACCTGCCAAGAAGTTCTCTTTGGAAGAGTCTATGGAATACATCCAAAAAGATGAGTACCTAGAGATCACTCCAAAGTCTATCCGAATGAGAAAAATCTATTTGGACGAAGGTGAAAGAACCAGAATGGCGAAGAAAGACGCTTAATTAGATTGTAGAACCAATAGGCCGAGATTAAAGAGCCAAGATTCTAGAGTCAGGATATATGGAATCCCTCAGATGAAAGTCTGGGGGATTTTTTTTTAGTTATTTGGTAAATTATTCCTTTCACCTTAAGAACCTTCGTTTTTACATTCACGTAATCAAACTAACTTCTCATTTAATATCACGCATAATGAAATATCTACTAGTAGTAGCTTCACTCCTATTTTTAACTTTAGAATCCTCAGTACTAGCCCAATCAAAAAATGATGTGTTATTCTTTGCCGAAGGTTCCAAAGAAGTACAGGTTAAGGAAGTTGGCGCCAACTTGATTAAATACACCTATCCTGAAGAAAGCACGGTTTACTCAGTAAGTAAACATAAGGTCAACAAAATTGTATTTGCAAGCGGACGTGAAGAGTCATTTGAAAGTCCATTTCATCCTGTCAAAGGATTGGAAGATGCAGATAAAGTATACATAACCTATGTTCCCCAAGAAGTAGAAGGACTTGAGGTTAAGGGAGAACTTTTCAGTAAGGCTACAGGTGTCACAGTTTTTTCAAGTATGCATAATGTGAAAAATCGGTCGTTGGACAAAATGAAGGCGGAAGCTTCCATGTTAGGTGCAAACGTGGTGTTGATATCTGATGCACAGTCACGTGGTAATTATTACGGAAACGAATATACACCAAGCCAGTCCACTCAAACTGTTCTTTTCGGCCAAGCGTTTAGTTCCACGCCGATGAACCTAAATGAAATTCAAGAAAAACTGCAAGGATCTGAATATGTATTGTATCAGACATTTACGCTGAACAGAAATGATTTCAGTCCTAAAATGGAAATGTCATTGGAATACGATAAGAGCCGATTACCTATTACAAACCAAATTGAAAATTTGGTAAAAAGGGATGGAAAGCTTTATGTATCTACTTCAGGCATCCGATCAAAAACCAATGAATTGGAAGTGGTCAGTCTCCGCGATGGCATATTGACGCTTTTGGAAAGGCATAAAAACACCGTTTACAACTACATACTGCAGACTCAAGAAAGTGAATTTATGCAAAGCATCAAACCCATAATGAGCAAAAATTAGAATGCTCTGAATATCCTACTAAGAAAAACTTACTACCACAGATCATGGACCTCAGCACGAATATATTTATCGTATATTTTCTTAACCTCAAACATCTGACTACTGGTCAAATCGGGTAATTTCCCGGCTTCTACATTTGCCTCCAGTTGGGATAATTTGGAAGCGCCGGGAATCACCACACTTACCTCCTGATACATAAGGATCCAGCGAAGCGCTATCGCAGCCAAGGAGCCGTCGCCTTTGAAAAGTTCTCTTAATTCTTCCACCGCGGGAAATGCTTTTTCCAGAGGAACTCCCGCAAAGGTTTCTCCCTTATCAAAAGCCTTTCCCTCCCGGTTGAAATACCGATGATCATCTTTGGAAAAAGTAGTGTCCTCTGTAATCTTCCCGGAGAGTAAACCACTTGCCAGAGGTACTCTAATTATTAACCCTACATTTTTTGCAGCCGCTATACTCAGTAGCTCTTCGGCAGGTTTTTGCCTAAACATATTGAAAATCACCTGAACACTGGAAACAACCTCATATTCCATAGCCAGTTTGGCTTCTTCCACCTTCTCCACGCTCACTCCCATGGCAGCTATTTTACCTTCCGACTTCAGCTTTTCAAATAAGGTGAATATTTCGTCTCGCTTGTAAACAGGTGTAGGAGGACAGTGTAGCTGAATCAAATCCAATCTATTCAACCCTGTATTGCGCAAGCTATCCTCTACGTGTCGACGCAGTTTCTCTATAGTATAAGTTTCATGAATATGAGGCTGGATTCTTCTGCCGCACTTAGTCGCCACGTAAATTTTCTCGGATCTTTGCCGTACTACTTCCCCCACTGCTGCTTCACTTAGCCCCGCATCGTAGACGTCAGCAGTATCCACGAAATTCACCCCTTTGTCAAAAGCAGCATGGAGAATCTCCTCAGCCACTTTAAGATTAAAAGGAGATCCCCAACCTCCCCCTACCTGCCAGGTGCCAAGACCAATTTCAGAAATTTTCCAACCGGTTTTTCCTAAAGTTCTGTAATTCATACTGATACTGATTTATGTTCAATTAAGAAGAATAATGGATTAGTAGGATGGCTAAAAATCGCCCGATTATCTAAAAGTAATTTAAATTTTTATCTTTAGAATCACGGATGAAACCGATATTTATCCATTCAAAAAATCCATCAAGCCCTCAAACCTAAAATTATCAAGAATGAAATCAAGAAGACAATTTATCAAAACCATCGGCGTGGCAAGTGCTACTGCTGTCTTACCTATAACCTCAATCGCTAAAGAAATGGCAAAACAAAAAATGATTCACCAAGTTTATTTTTGGCTTCATGATGAAGCAAATACCCAAGAATTCCTCACAGAAGCTGTCCCAATGCTGGGAAAATGCAAGACTGTAGGCAAATTCATCGCAGGCACTCCTGCAGCCACCGAAGCAAGGGATGTAGTCGATCATAGCTTCCAAGTGGCCTGTACCGCCTTCTTTGATAGCTTAGAAGATCAGTTAGTCTATCAGACAGACCCAACGCATTTGGAATTTATCGAAAAGTATTCCCACATGTGGAAAAAAGTCCAAGTATACGATATTGCTATCTAAGCTGATACCCGCATGAATTAAAACCTGTCAGGTCCGCTCCATCCATATTCGAGGAATCATTCGGTTGGAACTGCTCTTATTGCAAAACCTGACAGGTTTATTAGTACTTTTCACCAGTAATATAAGTCTAAAACCTCACCTAATTCGTAATTAACAACAGCTAAGCCAGGTATTTATGAATAAGTCAAAATGGATTTTCGGTTTGTTGGCAGTATTCATCTGGTCATGCGATCCTAAAGATGACATAATCCCTGACCCGCAATCAGAGCAAGTGAGAAGTGCTATTTTTGATTCCATGGAAGAATGGTACTACTGGAACGACCGGCTTCCTGCCACCATCAATACTTCTGCATACAAAAGCAATGAGGAGCTGTTGGATGCGATTATTTACAAACCTCTGGACCGCTTTTCCTACTTGACTACACAGGATGAATTTAACAATGCATTTGTAGGTAGAAATGCCGGTCATGGTTTCGGTTTTGCTTTCGATGCCACTGAAAGACTTTACCTGACTTTTGTGTATGATGAGTCTCCTGCGGGAAAAGATGGCTGGAAGAGAGGTTGGGAAATCACAGAAATCAACGGAAAAGCAATCTCAGCGTACAAAAATGCTTCCGGAGGATACGACTTTCAACTGGGAACTTCAGATCCCGGAATCACAAATTCTTTTACCTTCAAACTACCGGACGGAACCACCACCACAAGGACGAATGCAAAAGCTGAATACCAGTCAAATTCAGTTTTACACCAGGAAATCATTGATCTCCCCGGTAAAAAAGTAGGCTATTGGGTGTATCAGAGTTTCAAGGCGACTGCGGGACAAACCCCTACCAAGAGCTTGGAGGTAGATGAATCCATGTCGTTTTTTGAAACTGCCGGCATAGATGCATTGATCATCGATCTACGATACAATGGAGGAGGCTCCGTAGCAGTAGCAGAGCAAATCAACAATTACTTGATTCAAGCTTCCCACTCAGACAAGCTGATGTACACCAATAAGCTGAATTCACTGAAAACAGATCAGCAACAAAGCATAAACTTCAAAAAGAAAGGGAATTTAAATCTCGAGAACCTAATCTTCATCACTTCGAGAGGAACGGCCTCAGCATCGGAATTGGTAATCAATTCCCTAAATCCCTATGTCAATATTACGTTGATCGGTGACAATACCTATGGCAAGCCTGTAGGCTCTTTTCCACTCTCCAGCTATAACAGAACACTCCGGGAAAATAATGTGGAGTTAGTGCCTATTACTTTCGCGATCGCCAATTCTGAAGGAAAAGCTGAATACTTCGATGGATTTCCCGCTGACCTTTATGTAGGCGACACTCCGCAGTTCAACTGGGGGGATCAGAAAGACCTACGCTTGGCATCAGCAATTATGGTTATCGAAAACGGCTATGCCGGAGGAAGAATTTCCGATTCTTTCTATAGACCCAAATGGGAAATGATTGATCAGTTCAAGGGGTTGAAGCAAGAGTTTCCGGCTTTCTAATGAAAGAGATTTCCTAAGAGCTACTTTTTCTTGTGTCTTTCGATCAGCACTTCCATCACCTCATCCAGTTCATAGCCTTTTGCCTCCAGCAAAACTAAATAATGGTAAAGTAAGTCCGCTGCCTCACCCATAAACAGCTCCTTGTTGTCATCCTTTGCTTCGATCACGATCTCCACTGCTTCCTCACCTACTTTTTGTGCTACTTTATTGATACCTTTGGCAAAAAGTGAAGCGGTATAAGAGGTATCCGTGGGATTGTTTTTACGGTCCTTGATGATCGCCCGCAGCTGGTCGATAAAACCTGTTTTGGAAGTATTATCCTCTTCAAAACAAGTATCAGCGCCCGTATGACACACAGGCCCCTGGGGATTTGCTTTCACCAAAATAGCATCGCCATCACAGTCCGAAGCCATACTTACCAGCTCCATAAAGTTACCCGAAGTCTCACCTTTGGTCCACAGTCTATTTTTACTACGGCTGTAAAAAGTCACCATCCCGGATTCCTTGGTTTTAGCAACTGCCTCTTCGTTCATGTAGCCCTGCATCAAGACTTTCCCACTTAGCGCATCCTGCACTATTGCCGGTACCAAACCATCCATTTTTTTAAAATCTATGTTCATGTCTTTTTACCCTTTGGGGTTTCCAAAACCCCGAAGGTTTTGATTATTACTTACTATTTTATTTCCCTAATAAGTTCAAAAATCCTTTTAGAAAACTATCACTAATTATTCAATATAGTTATCCTCTTTTCTACCACTAAAGATATTAAAGCATCAAAGGATGTGGTGAACTTTATCATTTAGGCTACTTCGGTCATCCGTCATCGGCCTGCCTCGCCGTGGCGGGTCTTCTAGCCAGTAAACCAAAGAATTATAGCCACTGGCATCATTGCGGATAATCATGTTTTTTAAACCTTCCTAATACTCACCCCTTCATTTCCCAAATACCCTTTCAACTCGGGAATCCCTATTTCCTTAAAGTGGAAAATGCTTGCTGCCAATGCAGCATCCGCTTTGCCAAAGGTAAACACATCTTTGAAATGTGCCATTGTGCCCGCTCCACCAGAGGCAATCACCGGAATGGAGAGTACCGATGAAATCTCCGCAAGCAATTCATTGGAGAAACCTGACTTCGTACCGTCATGGTCCATGGAAGTCAGCAGGATCTCGCCTGCTCCCCGATCACATACCTCCTGAGCCCAAGCCTGAGTTTTCAGCAAAGTTGCTTTTCTTCCCCCATGCGTATGTACAAAATCAATCCCATCCACATTTCTTGTATCAATGGCAACTACAATACACTGAGAACCAAATTCAGCAGCCATTTCATTGATGATCTGTGGATTATGGACAGCAGCCGAATTGATGGAAATCTTATCCGCGCCTGCATTCAGCAGAACTTTCACATCCTCGATGGTAGAAATTCCCCCGCCCACGGTGAAAGGAATGTTGATGGTCTTAGCCACTTTAGTCACCAGCTCGGCCAGTGTCTTACGCTTGTCCACCGTAGCCGTGATATCCAAAAACACCAGTTCGTCAGCTCCTTCGTCAGAGTAGATTTTTGCCAACTCCACCGGATCTCCGGCATCCCGAAGTTCTACAAAGTTTACGCCTTTGACAGTACGGCCTTCTTTGATATCCAGACAGGGAATAATTCTCTTCGTTAGCATTTTATAGTATTCAAAACTTCAAAATTCATTATTCGGCGTTTTTCATTCGAACTTAAAATTTTTGATTTACGAGTTACGATTTACGAGCTCAATTTTAGTGTTTAGCAGTATCCCAATGGTTAACCCTTCAGGATGGTCAGAATTGGAGATGATGATAGAGGTTCAGTTCTATCTCGTAAATCCAAAATCGTAATTCGTAAATACACTAGTAAATCAAACAAACACTGCCAGCTCCTCCAGCGTCACCCTACCCTCATAATACGCTTTCCCTACGATTGTACCATAGACACCGATTTTCTCCAATTCTTCCAGATCTTGGACTGAGGAAACTCCCCCACTGGCGATCAATTTCACACCGGGGATTTCTTCAAGAATCTCCTTGTACAAATCAACAGAAGGCCCTTGTAGCAAACCATCTTTCGCCACATCAGTGCAGATTACATAGCTGATTCCTTTGGCTACATAGTCTTTGATAAAAGGAATCAAGTCAACGGTAGTAGTCTCCTCCCAGCCTCCCACAGCGATTTTTTTATTCTTGGCATCTGCTCCAAGAATAATTTTCTCAGAACCATATTTAATAATCCAGGCTTCAAACAGTGCAGTATTCTTCACAGCAATACTTCCTCCTGTTACCTGTTTGGCTCCCAATTCAAAAGCTTTCTCAATTTCCTCATCCGCTTGGATACCTCCACCAAAATCCACCTGCAAACTTGTACCGGCACTGATCCGCTGCAAAACTTCCGCATTCACAATCTTCTTTGCTTTGGCACCATCGAGATCCACTAAATGTAGACGACGGATCCCCACTCCTTCAAAGCGCTTGGCCATTTCCAAGGGATCGTCATGGTATTCTTTTTTGCTGCTGTAATCGCCCTGACTTAGCCGGACACATTTGCCTCCGATGAGGTCGATAGCTGGGATAATTTGCATTTTTTGAGATATTAGAAGCAAGATTCAAGAATCAAGACTCCATTATTTAAGGTTTGAGGTAATTTTAAAATGGTCTCGACTCCGCTCGACCTGACATAAGCTTTAGTCACCCTGAGCAGCTTGTCTCGCCATGGCGGGAAGTCGAAGTATTTTTACAATATTTTTAAAGAGAAAGAAAGTTCTCCAACAGCTTCTCGCCCACCAACCCGCTTTTCTCAGGATGAGCCTGAATGGCATAGTAATTATCCCGATGGAGAATCGCTGAGAAATCATGGATGTAATGTGTCTGGGCAATCGTCAACTCGCTCAACTCAGCATAGAAGCTATGCACATAGTACACAAATGGCTCAGCGGGTAGATCTTTCAAGAGTGGAGTCTCTGCCAAGTTTTCCAGCTCATTCCAACCCACATGCGGCACCTTGAATTCCATGGAATTTTCCGGTACGAACCGCTTTACTTTCACCGGGAAAATCCCCAAACACGCTGTGTCATTTTCTTCTGAATGCTCACAAAGCAATTGCAATCCCAGACAAACGCCCAAAAACGGCTGCTTGATTTCAGAAATCACCTGATCGAGTTTCCGCTCTTTCAAGTATCTCATCGCAGTGCTTGCCTCTCCCTGACCGGGAAAGATCACTTTATCGGCAGCCCGGATTTTATCCGGATTATCAGTCAGTTCAGCTTCCACTCCCAATCGCTCCAGTGCATAGAGCACCGACTGCACATTGCCAGAATTATATTTTATTACTGCTATTTTCATTCTTCGAAGACCAAAGACGGAAGACAGGAGAGGGAAGTACTATTCTTCGGTCTTCTGTCTTTGATCGTGTTATTTATTATATTTCACCACTGACACATTTACTACTTCCCGCTTCGGTCTTCGGTCTCCCTACTTCCCAACATCTCCTCCAGCACTCTCTCGATCTCGGGAAGCGATTCATAAAGCTGCTCATAACTCTCGATCACAAAGTATTTATCCTGAAAGCGATCTTTCCAGTATTCCTGATTCAAAATCCTTCGCACATCGTAAGCAAGATGGGCAGGTTCATTTGAAAGGCTGAATTTAGTCTCTCCTGCCGAACTTAAGATGCCCGCACCGTATATTTTTAACTCTCCACCCTCTTTTATCAGTCCAAACTCGATCGTAAACCAGTAAATCCTACTCAACAACTGGATCGCCCATGGATTGTCTATATGTTTCAAGGCTATCCCGGAGAGCTTTTCCAGAAAGTCCACATAGGGCTGATTTGTGAGCAGCGGCATATGTGCAAAAGCATCGTGAAACATATCAGGTTCTTCCAGATAATCCAGCTGCTCCATTGTACGCAGCCAAGTGGAAGAAGGAAAACGCCTGTTATTCAACAACCCAAAGAACAAGTCATCATCGATCAGCCCGGGTACTACATGAACTTCCCAGCCGGTGCTTTTTGCCAAAACCTGATTCAACTCTTCAAAGTTGGCGATTTTGTCCGCCGTGAACTTCACCTGCTCCACTCCTTCGAGATAAGCTTTGGAAGCGGCTTTGGGCAGATTCGGCATTTGACGCTCGAAGAGAATCTTCCAGACTTTAAAATCCTCCTCCGTGTACAATTCATACTCCTGCCTTAGCTTTTGGAGTCTTGGGTCACTAAAGACCCAGTTTTTTTGTTTTGCATTCATGCTCATAGTATTTGGGTATATTCTGTATTATTTGCTATTCTGTTTCTGTTGCTCTGTCCCCCACGCCGTGGTTTGTGTCTCCACAAACCACTCAGTTGTCCTGTTTCTCCAGAAGCAGGACTTTCAAACTGCCTGCTGCTTCTGGAGAAGCAGCATAGCTATCAAAGACAGCAAAATAAAAAAGGCCCATTCCACAGGGAATAGGCCTCTATCTATTTTTTTACCAAAAATCCATAGTCATCCTACCCCTTCATCGAAGATGGTGGTAAGAATGATGCACGAAAGTTCTTGGTGTTGGATTCACTTGTGTTTTCTAATTTTAATTATTTTTAGTGGTCAAATGGGATAATCAAACTCATTTCACGTCACTAATTTACGGAATGTAAATTCATAAACAATTTATTTCAAACGGTCATGCCTATTTCCCCTCCAAAAATCATCTATTCTTTACCAAGCTTTCTAAAAGCACATCTCGAATTAGAACTTCACAAGAAACAGTGGCCGGATTTACCTTAGACTCCTGTGATGCAGGAAAATCAGTCAAAGGAGACTAACTTTAAGTTGTGCTCTTTATGTCATGCACTGTGTCCATCATGGTTAAACCAGCCTTTCGGAAAAAAACGGAGCCCCCGAACGCTCGGAGGCTCCTGCAAGCAAAGAGTGAAGATTAAATTTATACCCAAAATTACCATTTCCGCCGAATGATAAAAATCCTCCAGGCAATATTCACCATTTACTCCATTGTGCTTTTTTTCACTGCTCCTGATTTTGGGACTGTTTATAGTCATCCCCGTGAGCATCAGCCCTGCGGGTGGAAAACTGTCTTTTTTATTTATTCGGATTTGGGCTAGAATTTGGTCTTTCGGCTCGGGAATACGCTACGAGTTTCATGGCAGGGAAATCATCCAAAGTTGAGGAGTTAGGTGAGATTTATGTGAGCTGATCAATTCAATAAAGGGTATTACTTCAGATTTTGTCGCAAAACTTATGCAGTGACTTAGAAATGTCGTCGTGTGGTTAGATTTTTTTTTGTGGTGGTATTTTTAGAGCCTGTTATACCCAGACTAGAGCAGATGGATATTATAATTAGCGCCATGTATAAATTAATTCATAACTGGCAATTATACGTACAAATTATCGTATATTAGTTACCTTAATTACAAGTTATGGGAAACAGTAAACCAATAATATTACCAAAGTTACAGTTACTCCTGGATCAGGTCGGTGAGCAAATCAGACTTGCACGGCTTCGCAGGAAACTGAGTGCGGATCAACTGGCAGAAAGGACTGGGATAAGCAGAAGGACTATTTATAGCATAGAAAAAGGTTCATCAAGCGTAAGCATTGGATATTATCTAAATGTGCTCAAAGTCTTAGGACTTGAAAAAGATATCCTGAAATTAGCTAAGGATGATGAGCTGGGTAGAAAGCTACAGGATGCAGGATTGGCAACAAAAAACAGGGCTCCTAAAAGACACTAGTTGTGGCAACAAGAGAAATACATGTATATGCCGATTGGCATCAACTCGGTGCTCCTAAGTTAATGGGAACTCTTATGACCGACCAATCAAAAGGCAAAGAGGTTTTTTCATTTAGCTATGATAAAACATGGCTGGCATCTGGGTTTGCCTTAATCCTTGATCCTGACTTACAATTCTATGATGGCCCTCAATATTTGGCTAGTAGTGAAAAACCCAATTTTGGGATGTTCCTGGATTCATCACCTGATAGATGGGGGAGAATACTAATGCGGAGAAGGGAGGCAGCGGAAGCGAGACTAAATGATAGAAAAGAAAACAAGCTATTTGAAACAGACTTTCTTCTCGGGGTTTATGATGGTCACCGCATGGGAGGACTCAGGTTCAAAACCGATCATAAGGGACCATTCTTAAGTAATAATGAGAGATTGGCCAGCCCGCCATGGACATCTATTCGAGAGCTTGAGCAAATAAGTCTAAGACTGGAAGATGATGATGTAATAGATGATCCTGAATATCTGGACTGGCTAAATATGTTAGTTGCTCCCGGATCTTCTCTGGGAGGAGCAAGACCTAAAGCCAGTGTTCTAGATCCTAATGGGAATTTGTGGATTGCCAAATTCCCCAGTAAAAATGACAATGAGGATATAGGAGCTTGGGAAATGGTAACCCATGAAATGGCGGTAAGTGCCGGTATTGATATGGCGGAGTCTCAAGCCCGCAAATTTTCAAGTGACAGACACACGTTTTTAACTAAAAGGTTTGACAGGGGTAACGACGGTGAGCGCATTCATTTTTCCTCTGCCATGACACAGCTTGGCTATAATGACGGAGAACATGCTGCTGAAGGCGTAAGCTATTTGGAGCTTGTGGATTTTATAAGTACACATGGGGGCCGTGTAAAGAATGATCTTAAGGAACTTTGGAGAAGAATCGTTTTCAGCATATGTGTATCCAATACGGATGACCACCTAAGAAACCATGGCTTCTTACTGACTACTGAAGGTTGGGTTCTTTCTCCAGCCTATGATATCAATCCTGTTGAAACAGGGCGTGGACTGAAACTCAATATTTCCGAAAATGACAACTCTCTAGACCTAGGACTGGCCATGGAGGTTCACGGGTTCTTTAGGTTGAACAAAAGCGAAGCTGAGGAAATAATAAACACAGTCAAAACCTCTGTAAGAAACTGGCGTGATTTGGCCAATCGTCATGGAATCCCAAGAGTTCAACAAGAACTGAAGGCCTTGGCTTTTAGTCAATCCGAGAATTGAATTCTATGAAACTACCCAATCTACATAGTATCAGATAATCGGAAAAATCCCGATTTTATACTCATTTATTAACAACACTGTGATATACTTTTTCTCAATCATACATGAATTTCCACATATATTTCGATAGCAGGCTCTTGGTCACTAGCACATAGCCCTGAGAAAGTCCCTAATTTTCACCAACAATCAAAAAAACGGAGCCCCCGAACGCTCGGAGGCTCCTGCAAGCAAAGAGTGAAGATTAAATTTATACCCAAAATTACCCTTTCCGCCGAATGATAAAAATCCTCCAGGCAATATTCACCATTTACTCCATTGTGCTTTTCTTCACACTGCTCCTGATTTTGGGACTGTTTATAGTAATTCCTGTGAGCATCAGCCCTGCGGGAGGAAAACTGTCTTTTTTGTTTATCCGGATTTGGGCTAGAATTTGGTCTTTCGGTTCGGGAATACGCTACGAGTTTCACGGCAGGGAAATCATTGACCGCGACGAGCCATACATCTATATTTTCAACCATCGTTCATTTTTGGATGCGGCGATAATCCCCCTTGCTATCCCCCAGCAAGTAAGAGCATTGGGGAAGAAGGAATTGTCCAAAATTCCATTCTTTGGCTGGGTGGTGGGCAAAGTAGCCATCTGGGTGGACAGAACAGATGCCGAATCCAGAAGGAAAAGCATAGCTCGATTGGTCACTTTTCTTAATAAGGGGATCTCTGCCGTAGTGGCTCCGGAAGGCACACGAAATGACAGTGAAGCCACTCTTTTACCATTTAAGTATGGCGCATTTCGTCTTTCGGTAGAAACGGGTATTCCTATCCTTCCCATTGCAGTGATCGACGCAAATAAAATCATGCGAAAAGGATCGCTTTTGATCAGACCCGGTAAGGTGAAAATCTACTATTCCAAACCCATTTATCCTCCTGCACCTTCCGAAACTGCTGTCGACGAACTCTCCGGGAAATGCCGATCAAGACTGGAAGCCATGCTTCTCACACATGAGTAATTTCTGATACTTTTTCCTCCTCACTAAATACATCGCGGGTTAGGTCCTCGAAAATCACATAAATCACCATAAAGCTTACCGGCAGTGACACGCAAATCCACAATGCGAATATCACTCCTCCACTTGGGAACAGAAATGGCAAGCCCGCCGGAACAACATTCACCAACACTAAAATCACTGCCAGCACAAAGAATTGCCAAAAATTACGGGAGACCAGCTTTCTGCTATATTCAAGGGAGTTCCAAAAATTGAAGCCTCCAAAAATCCCGAACAACACCGCAAACATATAGGAAACTGCCAGATAAACCCCGGGAACAATAAACAGAATAAGTCCGAGTGAAACCAAAACCTGACCTATAAGCCAGATACTAAACATAAGCATCCAGTAGTTAAACCCCATAAAATAATCCCCATAAGTGACTTTCTCTCCTCCACTCATCTTATTTGCCACCAAGAAAAACCCTGTATAAAGTGGTGGGGCAAGGACAAGACTGTACACGAGTGTGAATTGGGGAGCGTAGAGCACAACCATGCCCTGAAGCGAGAGCAATAGGAGCATGAATGAGAAATTCATCAACGCTTGGCTCTTATACATTTCCCAAGCTCTTGAAAAGACTGCTTTAAGATCAAACTCAATATCGGCTGATGCAATCAGACTATCTAATTTTTTATTCTGCATGGAGGGATAGCCTACTTGGTGAAAGCCTCCAATATATCATGCTTGGTGATGATGTGGATTTGATTCTGCACATCACGTACAAGCACCGCTTTTTCTTTTTCCACCATAGAGGAAAGCACATCCAGTGTACTATCCAATGCTACAAAATGCATGGAATCCTCCATTACATCAGCTACTGAAGCATCCTTCAAGGATGGATTATCGATAATTCTGGCAAGCAATTTATTGTCTGTCAAACTACCTACTACTTCCCCATTCTCCATCACGGGAATCTGGGACACACTGGTTTTGTTCATCAAACCAATCGCTTCTCGAACGGAATCTGTTTTCAACGAAGAAACCAGAGTATAAGCGCCGTTCCGCTGCGCTATGATATCTCTGGCAGTGGAGAAAGTCCTGTCTTCCAAGAAACCGTGATTTCTCATCCACTCATCGTTGTACACTTTGCCCAGATAGCGGGTACCGTGATCAGGAAGAATAATCACCAGCTGATCCCCTTCTTTCAAATTATCCTTTGCCCACTCCAAAGCTCCATGCACAGCCGATCCACAGGACCAACCTACAAATAAGCCTTCTTCCCTAGCCAATCGTCGGGTCATGACCGCAGAATCTTTATCCGTCACTTTGATAAAATGGTCTATCATATCGAAGTTCACATTCTTTGGGAGAATGTCCTCGCCAATGCCTTCAGTCAGGTAGGGATAAACCTCCTTCTCATCAAATATGCCTGTTTCCTTGTACTTCTTGAATACGGAACCGTAGGTATCAATGCCGACGGTTACAATATTGGGATTTTGTTCCTTGAGGTATTGGGCTGTTCCACACATGGAGCCTCCTGTCCCTACACCTGCTGCATAGTGGGTGATTTTCCCGTCGGTATCCTTCCATATCTCAGGTCCGGTCGTCTCGTAGTGAGCGGCGGTATTGGACAGGTTATCGTATTGATTTGGGTAAAAGGAATTCGGAATATCCTGATTTAATTTCCTTGCAATGGAATAATAGGACCGAGGATCTTCCGGCGAGACATTTGTCGGACAGACGATCACTTCAGCTCCTACAGCTTTTAAAATATCGATTTTCTCTTTGGACTGCTTATCCGCCATGGTGAAAATACACTTGTAGCCTTTTGCCACTGCTGCCAGCGCCAAGCCCATTCCCGTATTCCCACTTGTTCCTTCTATGATGGTTCCTCCCGGTTTTAGCAAACCTGCTTTCTCAGCATCTTCCACCATTTTGATCGCCATACGATCCTTCATGGAATTACCCGGGTTGAAGTATTCCACCTTCACCAAAACTTCCCCTTTAATGTGCTTGGCAAGCTTATTCAGACGGATCATCGGTGTATTTCCGATAGTATCGATTATTGAGTTGTAGATCATAGCCTGTTAGATTTGGTAACTTAAACCTGAAATACGCATTAGAAAATCTACTCCGGCTTCAATCTGCTTCAAAATCAGCCGCACTTTTCTCCCGATAGCCATCGGGGTCCAAAGTGACTGATTTTCTTGCTCTTTGAAACCTTCCCGAAAAGAATCGGGACATGCTTCTACGAATCCTAATGCGTAATCCAGGTTAAAATTACAGGAATTTTCTTGCTGAATCGATTCCTAGAAAGTTAAAACAGAATAAAATTCGGCTTATCACAACTGGGACTGAGGACTGAACACTGCAAACCGCGACTGAATACTGTCAACTAGGACTCACTTTTCAGGTTTATTCACTACCGCCGTTCGTGCCTGCCCTCCGGTAGGTGGGTCATCACGACCGGCATCTTCAATTTCTTATTTCCATGAGTGAGGCTCTTATGGAGTCTTTAAATTGAATCCAGCTTCCGGAGAAGCAGGATAACGGACTATAGAATAGAAGATCCAGCTTCTGGAGAAGCGGGATAACATAGAGTAACAGGAAATTGAATTGGAGATTGCTTCTTCTCTCGTACCTCGTTCATCGCAATGACGCAGCAAAAGAGGGGGCTTTTCCTACGGAGGCAGGTACTCAGCATACACATTACCACTAAACTGTGCCCTCTGCGTAAAAGCTCCGTGCACTTTGTGGTTCAAAAAAACATCACCTTCTATTACACCTCCTTAAATTCCAACCGCTTCAATACATCCAGCGTCACATGCATCAAAATAGCCGCAACAAAAAACATCCCAAAGGTACCTCCAAAAAGCGCCCAGACGAATTGCTTAGAAGCTATAAAAGCGAGAATACTGAATGCCAAAGAAGGAATAAAACCAAACAGCACTATTCCACCTATCATAAATGGCTTAATCAGCTTCCTATCCCAACCCTCGTCCAAAGATATCTGCGGAATTATATTGATCCCAAAACCAACCAAATACACTTCTATTGTTGCGAATAGAAATAGTGGAATGATATACCAATTTAATCCTGCGATCAAGACAGAAGGTATAATCAGTGCTAAGCAAAACAAGGCAATCTGCAAAATATCCAACTTAATCATATTCCAAAATTTGGATGCCCAGGAAGCAGGAACCAATATGAAAAAGGGCTTTTTCAGGTCACCTACATTGGCTCTTCCTATTCCGGCAAAAAAATAGATAAACAACATCATGAATAAATACACATACAGGAAATTATGTGAAAACCATTCGAATAAAGAAAGTACTGCCAGCACTATTCCTATCCCGACCATAATCAGAGAATACAACCCAAAAAGCGGATGGAAATCCTGACGGGAGCTATGTACATAGTTTCTCCAGTAAAATGCCTTTGCTCCTGTTCCAAAATCAGGAAGCGCAAGTTTCTTTTTGGTGTTGAGGCTGTAAGAACTCTCTCCGACTTGTTTTTTCCCTTTTACTTTTTCAAGCTTTTCTTCATTCGACTTGGTTGCCTCCAGCACATCCTCGTAATAATATCCTGCAAACTGGATGACGAGTTTTAAAATAACAAAGTAGGCGATGCCATAAAGGACTATAAATCCAATCGACAAAATCGCATTCTCATGAGCTAGATAACTTGCGATCCCACGACTCCACCCCACAATCGGAAAGAAATCAAACCATGGAGAACCAATCCATGCAAACATCCCCTGCCAAAACTTCTCCGCCAGCATACCCGGAACAACAATCATCCCTGAGAGAATTATCGCCAATGCGATCACTCCCGTACGGATATACTCCATCACATCGTACTTGGTATTCAGCGTGTAAACCAGGAATTTGATGGGAGAAACAATAAAAAAGAAAAGTGCTACCGCCAAGATCAGGAAAATGAAATTCGCAACATTCAAATCATATGTATCGATAGCTTGACTCGATGCATACCCCACAAAAATGATCGCTCCGCCTAAGGAAGGCAAAATTGATCTACCCATGTAGTAAATGAGGATATTCTCCGGCTTTACGGGTGAGGTAAAAAGCAGGTTTACATCAGCCATTTTGAAAAAACTGACATTGTTTTTAGTAGCTCTGAAGAGTTGGTAAATCAGAAAGGCTAGAGCCAGAACTGTCACCCCCCCAATGATATTTTGCATCGCAAAATTCACTTCCGGAATGCTATTCATGTCCAGTTCAGGCATTTCTTGAGTCTGCATATCCTCCCCTCTATTTCTGAGACGGAGGTAATACATAAAGAAGATATACCCCGCAATCCCCGCGTACGGTAAGAGTCGAAGCGGATTTCTGAGTATTAGCTTGAGATTATTGATCAGGATGAGAATATCCTTCCTGAGTAGCAGTAGGATTTCATTCATCTTTGGTCATTTCTAAAAACAAGTCTTCCAGAGTAGTTCCTTCTTCCTGTACAAACTGCTGTTTAAGATTTGATATGGTGTCATTTCCTACTATGCTGCCGTTTTTCAGAATCATCACCCTATCTGCGATAGACTCCACACTGTCGATCAAGTGTGTACTGACCAAGATTGTCTTCCCGGCTTCTTTTAACTCTCTAAAAATCTTTTTTGTGTTTTTGATTGCCTTAGGATCCAAACCAATCATCGGTTCGTCAAAGAACAACACCTGGGGATCCGGAAGAAGCGCACAGCAAATAGACACCTTTTGGCGCATGCCTTTGGACAAGTCCCGTCCTAGTTTGTCTCTTTTGTCTGCCAACTCAAACAACTCCAAATACTCGTCGGCTTTTTCTCTCCACTCTTTCACTCCATACGCTTGCGCCACAAACTGCATGTGTTCATGAACGGTGAGTAGGTCATAGACATAAGGCGTCTCGGGGATATAGCTAAATAGGCGCTTCGCTTCCACACTTAAATGATCGTATCCTCCCAGGGTAATTTCCCCGGAGGTTTTGCGCAGTAGGCCAACAATACATTTCATCGTGGTACTTTTCCCCGCACCATTTGGCCCCAGTAATCCTACTACTTCCCCACCTTGAAGTTCAAAGGAGATATCATTGACAGCATTCTGCTTGTCATAGGTTTTTACCAGATTGGTTACGCTTAGCATAAAAGTGAGTTTGAGATTTAACGGTAAAACAATTTCAAATTTGAAACATCAAATCTCAAATTATTTCACCCTTTTGTTCCTGCAAGTAAATAGAGTACAGCCATTCTTACCGCAACTCCGTTTTGTACCTGCTCCAGAATGATCGAATGATCCGAATCAGCCACATCTGAGCTCAGTTCCACTCCTCTATTGATGGGACCGGGATGCATGATGACGATTTCCTTATCCAGCTGACTCAGCAGCTTCTTATTGATGCCGTAATAAAGTGAATATTCTCTTAGACTCGGAAAATACTTGATCTGCTGCCGTTCGAGTTGGATTCTAAGGACGTTTGCCACATCGCACCATTGCAGTGCTTTTTTCACATCCAGTTCTACTTTCACTCCGAGACTTGCTATATACTTTGGCAGCAGGGTAATCGGTCCGCAGACCATCACTTCTGCACCAAGTTTCTGAAGGCAAAAAATATTGGAAAGGGCTACCCTCGAATGCAGAATATCACCTATGATTGCGACTTTTTTTCCTGCCACATCTCCCAGTTTTTCTTTGATGGAAAAGGAATCCAGCAAAGCCTGTGTAGGATGCTCGTGTGTCCCATCCCCTGCATTGACGATGTTCGCTTTTACATTTCTGGCAAGGAAATGCGGTGCTCCGGGGCTGGAATGTCTCATGACCACCATATCCACTTTCATGGAAAGTATATTGTTCACAGTGTCCACCAGTGTCTCCCCTTTCTTCACCGAACTATTGGCAGAGGAAAAATTCACTACATCGGCAGAAAGTCTTTTTTCAGCCAATTCGAAAGAGAGTCTGGTTCGGGTAGAATTCTCGAAAAAGACATTTGCAATGGTGATATCACGCAGAGAAGGTACTTTTTTGATCGGGCGATTGATTACTTCTTTGAAATTTGTCGCCGTGTCAAGAATAAGCTGAAGATCATCCTCTGTAAGGTTTTTGATTCCAAGTAGGTGTTTCGTACTGAGTTGCGACATGGTTAAGGGTTAACTTTCTCTGTGATCCAAATTGCGTCTTTTTCATTTCCCTGATCGGCCCATTCCACCAGCACATGTTGGCTTTCCAAGGTATGCACGCGAACGCCGTAATAATCAGGCATAATAGGATAATCTCTTGTGAGTTTGCGGTCTACCAGCACCATGAGTTCTACTTTTTGCGGTCTGCCAAAAGCAATCATAGCATCCATAGCGGCGCGAACAGACCTGCCTTTGTACAGCACATCATCGACCAAGATTACTTTCTTGCCTTCGACCAGAAAATTGATTTTGGTCTCATTTGCCTTGAGGGGTAAGTCTCTTCTCCGAAAATCATCTCTGTGAAAAGTAGCATCGAGGTATCCTGAAGGAACCTTCACTCCTGAAATTTCTTCCAGAAGTTTGACTATTTTGTCCAATAGAATCGGTCCTCTAGGCTGTAAACCCAAAAGTACGGTATTGTCAAAATCATCGTGATTTTCGATCAGTTGATGACAGAATCGTCTGAGTATGATCTCAATCTGTTCTTCGTCTAAGACTAGCCTTTTTTGCATGGGGTAGATTTGCGGGTAAATATAAAAATAAAATCTAGTCCGGGAGTTGTTCGGGCTGATACATATCCCCATCCACCACTATTTTGGTAAGAAAATAAGCCTCTCTGCTCTGGTCAGTGCCTGCTTCATTCAGGTATCGAATACGCTGTGTCCCCGACAGCAAGTAGTACCTATCGTACCAATGTATCAATCTCAAACTCTCCTGATTAGTATCTCGGATACGCTCATTTTCATTGATCAATTTCGGCTCGAATTCCAGGTTTTCGAAAATTTTCTCTCCATTCCTAAAAAAACTCAGCTTTATGGCTTGATTTTCCACAAACATGTGATACATATCCTCTCCCACCACTGCCACTTCCCCAAATGCCTCGGGAAAGCCCGTCACCAAGTCATTATACGAAATTGCATTGTCCCACAGGACTAGGCCCGTCTTGGCTACTTTCGCAAAATGTGCGGAAACATACCGGTATTCCGGCACTGTCTGGTAATTGCCTGTCATAGGAAATCGATTAGCCAGATAGGGATCATTAATGGTAGGAATACCCATTCTGTTCCATCTATCGTAGCGATAGCCCATAGGTGAATACATCCCGTTTTGAAATCTTGATCGACCGGTATTTACGGTGTATTGATCAAAGTAAACGTAGTAAGCAGCCGGTGTTTGCTGTACAGTACGTATGGAAAACACACTATTTATAGCAGGGATTTTCTCCCGATCCAGTTCTTTTTGGAGTTCCGCATCTTTTTTTGCTTTTGACTTTTCATTCAGGTAATTGTAGAAATTCGGAAAATCTTCGAGCGTGTACAGCTTAAAGTCAAATTCTCCAAATTCATTGATATCCATAATGTACATGCCCTGATACGTATTTCTCCGCTCCAGCCCAAAAGCACCTATCATGGCTTCCTGATAATTGCCCGTGGAGAGAAGAATGCCATCCATGATTTCCTGCCCCCTATCTCCAAACTGATCAACTTTCACCTCTTGAATGACATTTCCAATCATATCATAGGTATTGATAAGTATGTCACGACTCCTATGTGCCCCCTTCCTACTCAATACTATTCCCAGCGATTGGGTTTCAGGCATTTTCCGAATTTGAAGGATTTGTGTGTCATTTCCATAAATACCCTGAAATGTATGGACACTTTTACTTAACAAGTCATGGACCTGCAGAACCGGTCTTCTGTCGGTAGTACCCATGAAAATTGCCTTTTGATCCTGAACCAAAAACTCCACCAACTCCATGTTCAGTACATTGTCGACTATAAATTCCAACCCTTGTTTGGTCTCCAAATCCACCTGAAATACGTACTTGGCCGAATTCATAGCGGATCCTTTTGTGAAAAGCACAAACAGGTGATTCTTGTCCGTATCATAGCCCAACATATCATATCCCTCCTTCACGGGAAACTCTATCAGACCATCTGCTGAATTAAGAGAAGAGTCCGAGATAAAATATTGAAAATTACGTTTCAAATTCAGCCCTTTTTCAGGCAAAGTCCTAAAGGAAATCAAGCCTAATTCTGAGTTAATCATTTCAAACAATGGATCATTCAACCCTGAAGCCACTTCGTAGCGCTCAATAAACCGAAGCTGTGCGAATACCTGCAACCCGAGGATAAAAAGAAATAAAAGTAAAACTGATTTTTTCATATGTTTATAATTTTTCTGTCACTTCATTTTTATATTTTTAGGTAAGGGTAAGAAAACGCTAAGAAGTTAAATTTTCATATTCATGC
>NZ_JAVDWS010000027.1:0-58590 GCF_031457395.1 Algoriphagus sp. 4150
TAACCCTGAACAACCAAGAAAGAGAATAGTAAAACAATCACTTAACTTAACTGTCCGGAAGACAAGAATGTGACAACCAAAATCAGGTAAGGTCAAGGTTACTTCGGTCATCCGTCTTCGGTCTTCCAGCAAGCAAACCTAAGAAAACGATGCTACTGGCATCATTTCAGATAATCATGAAGTTTTTTATGTTTTTCTAAACCTGTTGTGCCACTTGACGGTTAAGTGTCTGTATAAAAGAGATACTATGGAAACTACCACTGTTAAGAAAACGACCAAGAAGGATTACCGAAAGTTGATTTTGGAAGGGTTTAAAAATCATGTGCTTGAGCATGGTGATTTGCCTAAATCAGTATTTAAGTTTGCGAAGGATTTGAAAATGAAGGAGGAGGAGTTCTATACTTATTTCACCTCTTTCGAGTCAATCAAATCCACAATCCTTGTAGATATTTTTGATGAGACGCTGGCTGAAATCGATAAGCAGGGAGTTTTTGAAGGGTATTCGGCGAGAGAGAAATTTCTGAGTTTTTTATTCACTTGGATTGAAGTGCTGAAAAAGAACAGGTCTTACCTGCTAAGTCTCTATGAGAGCAAAGCAAAATCCTTTGTCACCTTACCGAAGGAGTCTGCAGAATTTAAGGAAAAATTTAAGGCATTTGCCAATGAAATAATTTTGGAAGGTAAGGAGACGCAAGAAATCGCCTCCCGCCCGGTGATTTCTGATCGATACGATGAAGCCCTGTGGATTCAGGTAGGATTTGTGTTCAGATACTGGTTGGATGACCGGTCTCCACGATTTGAGAAGACAGATGCTGCCATAGAGAAATCCGTGAATTTGGGTTTTGATCTGATGGGGAAAAGTGCGCTGGATTCCTTTTTGGATTTTGCGAAGTTCATGTATCAGTCTAAATAACCCATGACAGACAATTTAAATGAGCAACAGGCAATCCCTGTCTCAAAAGTGCAGCGTGCTGCCAAATTCATCTCCACAGGAGCAAAAGTAGGAGGGAATTATGTGAAGCATTACGCCAAAAAAATGGTGAATCCCTCGATGGATAGGGAAGAGCTCCATCAAAACAATGCATCCGATATTTACAATTCTCTGAGTCAGCTCAAAGGTTCTGCACTGAAAGTGGCCCAGATGATGTCCATGGACAAAAATCTGATGCCTCGGGCCTATCAGGATAAGTTTACTATGGCGCAATATTCCGCACCGCCACTGTCTTACCCTTTGGTAGTAAAAACTTTTCAGAAATATTTTGCCAAAACCCCTGATCAGATCTTCGATACCTTCACCAGATCGGCAGTAAATGCAGCCTCTATAGGTCAAGTGCATCAGGCTACGTTGGGTGATAAAAAGCTAGCAGTCAAAATCCAATATCCCGACATTGCCGATTCGGTAAGTTCAGACTTGAAGCTTGTCCGTCCATTTGCGTTGCGCTTGCTCAATATGAATGAAAAGGAATTGGATCATTACATGGCTGAGGTGGAGGAAAAGTTGCTCGAAGAAACAGATTATGTATTGGAGGTCAAGCGTTCCAGAGAGATTTCAGGTGAGTGCAGCCATATTCCCAATTTGAAATTCCCTACTTATTATGATGAGTTAAGTGCGGAACGGATTATCACGATGGACTGGATCGATGGAGCACATATGAAGGAATGGCTGGAAACCAATCCAAGTCAGGAATCCAGAAATCAGATCGGACAGGCACTGTGGGATTTTTACCATCATCAGGTGCACAATCTCAAGCAGGTTCATGCCGATCCGCATCCGGGAAATTTCATAATTCAGAAAAATGATCAATTGGGAATAATTGACTTTGGTTGTGTGAAAGTAATTCCTGAGGACTTCTACCAGGGTTATTTTGCCTTGATCAAAAAGGATTTGTTGATCAATAGCAATGAACTGGATCAGGTATTCTTTGATCTGGAATTTATTTCGGATAAAGATTCTCAGGAGGAACAGCAGTATTTCAAATCTGTATTTAAGGAAATGATTTCCCTGCTGGGTAAGCCTTTTCATGCAGACAAGTTTGACTTTTCTGATGACGGGTTCTTTGAGAAGATTTTCGAATTGGGGGATAGGGTTTCGAATGACAAGCTGTTCAAAAAATCCAATCAGGCCCGAGGCTCTAGGCATGAGCTGTATGTAAACAGGACTTATTTTGGATTGTATAATCTATTGAACCAACTTCAAGCTGAAGTGCTGACCACCAAACCGGAGTGGTTAGAGTAATTCTCAAAATATATACTCAAAAAGCCTTAGGAAATTTCTGAGGCTTTTGTTTTTAATACTTTCCAAAAAGTGTAACTTTTGTGTGATTAATTTTGTTGCAAATTGAGAATCATATCAGAGCGAACCTTAGTAAGCTTTATTTCTAAGCATCCAGATGCTAAAGCCCCGCTTGAGCGCTGGGTGAAAGTCGTAAAATCTCTGAAGTTGGATAATCTGAATGAAATCAAATTATTCTTTGGTTCTGCAGATGTTCTAGCTAACAACAAAGTGATATTCAATATTGGTGGAAATAAATACCGGTTAATTACAGGGATTCATGTTGCCAGCTTGGGAAAACAGGATATTGTGTACACGATTTGGATAGGTACTCATTCTGACTATGATAAAATTGATGCAAATAAAATTTAGCAGATATGGAAACAATTGAAAGGCCTTCACTCAAAGTCATCACGAATGAATTGGAGTACCAAGCTTCACTTGAACTGATAAAGGATTTAATGAGTAGTGGAGTGAAAGCAAACTCGGATAATGAGAATTATCTGGAAGTTCTTTCCATATTGATAGAGAAATATGAAGAGGAAAAAGGATATAAAATAGAGAGCTCCCTAGCTGATTCGATTGAAGTTCTTAATTATTACCTTTCTGAAAATGGCCTGCAGCAAAAGGATCTTGTGCCTGTTTTAGGGCCAGCCAGCAGAGTTTCTGAAATAATGAATAGAAAGAGGAGCCTAAGTTTGAAGCAAATCAAAAGGCTGAATCAGGCGTATAATATTCCAGTAGAGTTGTTAGTAGATTAAAAAAAGGGAAGCTGTTTTGCCTCCCTTTTTTATCTGAATTAATTCTCTGAATAAGTCACCCGATAGATCACACCGGCCATATCGTCTGATATCAACAGACTTCCGTCTTTCATTTCTTGGACATCCACTGGCCGTCCCCAAGCTTCTTGGGCTGCCTCATCCAGCCATCCCGATGCAAACTCTTGTTCGTCCGCGGCATTAGCTCCGTTAACTTTGAGAGAAGTTAGCACATAGCCGGACTTTTTGCTTCTGTTCCAGGATCCGTGCTTAGCTACTATTATTTTGTTTTTATACTCAGAAGGGAACATGCTGCCTTCATAGAATCTCATGCCCAGCGGAGCTACGTGGGCACCCAGTTTTGCGGCAGGAGCTACATAATCACTTGCCGGTCCACCATTGTTGCCAAATTCAGGATCTTTTACTGTTCCTTCGTGCCAATAAGGATAGCCGAAATGTTGTCCTGCTTCTGTGATATGATTCAATTCGCAATTAGGCACATCGTCTCCCATCATATCCCTTCCATTATCCGTGAACCACATATCCCCGGTCTTGGGATCCCAGTCAAAACCCACCGAATTTCTTACGCCATGCACGTAGACTTCCGGAGTTGGGTTTGGTGAATCCACATCCAGTCTAGTGATGGAGGCAAAAATTTCTTTCTCCGGCTCACAAATATTGCAAGGTGCGCCTACGGGTACGTACAGCTTGCCATCCGGGCCAAAAGCTATGAATTTCCAACCGTGATGCGTTTCTGTAGGATAGTCGTCATAGACTACTTCATAAGTAGGATTGCCCAGGTTGTTCTTGATGTCTTTGAATCGAATGATCCGGTTTACTTCAGCCACGTAGAGATCACCGTCTCTATAGGCTACTCCATTTGGCATATTCAGTCCTTCAGCCAATGTGAATTTGGTATCCGCTTTTCCGTCGCCATCTTCATCGATGACCGCATAGACTTTGTCCTCTTGACGGTTTCCTACGAAAACGATTCCCTCTTCTGAAATCGCCATCTGCCTCGCATTTGGTATAGCTGCTGCCCATACGGCAATTTTGAAGTTGGCAGGAAGGGCGATTTTGTCAAGTTGTACATCTGCTGTAGCATCATTGATCGCTTCCTTGTTTGTACTGTCTGGAGTCTTAAAGGTTTGAGCCTCAGATTTTTGATTTTGATTGCAGCCGAAGGTGAATAGCGACATTCCTATTCCAAGAGCGAGCGTGGTTTTGGATAGATAGTTCATGATTGGAAGTTTCTTTTATAGTGAAAGATAACAAACATTCAGAATGTTTAGGATTGAAAGGAGGATGAGCGGGGGAATGGTTATTTTTTAAGATGTTGAGCCAATAAATTAATCGAACTATCAGATGAAAAAGCTTTAGCTTATTCAAGTGCGACCTAAGTCAAATACAGCACCCATAGAAAAGGAGGATCACTTCTTAAACCCGGCTTTTATAAAGTTGGGTTTTCTTTTACTTACCAGTACCTTTGCAGATTCGAAAACTCAGAGAATTTTTGGGTTTTCTTATCAAAAATGGGGCATGGGAATAACTGCAAACACTGTTCTATCTGCCATCATTCCACGTTTAGCATATAAAATGCTGAATATTAATTAGTTGAAAATCAATTTATGCTTTCGATTAGCAACCTCTCTTACTTCATCGGCGGACGTCCCCTTTATGAAAACGCCAATTTACATATTAAGCCTAAAGACAAGATTGGTCTTGTAGGCCAGAATGGTACAGGTAAATCCACCTTGCTGAAAATTATCAATGGGGATTACCAGCCTAGTTCCGGAGAAGTTCAAAAGGCAAAGGATTGTACCATTGGATTTTTGAATCAGGATTTGCTTTCCTATCAGTCTGACGACAGTATTCTGAATGTAGCTCTGGCAGCTTTCAAGGAAACGTTGGCTCTTCAGGATGAAATCGATGAAATCTTGAAAAAGATGGAAACCGACTACTCCGATGAGATGATCAATAGACTGGCCTTTCTTCAGGAGAGATTCGAAGCAAATGAAGGCTATACAATCAAAGCAAAAGCCGAGGAAGTATTGGAAGGAATTGGTTTTAAATCTGCTGATTTGAATAAACCGCTTCGTACGTTTTCCGGAGGATGGAGAATGCGTGTGATGCTCGCCAAGCTCTTGCTGGAAAAGCCATCGCTTCTTATGCTCGATGAGCCTACCAACCACCTGGATCTTCCTTCCATCGAGTGGGTAGAAAACTACATGAAAAACTATGAGGGAGCAGTGATCGTGGTTTCCCACGATCAGACTTTTTTGGATAATTGCATCAGTAGCACTGTAGAAGTGGCAAATAATTCCTTGACACTTTATGCAGGCAACTACTCTTATTACAAGGAAGAGAAGGTGGAGCGGATGGAAATCCAGCAGAATGCTTACGAGAATCAGCAGCAGATGATCAAGCAAACTGAAAAATTCATCGAGCGGTTCCGTGCGAAGGCGACCAAGTCCAACCAGGTACAGTCAAGGATCAAAGCCTTGGATAGATTGGACCGTGTGCATGAAGTGGTAAGTGATGAGGTTTCTGTAAACTTCAAATTTAAATTTTCCAAGCAATCCGGTCGTGATGTGATTACCCTAGACAACATCTCGAAAGCTTATGGGGATAATGTGATTTTGAAAAACACTACTGCCCGAATCGAGCGGGGGGATAAAATAGCGCTGATAGGAGCGAATGGAAAAGGTAAATCAACTCTGCTCAGAATCATCGATGGTTCTGAGAAGGATATAAAAGGAAGAACGGAAGGTTATAATGTCATCAAATCCTTCTTTGCGCAGCATCAGCTCGAAGCACTGACGCTGGATAATGAGATACTCCAAGAGATGGCACAAGCGGGTAGTGCAAAGTCTGAAATGGAACTTCGTGGAGTTCTGGGCTGCTTTTTATTTTCCAATGAGGAAGTATTCAAAAAGATCAAGGTGCTTTCGGGTGGAGAAAAATCCAGAGTTGCCCTGGCGAAAACGTTGATATCCGAATCTAATTTCCTGCTGCTGGATGAACCTACCAACCACTTGGATTTCCAGTCTGTGAATATCTTGATTCAGGCACTTCAGCAGTACGAAGGGACATTTGTGACTGTCTCTCACGATAGGCACTTCATCAGAGGTGTGGCAAATAAGATCTGGTATATAGAGAACCATGAGATCAAAGAGTATCTGGGAACTTACGCAGAGTATGAAGCTTGGCGCGAAAAGCAAGCTCAGGTAGCTCCTGTACAAGCGGTCCAAAAGGCGGAAAAAAAAGAACAGCCCAAGTCCAAGGCACCTGTAAATAATCCTGAGGTACAGCAAGCCAAGAAAGATCTCCGTAAGCTTGAGGATGAATTGGCGCAAGTGGAAAAGGAAGTGGAAAAGTTGGAAGAAAAAAAACTCGGACTGGAGCGTAAGATGGCAGATCCGGAACTATATTCCCGGGAGCAGGAAGCCCAAGAAATTCAGGAGACTTATCAGGGAATTCAGGCGAAGCTTCAGGCATCTAACGGGCGATGGGAGGCTTTGGTAGATAAAATTTCCACACTACAGGAAGTCCTTTCCCCGTAAATTTTAGATTTGGTCTTCATTTTGCCTATTTTTCAGGATGAAGACCAAATCCCTTTTTTTAAGTTTGTTGCTGTGCAGTTCAGCTGTATTTCCACTTCTTGCGCAGCAACTGGAAGATAAAGTGTACAAGGATCATATCCAGTCTGTCCGGTTGTTCCCCGCAGGAGTCACCTTTGATGCCTCGATAGATGCACCGGTAGTTCCGCTCCGGTCCGGTAAGCCGCTCTTGCTCTTATTTGATGACCTTGCTTTTGATCCGGAATTATACACTGCAAAACTGATCCATTGTGATGCAGACTGGCAGAAATCACAATTGAAGGATAACGATTTCTCACCTACATTCAATGAGTTCAACATTCAGAATTACGAATATTCGGTCAATACGCGAATTCCTTATATTCATTACCGGTTTGAACTGCCTCCAGTCACCAAATCAGGGAATTACATTGTAAAAGTATACCGCCAGCGTGATGAATCAGATGTGATTCTGACGAAGCGTTTTATGGTTTATGAGGAGATTTTCAAAGTGGGTGCGGCGATAGTTCCTCCATCCCAGACAGCAGACCGCAGGAATTCTCAGCAAATCAATTTGACTGTGAATTATTCTGCCGGAGAAGTGACTAATCCCGAAGGACAGATCAAAATACTTATTCGTCAAAACCAACGCTGGGACAATGCAAAACTATTGTCTAAGCCGACATTTATGAATGAAAGCTCGAAGATTCTCCGGTACGAGTCCTTTGATGGGGGAAATACATTTGATGCAGGAAATGAATTTCGTTTTTTTGATTTGAGATTCATACGTGCCAATGGTGTCAATATAGCCAATATGCGGGTGGAACCGGATGTGATTTTTGCCGATGGCACAATAGACAAGCCCAGACCGGAGACAGCATATTCTCAATATCTAGACTTGAACGGGCAATATCTGGTGGAGACCAAAGATAGACTGGGTGGAGATCCTGAAGTGGAGAGTGAATATATATTGATGACCTTCAGATTGGCAATAGAGCAAAAATCGGAGCCTGTTTACCTGCTGGGCGCATTGACCAATTGGGGGAAGGCTACGGAAGCGAAGATGGAATGGGATCCAAAAATGGGAGTTTATACCACTTCACTTCTAGCTAAGCAAGGCTGGTATGATTATCAATATGCTTATTCTGTAGACGGGAAGTTCGAGCCCCAGTCTTTTGAAGGAAGCTATTTCGAAACGGAGAATGAATATGAAGTGCTGGTTTACTTTAGGAATTTGGGTTCCCGATATGATCAGCTTGTCGGCTATATCTACCTCCATCCGAATCGTCGCAGACTATAAAAAAAAAATCCCTTCCGATTTACCGGAAGGGATTTTTTTATGAATCTTCTTCTGTAGAGATAGGAGGTTCATTGTCTCCATCAGCTTGTGGTGCTACATTCTCGCGAACGCGCTCACTTGGCTTGTAGGGGACAAAACCCTCTCTTTTGAATTTGTACGTAGTGGTCCTTGGTCCAGCCGGATGATTTGCCAAATCCAGCATGCCGAAACCTTTGTGAGTGAATGCACCCAAACCACATTTGAATACGAAATCCTGAACTTCAGGCGCCGCATATAGTGTGATGGGAAGGGTATATCCTCTTACTTCGTATTTCACGTCCATGTCATAGACGGCATAGATTCTGGCAAATTTCTTCTGTGCTTCCTTTAGTTTATTTACATAAATCATATCCGGAACCACCTGAAATTTGTAGAAAGTCTCCATCTGTTCGGCTGTGTACCATCCTGAGCGCTCCATTCTGGTAAGCGTGGATTCGTAAAGCAAGTCGGAAAACTCATCGCTGTCCGGGCTTATGAATCGCTTACCCGCTTCCTCATTGAATGCAGGAGTGATCAATACCAGAGGAGAAATACAAACAAATTTGTTTGAGGTCTCCAATATCGGTTCCACTTCGATTTCAGTGTATTCCGGAACCATGATTAGGTTGCCCAGCTCGATTTTTGGGGTGGCAAAAACCTGCTCTAGCAAGTAATCCATGAAGTCTTCGCTTTGGGAAGACAATACTAGGGTAACCAAACTGGAATAGTAATGCAATCCACTTCTACTCACTTTAGTCTGGCCTTTCAGACCAGAAAAATTGAAGTAGTTATAGTTGTAAAACTCTTCTCTTCCACCTTTCACAATTAACCCTTTAAGGAATTGCGCCAGTATGTACTGATGGTGGAAAGGTAAATAGGAACCCTTGTTTTTTAGGGAAAATATTAGTCTAACTCTCACGGTAGGTTAAAAATAAAATGAGACAATAAATAAGATAAAATTGTAACGTTTGGGGTGAATAAGCAATTACAAAAATATCATTTTTTTTTAGAAATTCTTACACATTGAATCTAAAATGCATAATGTCACCATCTTGGACGATGTATTCCTTTCCCTCGATGGCGATTTTCCCGTTTTCCCGGCAAGCTGCTTCTGTCTTGAATTTCTGATATTCAGGGAGTTTGATTACTTCCGCTTTGATAAAACCCCTTTCAAAATCGGTGTGTATCACTCCCGCGGCTTGAGGAGCTTTCCAGCCTTTTTTGATAGTCCAAGCCCTAACTTCCTGCACACCTGCTGTGAAATAGGTGATCAAATCTAATAATGAATACGCACTGCTGATCAATTTGTTCAGCCCGCTTTCTTCCAGTCCATATTCTCCAAGGAACATTTCTTTCTCTTCAGGATCATCGAATTCAGCTATTTGAGCTTCGATAGCAGCACAAAGAATGATTACTTCTGCGTTTTCATTCTTCACTTCTTCCTTGAGTTTATCTACGTATTTGTTGCCGGCCAGAAGACTTTCCTCATCCACATTGGCTACGTAGATCACCGGTTTGATGGTCAATAGATGTAGATCGCGCACAGCTTCCAGATCTTCCTTTTCCACATCTACAGATCGGGCATTTTTTCCGTCTGTCAATGCTTGCTTGAAGAGCAAAAGTGTTTCCAGTTCTTTTCTTGCTTTGGCATCGCCGGACTTCGCAATCTTCTCGGATTTTTGGATTTTCTTATCCACTGATTCCAGATCTTTCAGCTGAAGCTCCGTGTCGATCACTTCTTTATCGAAAACAGGATCTACACCACCCGCCACGTGAACGATGTTTTCATCGTCAAAGCATCTGATCACATGGATGACAGCATCTACCTCACGGATATTTGCAAGGAATTTATTGCCCAAGCCCTCGCCTTTGCTGGCGCCTTTCACCAGTCCCGCGATATCAACGAATTCGATCACGGTAGGAAGGACTCGTTGTGGATTGACAAGTTCCTCCAAGATCTGAAGTCTCTTATCCGGAACAGTAACTACCCCCACATTAGGCTCGATAGTGCAGAAAGGGAAATTGGCTGCTTCAGCTTTCGCACTCGATAGGGCGTTAAACAGAGTGGATTTCCCTACGTTGGGAAGTCCTACAATGCCACATTGTAATGCCATTAATTAGTTATTTTGATTTAAATATTCGATAAGATTTATACCCCGTGTAGAACTCCAAAATGAAAACTCTAAAGATGGTGTAAACCGGTATGGCAAATATCATCCCGAACACTCCGGCGATTTTTGCCCCGGCAAAGATAACAACAAATATTTCAAGGGGATGTGCTTTTACGGATTTAGAAAAAATCATAGGCTGTAGAAAAAGATTATCGGTCATCTGGACCAGTCCGAAAACGGAAAGTATCTTAATGATGAGGTAGCCGAGTTCAGCGTTTGTTTCAAAAGTACCCGAAGAAATTCCGACTATGATGCCGAATGTAGCACCCAGTAGAGGTCCTGCATACGGAATTAGATTTGCTACTGCGGCAAATAGTGCAATGGTCAAGGCGTATTCCACATTCATAATGGTCAGACCAAAACTTGCTAGGGAAAAAATTGCGAGCATCTGTAGCATAAGCCCGGAAAGGTAATTGGAAAGCAGCTTTTCCACCTTGGTGAAAGTCGCAACCGAAAGCTCGAAATAGGGGTTTGGAATTAAATTGAGTAAGTTTCTTCGCAATAGTCCATTTTCCAAAAGCAGGAAGAAACTTATAAAAGCAATTGCCATTATTCCAATAAAAAGACTACTCGTGGTATTGATCACTCCACCGATAAATGAAGTGAAATCGAATTCGGTAATCATACGGACCATGCTGCTTTTCAGGCGGCCAAACAAATATCCCGGCTGGGTTTCCAATAATTCATGTCGGAAGAGAAAACTCTCAATTCTTGTGACAGGGACTTGGATTTGCTCATAGATGCCATTCAGATCCAATTCACTAAGAATAATGATTTGGTTGTTGATCAGTGGGAAAAACAGAAAACTGAGTAGTACCATCAGCAGAATGATGGCCGAGTAGGATAGCAATATAGCTGCCCATCTTGGGATATGCTGCCCCAATAAGTGAATGTCATTCAGCTGGTTGGTGAGCGGACGCAACAGCGCAGCTAGGATTAATGAAATGATCAGGTAAAGAGTGATATTGGAAAAATACCAGCCGAATAGCAGAAAAACTGCAATAAATAGAATGAGATAAATGAAAAAACGCTGCATATCCTAAAATAAGAAAAGGAGACAAAACTGTCTCCTCTAATATACTATTTCTCTGATTTGAAACTGAAATCCAGATGTGTTATTCCCACTTCAGTTCATCATTGTATTCAGACTCAGATTCTTCTTTTTCATATTGCTCGAAATCAACATCCGGAAGAAGCTCGTTTTTCACGTGATCTACCGATTCATTAAGTGCTTCTACAAATTTGAAGAAATCTTCCTTGTAAAGGAAGATTTTATGCTTTTCGTAAGTGAAATTCTCGCCGTTTACTTTTCTCTTACTTTCTGTAATCGTCAGATAATAATCGTTTGAGCGAGTTGATTTGACATCAAAAAAATAAGTTCTCTTACCTGCTTTTACTTTTTTAGAGAAAATCTCATCTCTATCATAGCCTCTTTGATCTTCCACAATTCGTTTTGTTATAAGTATAAAGTTGGTTAAAATACGACCGAATATAAAACAATTCGTCTCTAGAAGTCAAATTCTAGCGGTAATATTTTATGCAGTGGCATGTTTTAAGTTGCATAAGTGTGAATACGGGTGAAATTTAAGCCTTTATTATGAGGACTTATTCTCCATGCATCATTGCTTTCTTTGCCAATAATTCATCTTCTGTTTCAAGGTGATCGGGATCATCCACGCAGCAATCTACCGGACATACGGCAGCGCATTGCGGTTCCTCGTGAAAGCCATTGCATTCTGTACACTTGTCAGTCACAATGTAGTAGAACTCATCCGATACGGGTTCTTGCTTCTCATGCCCATCTATTACAGTACCGTCTTCTAAAGTAACTTCATCCAAACTAGTACCGCCACTCCAAGTCCATTCTACTCCACCTTCATAGATGGCAGTATTTGGGCATTCTGGTTCGCATGCACCGCAGTTGATGCATTCGTCGGTAATCATTATAGCCATAACTTCGATTATTTAAAGATCAAAAGTAATAACCTTAAAACTGTAAGGCAATAAAAAAGTTGTCATACTAACTAATTTAATTCGATTCTAAGGTCGCTTATTTTCAAAAAAGCTAAATTTGCTCCAATTAACTACAAAGCATGAAGCCAGCAGAACGTATATCCGCATTTGTCAATCTTGGAAAAGCTATCAAAGAATTGAGTCTGGATGAAAAAGATGAATTGCTTTGGAGAGCAGAAAACAACAATAATTGGTTTACCAAAGATTCTGTAGAATCATCTCTTCAGGGGATTACGCATATGCTATCTGAAGAGAAACTGAATTCTTGGCTTTCTGACTATGAACTGAAAGAAATAGAAAACCCGAAGGCGGTTGGCTTGATGATGGCCGGGAATATCCCTGCAGTGGGATTCCACGATCTGATGTGTGTGATACTTTCGGGCCATCAGGCAGTGATCAAGTTGAGTTCCTCGGATACGGTCTTGATGAAATGGATCATTGGAAAATTGATTGAAATTGACCCCAGAATAGAAAGGCAAGTGAGGATTGAAGAAATGCTCAAGGGCATGGATGCCTATATCGCCACAGGAAGTGACAATTCCTCGAGGTATTTCAATTATTATTTTGGGAAATATCCCCATGTGATCCGGCAAAACAGAACTTCAGTGGCGGTGCTTTCCGGCAATGAGACTACCGAAGACTACATCGGGTTAGGAAAAGATATTTTTCAATACTATGGTTTGGGATGTAGAAATGTTTCTAAAATATACGTGAAGTCGAAGGATCAACTTCAGGATTTGCTCGGTGCTCTGGAAGTTTATTCTGAAATAGGATCTCACCACAAGTATCACAACAACTACGATTACAATAAATCAATCTATCTCGTGAACCTGGAAGAGCACTTGGATAATGGTTTTTTGCTGGTAAAGGAAAGTAGTGAGCTCGTGTCTCCTATAGCAGTTCTATACTATGAAGTGTATGAAAACAAAGAGCAGTTGGCAGAAAAGCTGAATCCGATAGAATCTAGAATTCAATGCGTAGTAGGAAGCGGGTCAGGACACATTCCATTTGGCTCCGCCCAGAGTCCGGAACCATGGGAATATGCAGACAATGTGGATACCGTGGCTTTTTTGTTGGGATTGTCCTAATAAAGGATCTCTTTAGTGCAAAGAATATCCTTACTGGCAATTGGTAGTTTCATACAGAATTTGGTGCCTTTGCCTTCTTCGGAGTGAACTTCCAGTTGCCCATTGTTTTTTAGGATATACTCTTTGACCAATAGTAGGCCGAGACCAGTCCCTGATTCATTGTTTTGGCCTGTGGTGGTAAATGAAACCCCGTTGCGGATTTTAGAAAGGTTTTCAACGGAAATTCCTTTGCCGAAATCTTCAATGCAAATAGTCAGAAAGGCCAGCTCATCGTAGGTGGAAATTCTGATTTTCCCTCCAATGTCAGAAAACTTTATGGCATTGTTTATCAGGTTTCTTACCACCAATTCTATCATGTTCTTGTCTCCCTTTGCCGTGAATTTAGCTTGGGCATCTATAGAGATGCCAATTTTCTTTTCAGTGGCTATCCTTTCGAGAATTTCCTTTTGCTGACTAAGTATTTTGTGGATATCGAATTCCTGATAGTTCACTACCTCTCCACCTTTGAGTTGAGAGCTGGACCAAGCCAATAGATTTTCAAGCAAAAGGGCGACTTGTTCCATATTCTTTGATACTTCAGGAAGCATATTCATAAATTCTTCCCGTGACACTACCCCGCAGTTGGTCAGATGGATCAGTTCTTTGATGCCGAAAATTGGGCCTTTCAGGTCATGGGAAATAATGCTGAAATACTTATCCTTTAAATCGTTTAACTGTTGAAGTTCAATGGCTTGGTTTTTAAGCGTTTCGTTAATTGATTTTTGTTCTGTGACGTCTTCAAAGAGCAAGACTAGCCCGTTGGTTATGGATTTTCTGTCCAAAAGTGGAATTGCCTCAATAAGATAAATTTTTTCCTGCATTCCGGAGACGATTTTGCTCTCGATGCTAGTAGCTTGTTTACGTGCAATTAATTCAAGAATTTCTTCGCTTTCTTTGAAAATAACTTCGGCTTTAGTCGCCACTTTTATTTTTTTTGGAGTAAAGCTGTAGGAATTAAAAGCCGGATTGTAGTCCACTATTTTAGTGTTAGAATCCAACACTAGAACTCCTTTCGTAATTGCTTCCATTATCTTGGTGCGGGCAATGGGCTTGAGACTGAAAAGCTGATATTTGAGTATGGCAAATCCCAAAATCAGATAGGTAAACAAAAAGGCGAACGGAGTCAAATCAATGACATCAAATGGCCTGAAAATATGAGTTTGATACAGAAAGTTGAAAACTAATGGGAATAAACCTCCCAAGAGCAATAACCTGGTTTGGGTTTTGAACAATTGGTCTGAGAACCGGAATCTTTTCCAAATGATAAGGCTTCCCAGTGAGAATGCGAAGTATATATAGATCAAATTGACATAGTACCATGGACCAACTTCGATTTTAGCGGTAGGGAAGGATGCGGCAGTTATGACCTCAAATGATTTGTAGTGTAAATGATGGATTTCATTTGTAAGCACCAATAAATAAGTCAATACCGGTATTAGTAGTATCAGTACAACCAGTAAACCGATATTTTTTGATTTATAGCTCGTGTATTTCAAACTGAAAAAGAGCCAAAATGCTGCGAGAAAAGATATTCCAAGATATTCTAGTCTGATGAAGAATAGCATGGCTTCTCTGTTAGCGACACTGAGTTCCAATCCATAGAAAAATCCCCAAATTGCTGCACAAAGCATGGTAATGGCAACCCATCGGGTAGCGTCTTCTACTTTGATCGCTATATAAAGTGAAAGTCCGCCTACAAGCAATCCTGAAAATATAAGAGTGACAGAGAACGGATTGAAAGTGAACTCCATTTAGGCGGAAGGATAAATTAGTAATGTATACGCAATTTAAATATTTCCGACTACAGCCGAGTACCATGACTAAAAAAATAAGATGATTATGGACAGCTTCACGGACACAGCAAAACTCAGTTTAGGAATTGAGTTCTCTGCTTCGGATTTTCGCCGGGAAAGAAAGAATAGCCCATCTCATAAGTGTTTTGGCCATTGGGTGTTGTCCAAAACCGATAAGTGAGAGTAAATATATGGGCAGAAACAAAGGTGTTTAGGGAAAAGGGAAGCAGAATAGTATTTTTAGACTCTAAATGAAGGGTGAAAAAGTTGTTTGGCGACGATAGGTTAAGTTTGATTTAAGTTTTTGGAGTGCGATAAATAAGTAGTTAGAAGCTTGTATGGGTAGGCTTCATCGTCTGATAAAGCTAAAATGGTTTTAAATAAGGAGAAAGGCTGCTTTACACACGGGGAATGGTTACCTATTATTGGGCTAACTTCCTATATTTGCGGTCGATAAAAATCGAAACTTTTACCAAACAAAAAATCCCTATACAATGGCTTTTGATATTGAAATGATCAAAAAAGTGTATGCCAGATACCCAGAACGTATCGAAGCGGCTCGTAAGGCTGTGGGGCGTCCACTTACTTTGACTGAAAAGATTCTTTATGCACACTTAACTGAAGGAGTCGCTACCCAGGCTTACAACAGAGGTGTATCTTACGTTGATTTTCAACCGGATAGGGTTGCAATGCAAGATGCTACTGCACAGATGGCTCTACTTCAATTTATGCAGGCAGGTAAGAGTCAAGTGGCTGTGCCATCCACGGTTCACTGTGATCACTTGATTCAGGCTGAAGTGGGAGCTGTTCAGGATTTGACTAAAGCAAAAGATAAAAACAAGGAGGTCTACGATTTCTTAGCTTCTGTTTCCAATAAGTACGGACTGGGCTTCTGGAAACCGGGAGCAGGTATTATTCACCAAGTAGTGTTGGAAAATTATGCATTTCCGGGTGGATTGATGATTGGGACTGATTCACATACTCCAAATGCAGGTGGACTTGGAATGGTGGCGATAGGAGTAGGTGGAGCTGATGCCTGCGATGTAATGGCAGGACTTCCGTGGGAGTTGAAATTTCCTAAATTAATAGGAGTGAAACTTACCGGAAAGCTTTCCGGCTGGACGGCTGCAAAAGATGTAATCTTAAAAGTGGCCGGTATCCTTACAGTAAAAGGCGGTACAGGCGCTATAGTGGAGTATTTCGGTGAAGGTGCCAGATCTCTTTCTGCTACAGGTAAAGGTACTATCTGTAACATGGGAGCTGAAATTGGAGCTACTACTTCTATTTTCGGTTACGACGAGAAGTCTGCTGCTTACTTAAGCTCTACAGATAGAGCTGATGTGGCTGAATTGGCAAATGGAATCGCTGAGCACCTTACAGGAGATGAGGAGGTTTATGCCAATCCTGCGACCTACTTTGATGAGGTAATCGAGATCAACCTTTCGGAATTGGAGCCACATGTAAATGGTCCATTTACTCCTGATTTGGCTTGGCCTATTTCTAAATTTGCCGCAGCAGTGAAAGAAAACGGTTGGCCGGCAAAATTGGAAGTTGGTTTGATCGGATCTTGTACCAATTCTTCCTACGAAGATATTTCCAGAGCTGCTTCCCTAGCGCAGCAGGCTGTAGACAAGAAATTGGTTGCTAAATCTGAATATACAATTACTCCCGGATCTGAGCAGGTAAGGTTCACCGTTGATCGCGATGGTTTCTTGGATACGTTCGGGCAAATGGGCGGTGTAGTTCTTGCAAACGCTTGTGGACCTTGTATCGGTCAGTGGGCCCGTCATGGAGCTGAAAAACAGGAGAAAAACTCGATTATAACTTCTTTCAACAGAAATTTCGCAAAGCGTGCCGACGGTAATCCCAACACGCACTCTTTCGTGGCATCTCCCGAGATCGTGACTGCCTTGGCAATTGCAGGTGATTTGACTTTCAATCCAATGACTGATAGCCTAATCAATGAAGAAGGTGTATCTGTAATGTTGGATGAGCCAAGTGGACTTGAGTTGCCTGCAAAAGGTTTTGCGGTAGAGGATGCAGGATACCAGCAGCCGGCAGAAGACGGCTCTGCTGTCACTATCGCCGTAAGCCCTACTTCTGATCGTCTGCAGTTATTGGATTCTTTTAAGCCTTGGGAAGGGGTAGATCTGAAAGGTCTTAAACTTCTGATCAAAGCAAAAGGTAAGTGTACCACGGATCACATCTCTATGGCCGGTCCATGGTTGAGATTCAGAGGGCATTTGGACAATATCTCCAACAACATGCTTATCGGTGCTGTCAATGCATATACAGATGCTACCAACTCTGTGAAGAACCAATTGACAGGAGTATATGGTGAAGTGCCTGCTACTCAGCGTGACTACAAAGCCAATGGCATCGGTTCGATCGTAATAGGTGATGAGAACTACGGTGAAGGATCTTCAAGAGAGCATGCAGCGATGGAGCCTCGCTTCCTCGGAGTACGTGCTATCTTGGTGAAATCTTTTGCAAGGATTCACGAGACAAATTTGAAAAAACAGGGTATGCTGGGATTGACTTTTGCCAATCCTGCTGACTATGATTTGGTACAGGAAGACGACTCCATTGATATTGTAGGTTTGACTACGTTTGCTCCAGGCAAGCAATTACAAGTGGTGTTGAATCATGCTGATGGATCTTCTGATACGATCCAAGTGAATCATACGTATAACGAAGGACAAATAGAGTGGTTTAAAGCGGGATCAGCACTTAATCTGATCAAAGCAAAAGCCTAATAATACTAATCCAATTTTAAGCCGTAGCGATATTCGTTACGGCTTTTTTCTTGCACCGGATTCATGAAAAAACAGTCTCAACTCTTATTTTGCCTTTGCTTTTGCATTCTACTGATCGCATGTGGTACCCAGGCTTCATTTGCCCAGAATGAATCAGATGAGCGTGCACTTATCAATGTGAAAAATGGGATAAGTATTTCCAAAGACTCTCTTTTTCTTCTGAATCTGAGATTTAGAATGCAAAACCGTTTTGGTTTTAATACAGTTAATGCTAAGGATTTTTCGATTGACCAGGTGGATTTTAGAGTTAGAAGACTTCGACTACGGCTTGATGGATACGTGTTGAGTCCTAAGATTCAGTATTATATACAATTGGGCTTTTCTAAATCAGATTTGGATTTGGAATCCGGGGGGTACGCCCAGCCTATCCGTGATGCAATAGTGTATTACTTTTTGACTCCAAATCTGTATTTGGGTTTCGGACAATCCAAGCTTCCGGGGAATAGGGAGCGTGTAATAAGTTCGGGAAATCTTCAGTTTGCGGATCGATCTATAGCAAATGGCTTCTTTACACTGGACCGTGATTTTGGCTTTTTTGGATATTACACGTATCAAACCATGGGGAAATCCCAATTCCAACTCAAAGGTGCTATCAATACAGGAGAGGGAAGAAATCCTTCTGTAGGGGACAGTGGGCTGAGCTACACGGGAAGGTTTGAGTATCTGCCATTCGGTAATTTTACAAATAATGGAGATTATTCGGAAGGCGATTTGGAATTCGAACAGACGCCAAAACTTACCCTTGGTGTGTCCTATAATTTGAATAAAAATGCCCACCGGACAAGAGGGCAGCTCGGATCTAGGCTCTATGAGGGAAGGGATTTGAATGTGCTTATTGCTGATGCCATGTTCAAATATGCAGGCTGGGGGGCTATGGCAGAGTTTTTTAAGAGAGATGCAGCTGATCCCGTCACCAGAAATGCAGAAGGAGATTCTCAAGTGGTTTTTGTCGGAATCGGCACCAATATGCACCTCAGCAAAATGATTACCAGGAAGTCTGAATTGGCTTTAAGATACGCCTCAGTACGTCCCGATAAGGTGATTGATGAATACGAAGGCAGGATCGAGGAAGTAGCTATGGGATATTCCAAATACCTAAACGGGCATAGAATAAAGCTTCAGGGGAATCTGGGATACGCTTGGAATGATGGACAGATCCAGGTAGTAAACTTGAGGAATTATTGGTTTGCCACATTCCAGGTAGAATTCGGAATTTGATTTTATGTATATCCGCTTTTCTGCAAGTAGGAGGACAAAATAATATAGGATTTGTTGAATTTTAGTGGTTAGGCCACTTCAACTGCCTTGATGCGATGAGTCTCCTGTCATTGCCTACACATGGGGCTTCCGGTCAGATAAGCGAAGAAACTTAGACAGCTGGCATGGTTGCGGATAATTAGATTTGATTTTATAGCTTATCCATTAAGGTTTCTCCCGATTTTTTTTTCTTCATGGTGTGACATCTGTCCGGGCAATCTGATTACAGTTTTTTTGAATATTGATTTTTAGCTTGGTGGTCCAATCATTCACTTCTTGTAGTGATTTGGAAGCGAATATGCATAATCATTTTTTTTCAAAAGGAGTCAATGGATTTAGGAAGACTGGCGGGAGTATGTCCCATATATGAACATTTTTAAAATAAAAATTAATTTTAACTTCATTTAAATATATTTATAGATCAAAATATTTGATATGAAATACAAATTGATGTATGTTTACGTCATGATGCTTGGGTCTTGAATATAAGTTGCCCCAAGAGTGATTACCAATTAGGGAATAGCCATTTCAATGCAAGAGAGGGAAATCAACAATACTTTTAAGAAACTCGTCAATGAGTCATCAGAGATGGTATTTCTTGCTGATGATATCTTTCCCTATCCCATATTTTTTTCCAATAGATCTTTTGAAGATCAAATTGGAGCAAATCTATCAGATAGAAGCCTTGTGGGACTAGATCTGAATCTCAGTGATATTAATTTTACAGAAGAGATTGAACTGAGGTATGGAGGCAATGATTACAACTTCAGTATTGAATCTCCTCAGGATAGTTCTACAAATTATTTCATCTTCCATAAAGGCAAAAAAAACCAACGTCAGGATTATTCTGCCAAGATGGAATTTCAGCAGTTTTTGATAGAATCTCCTGATGCACAATTGATAATAAGACCTGACGGAAGTGTTTTTCTTTCTAATGCAGAAGCACTGAAACTTTTTGGATATGCTACAGATGCCTCAATTAATCATCTTAGCGAATTGGAAGAATTATTCCAGGACCCTCAGCAATGGAGGCAATGGATAGGGGCCGCAGTTTCAGAACCGGTCACTCATCGCTTTTCATCCACACTTTCCGGTTTCTATCCAAATCAGGTATACTTAGAAATCGCCTCAAAACAACTTTTGTCAGACGGTCTACAATACGTGATGCTTTCATTTCAGAATATCTCTGAAAGAGTCACCTTGAAGAAGAATTTGGAGAATAGCAGTAATTTCCTGGCGAATCTTACTGAACAGGTTCCCGGCGGTTTATATCAAATGGTATTGGACAGCGAAGGAAAAATGGGCTTTTCGTTTCTCTCCAAAGGTATTGCTCAGGTATTGGGATTAAAGCCTCAAGATATTGAGAGTATTACAGACCTTACAATGGCAATTTCTCAAGTTCATCCGCTGGACTTGCCTCAGTTGGTATTGAGTGTTGTCGCTTCAGCAAGGAAATTAGAGCCATGGCAAGGGCAGTTTAGGGTAAAATCAGAACCAAATTCTGATACTTATCGCTGGGTTCTTGGAGCTGCCAGACCGCAAGCGTTGGCGAATGGTGATATGGTTTGGTATGGATACTTGACGGATATCAGTGAACAAAAAGAATTTGAAGCTACTTTGGATGAATCCAGAAAAGTGGCGGAAAAGGCCAATCAAATCAAGTCTGACTTCCTTTCTATGATCAGCCATGAGCTTCGTACACCGTTGAATGCTATTTCTGCTTCCGTATATTCCTTGCTTCATGGCGAACCGCTGACACATCAAAAATCAGAATTGGATACCATCAATTTTGCTGTGGACAACCTGATCATTATGATCAATGACTTACTGGATTTTCAGAAAATCGAAGCAGGAAAATTGACAATCGAAAAAGTGCCTTTTAATCTGAGTTCCTTTATAAATCAGATTATCAAAGGATTGTCATTCCATGCCAGTGATAGTAAAAACAGATTGGAAATCTCACTTTCTGAGGGACTTGATATTACGGTTTTCGGAGACAAAACACGACTTTCGCAAATTCTGAATAATCTGATCACCAATGCACTCAAATTCACCAATGAAGGTGAGGTTAAAGTGACGGTGAATTTACTTAAAAATAGCAATGGCAAGATTCAAGTTTACTTTGAAGTATGCGACAATGGCATAGGTATAGCACCGGAGCATCAAGAGAGGATTTTTAACGATTTCGATCAGGTAAGACCTACTTTCAGCTCAAAATATGGAGGAACCGGACTTGGACTTTCTATTACACGCAAGCTTTTGAATTTAATGGGAGGGGAGATCTCCCTGCAATCTTCATTGAATAAAGGAAGTAGGTTCTTTTTCGAGTTGGAGTTTGATATCGCAGAGGTGAAGTTGAAAAAACCTGTGGCTAACTGGAATTATTCTGATCAAAATTCTTCGCTTCATCTACTCATGGCAGAGGATAATGATGTGAATGCTTTGGTTTTGGGCAAAATCATTAATAAGTGGGGGTTCACTTATGAGCGGGTTATGAATGGACTCGAAGCAGTCAATGCGGTGAGTAACACTAATTTTGATTGTATTTTGATGGATATTCAAATGCCGGAAATGGACGGTTTCGATGCGACTATGGCAATTAAAAAAATCTCAGAAGCCCCTGTAATTGCTCTTACTGCTTCCGCAAAACTGGAAATTATAGACCGGATAGAGGAATGTGATTTTGACGGTTTTGTAGCGAAACCTATTGATGCCTCAGAACTGCAGAAGATTATCAAAGAAGTGATTTTTGAGAAGAATCAGAGCGATTGAGCTTTTTTCAAGTATTCTTCCACTAAGTCCATATCCGGATAATCCCGACCCAATTCCACCAAATACTGCAAGGCTGAAGTTTTGTCTCCCTGCATTACATAATAAATCCCTTTGTTTCTTAGTGCAAAAGGATTTTTAGCATCCATCTTGATGCTTTGATTGATTAGCTCCAATCCTTCTTCTTGTCGATCAAGAAAGAGCAGATACAAGCCTTTATTGTTGTAGAAATATGGTTGACTTTTATTCAGAGAAATTGCTTTATCTACAGCATCCAGAGCCTTCTCATAATTCTGTTCATCAAAATAAATCATGGATCTCAGATTATGAATATTTGGTTCCGACGGATTGACATCCATTGCTTCATTTAACGCCTGCTGTGCAGCGGCGAAGTTCTTCTGATAGTAAAGTATGGTAGCCTGGTTAACTAATAGATCAGAATTCTTCGGATTGAGTTCGGATGCCTTTCCGAATGCTTCGAGTGCTTTAGGGAAATTCTTTAATTTCTCCTCCACCAATCCCTCAAAAAAGTGGCTTTTCCAGTTCTGTCCATCAAGCTGTATCAGCTTTTTCCCATCCTCTCTGGCATTATAAAATTCACCGTTGTCTAGGTAGCTCAGGCCTCTTTGGAAGACGGCATCATAGTAATCAGGCTTGTATTTGATGGCAAGACTTAGGTCTTGGATGCTTTCGGTAAGCTGATTCAATTGCAAGTGGGCAAGAGCCTTATTGTAGTGGGCGTCAGCATAGGTAGAATCCATTTTCAGGGCTTCTTTGTAGAATCCCATCGCTCCTTTGGGATCATTTTCCTCCATCTTTTCATTTCCTTTTAGAAGAAATCTGCCTTTTTTATTCTCGTCCGAATCACAGGAAAATATAACTCCCGCAATCACTATCGTCAAGAGGATATTAATCGTTGTCTTTTTCATTGATTTCTTCGGCTTCTTCTTCTTGCGCTTCTTGTTTTTTTTCTTCCTTTTCCTCACCTAGTAGCAATGCATAGGGTCGGGTGGTATCACTCAGATCAAATATTTCACGGAGAATCGCCATCATAGGAATGATCAAAATCATACCGGCTACGCCCCAGATTGTACCTCCGATGAGTAGGCCCAGAAATGTTATAAAGGCATTGAGATTGACATTTCCTCCCACTATTTTGGGAGTCAGAAAATTTCCCTCAATCATCTGTATAATTTGATAACTGACGAGGACTCCCACCGGATAAAACAAACTATCCTTGGTGAGAAAGGAATAGACCATTGGGAGCATGGCACCGAAAAAAGGACCGACATACGGAATGATATTCAAAATTGCTCCAAGGGTTCCGAAGAAAACGGCATGTTTTATCCCTAATAATGAGAAGGCTGTGATATTAAGAATAGCTAAAATCCCCATCACTTTTACCACGCCCACGATGTAATTTAAAATCACTTTTCTAAGGCTGACAATACGGATTTTTACCAATTCCGGGTCTTTATCTTTGTAGATATTGATAATGACATTGGTGAGGTGATTTCTATACAGAAGAAAGAAAAACATAAAGACCGGAATTAAAACCAGTCCGGTAAGCGACCCCACAGTCTTCATGGCGAAGTCACCAATGCTTGAGCTGTTTTCGGTCAATATGTTTTTCAAGTATTGTGTATTGGCTTTCTCACTTATTGCAGGGTCGAAAGAGAAGGTATCCATCGCCCAACGATCAACCTCTTCTGCATATTCAATAAGTCTTCCCGAAACGTCATCAAAATCCTTGGTGAAATTTGCCACATTTCCGATCACAAAAGTCAAAAGACCACCTGCCAATGCAGTCATTACCAACAAGGAAATGATGCAGGAAAGTATCCTTGGAACCTTCTTTGACTCGAGCCATATAGAAAGCGGCGTTAACAAAATCGCAAAAAAACCACCCATGAATAAAGGGACGAGCAAGCTCTTGCCTATTATCAGGAAAAATACCAGCACAATAATGAATATCATTACACTGAGGGCCTTTAAATAAGGAGGAAGTTTGAACGCCGGGTTTTCCATTGGGGCTGGGGAGTTTATAGGCCAAAGAATCTTTACAAGATACCTTTGAGTAAAGAAAGCAAATTATTCCGAAATCAATCCGGCACGTTTCAATAAAGCATTTTGCTTAGGCTCTCTGCCACGGAATCGCTTGTATAGGATGGAAGGGTGTTCTCTACCGCCGGCCGAAAGTATATTCTTGACAAAAGAATCAGCCGTAGCCTGATCGAAAACGCCATTTTCTTGAAACAGTTCAAATGCGTCGGCATCCAGTACTTCTGCCCACTTATAGCTATAATAGCCTGAAGAATAACCCCCTTGGAAAATATGTGAAAATGAAGTACTCATCAATGTCCCGGGTACCTTGGGAAGTAATTCCGTAGATTTCATCACTTCTTCTTCAAACTCTGAAATGCCGGAGATCAGGCTTGGATCCTGACTGTGATATGCCATGTCCAGCAGGCCAAAACTTAGTTGTCTTACCGTCTGATATCCTTGCTGGAAGTTAGACGCCTTTTTGATTTTCTCGATTAGCTCTTCAGGGATTTTTTCTCCAGTTTGATAATGCTTCGCGAAAAGATCCAAACATTCCTTTTCGTAGCACCAGTTTTCGAAAATCTGGGAAGGCAGCTCTACAAAATCCCAAAATACACTTGTGCCTGAAAGTGACTCATAGGTTCCTTTTGCCATCATGCCATGAAGCGCATGACCAAACTCGTGGAAAAGCGTCGTAACTTCATTGAAAGTAAGGAGACTCGGCTTTGATTTGGTAGGTTTGGTAAAATTGCAGACGATGGAGACATGTGGCCGGATATCTTCACTTGCTTTGATACTTTGACCCTTATAGCTGGTCATCCATGCTCCGTTTCGTTTGCCGGGGCGCGGGAAAAAGTCAGCGTAGAATATGGATAGGTATTTGCCCTCCTTGTCCTTGACCTCATAGGCGGTGACATCTTTATGGTAGAGTGGAATGTCCGCTACCGGAGAAAAGGTGATTCCAAAGAGTTTTTCGGCTGTCTGAAACACCCCGTCAATGACATTCTCCAATCGGAAATACGGTCTTAACAATTCATCGTCAAGTGCATATTTTTCTTTTTTCAGAAGTTCGGAATAATAGGCGAAATCCCACTTTTTCAACTCCTTCAGACCATCCAATTCGGCAGCAAAAGCTTCCAACTCTTTCATTTCGGCTATCCCTTTTGGCTTAGCTTTTTCGAGAAGGGAGTCCAAGAATGACATGACTTGGTCCGGACTTTTGGCCATGCGCTCTTCCAGCACAAAGTCCGCGTGGCTCTTATAGCCCAGCAGCACGGCACGGTTATGACGAAGTTTTAAGATTTCTTTGATTATTTCTTGATTGTCAAGTTCGTCCCCTTTGGCACATTTGGTGCCATTAGCCATGAAAAGTGTCTCACGTAGGGCTCTGTTTTTGGCATAAGTCATCGCAGGGATATAGCTTGGGTAATCCAGCGTAAATGCCCATTTACCGGGCTCTCCTTTCTCTTCTGCGATCTGTGCGGCAGCTTCTTTGATCCCCTCAGGCAACCCCTCCAGATCAGATTCTTGATCTATAAAATGCACGAATTTATTAGTCTCAGCCAGAACGTTCTCGCCAAACTTTAAGGACACTTGAGCTAATTCCTGATCTATCTTCCTAAGCTGATCAGCTTTTTCTCCGGTGAGTTTCGCTCCGTTTCGTACAAAAGATTTATAAGTTTTCTCTAGCAAAGTAGCTTGCTCCGGAGTCAATTCCAGTTGCTCCTTTTGCTCAAAAACCTGTAAAACCCGCTGAAAAAGTGCTTGGTCCAGCAGTATGTCATTGCCATGCTCAGTCAGAAGGGGAGAGATCTCTCTGGCTAGGGATTGGATTTCATCATTGGTTTCCGCTGAATTCAGATTGAAAAATATTCCCGCTATAATGCCTAATCGTTTGCCTGCTCCATCAAGTGCTTCAATAGTGTTTTCGAAAGTCGGAACAGCTTCGGATTTAATCCTCGTAATGTCCTCCTTCGCTTCTATGATTGCGGCTTTGATGGCAGGAAGAAAATGGGAGGGAGTGATCTGATCGAATGGGGCGGTCTCAAAAGGCGTGGCAAAATCAGCCAATAAAGGGTTGTTCATATATAGTTAAGCGTTTGGGTAATTAAACAGTGGTTTGTCAAGAAGGTTTCATCCAATGTCCTATCCTGATCAATGCTCCCGCTAATTTACCTATTTGCTTTGTAAAGCTTTGCCAAATATGTGCATGATGCGTTTTTTTCTGAAAGTCTATTCCAAAGCCTCCGTGAGTGTCCTCACTCACGGAAAAGTGGGTGTTAAAGTCCGTTCGTGGTGACACGAACGGCGGCAGCGAGTGGAGATTGAGGACCGTTTGTGATGACCCGCCTACCGGAGGGCAGGCACGAACGGTGGCAGAGGTATTAATTAATGTTTTGTGTAATAGCCCAAATGGATGAAGATTTTTTCAATCCCGAATCACTGGACTATAACTATGGTGCAGCTGCATGCCGGGCACACTTCAGAAATCGAAATCACAGCTCATCATATCCATTCCGATAGGCGGACCGTCCGGGGCTTTCAGTTTTTCCTGTACCACAAGCTCTTCCGGTAGATTTAGAAAAGCATTTATTTTTTCGCTCAAATAAGTACGATGCTGGGTTATTGCATTCCCGTCCATAGCCATTTGTCCTTGGGCGCCTGCAAGTTTCCGTAATCTTCCTCTGGCAATTGCCCTGATTGTATTGGAAACATCTGCATTCTTAGCCAATGCTATGATATGATCCACATACTTGGATTGGGTCATCAGGACGATTTCCAAGTTGAGATCTTCTTTGGTGTAATTGGAGAAAATTTGCTTCTCCATAGTCTCCAACATTTCATTAGCTCCGAAAAGATTGTTCTCTTGAAGATGTTGCAAATAGATTCTGTTTATTCTGGAGCCGTCAAGCATGAAATCAAGCGCAAGATCAACGATGGTTTCTGCCGGGGCAATTGGATCAAAAATTGGATTTACCCTGGAAACAAAGGTCTCCCTGTTGTTGCCATAGCCAAAAGGTCTTGGGGGAATTAACTTGAGAATATGATCGGGAACCCGCAGTTGCTCCGGCGAAATAGCATGCATAAGAGCCTTTAGTGCGGCTTCCTGCTCATCCGAATGAACCCAACCATGAATAGGTTGATTGTCCCCTTTTATCTTGTATCTATAATCGACACCGCCCAGTAGCTTGCTGGCCGCTTCCAGTTGATACCTATGCATCAGATAAAGTGGCACGAAGACCTCTTCGAGTAAAGCTTGAGGCTGTCCCGTAGGAATGGCATTTAAGCCAAAGGTTTTCATTCGGTTTCCTCTAAGCTCCAGCATCCGCATCAGCTCCACTGAAGCCGAGGTTCCATTGTCCCAAAGATGGGAGGTTGGATGTGCGCCGCTTGGATTTCTGGAGTCAGCATCCGTAATGAATTGATGGCCGGCATCGTAAGTGTCCTCCAAGGTTTTTCTGAGAAATTCATTCTCATCTTCACCTTCTGGGATGACAGCATAGCCGTATTTGATTGCCCACTTGTCCCAATCACCTATTTTATCGTCATAGGCATTGCTTAGGTCGAGTTCACCCTCAGCGGTTTCGGTGATCAGCGGATAAGGATAATCCATGACGGAAGAGCGATTATTGGCTGAGGTAGCATAGCTATGTGCCAAGCCGATGGTGTGGCCGATCTCATGAGCTGATAATTGCTTGAGCCTGGCGACAGCTAGCTCAAGCATTTGTGGATTGGACGGAGCGCCATCTTCGAATGGCTGTAGTAATCCCTGCGCGATCAAGAAATCTTGTCTCACCCTCAGTGAGCCTAAGGAAACATGTCCTTTCATGATTTCTCCTGTGCGGGGGTCGCGTACACTCGCTCCATAGGACCAGCCCCGGGTAGAGCGGTGTACCCACTGAATTACGTTATAACGCACATCCATCAGATCCATACCTTCCGGCGCCAGTTCCACCCGAAATGCATTGATAAATCCGGCAGCTTCGAATGCTTGATTCCACCAGTTTCCGCCATCAATCAAAGCCGAAGCCACAGGCTCAGGCGTTCCCCGATCCAGATAATATACTATGGGCTCCACTGCTTCTGACATTGCTGCGCCGGGATCTTTTTTTTCCAATCGGTGACGTGCGATGAATTTCTTCATGATCGGCTCTGAGATTGGCGTAGTGAAATCCATATAGGAGATACTTCCAAAGCCTGCCCGGGGATCAAACTCACGGGGAACGTACTTATCATCCGGAAGCTCAATGAATGAGTGCCGCTGACGTACCGTGACTGCGTCGGGAGAAGGGGTGACAGCTCTTAAGTTTCCGCCTGTGGCCTGTCCCGTCACAGTGATGGTGGCTTCCACTTCAGTGTTTTGGGGAAAGTTTTTGGTCATTGGGTAGTACAGACCGGAACGGCTTGCATCTGCCCGGAATGATCCCTGACGGGTTCTCGTTAATGTTTCGGAGACTCCATGGGCATCTTGAAGGTAAAAATTTGTGGCATCGACGATAAGCTTGTTGCCTTCTGTTTTTGTGATTTCAAATCCCCAAAGTACTGATTCGGCAAATGCATCTTTAATGGATTGAACTTCGGCGGGATTGTCTGAAAAAGCTCTGAAATTATAATTTTTGTGAACCAAAAACAGCTTGTTCCCCGACTTTCTGAATTCCACTATTCTGGTATTGCCCAATTGACCACGGTCTAACCCGATATCATTGGATCCTACACCTGCTGTGAGAGAATTTACATAGAGAAATTCCCATTCCAACTTATCGATTTCGAGGTAGATCTTCCCTTTGTCTTCATCTAGATAGAATGGAATGAATCCGTCATTTTTACTCATTTTTCCCAAATCCAAGTCTTGGGCGTAACCGAGATTTAATGAAAACAAAAAGAAAATGGTTAATTGTAGCGTTTTTTTCATACGGTAATGTGGTTTGGGTACAAATTATCAAAAAAGTAGGCTCAGGATGATACCATTGATGGAAATTTAACCCCGATTTTGTATTAGATCCGAAGTGGGGATGCAAATGAATAATTCGGGTTTAACGATGGAGCATACAGCGGACCAGCAAGGCGGTTTCCGTTTGTCTGGATCCATCAATCTCTTGCAGCCCCGAACTGATAGTTTCTCTGTCTGTATAAGATGTCCGGGAGAAGCGAAAGTAGGCGGTGATCTGGGGATTGATCTGATACTGTGTAAGAAGATAGTAACGCATGCCTTGTCCTGCAAAAGCAGGGATGGAGAAAGTCCACAGTACATTATTTTCGAAGGCATATAGTCTGGTGTCGTAATCATCCGTGTCGAAGAGGGCAACCCGTCCGGTCAACCTGAATTTGTTGAAACTGTATTGGGCATCTTGCAGCACCATAAACCCTGAGGATTCTTGGTCATTGAAATTGACTCTGCTAAAAAGGATTCGAGAACGGAAAAAGAATGATTTACTGACATGGTTCTCCAAACTGAGTAATCCGTTTATCTTATTCAGAGGTCTGATCTGATAGGGGAGTGCCGGTTCTCCTGAATCTGATAAGTTTCTGTCCTTTTGTTCTTCTCTGATTTGAAAGAAGGCTATAAGATTTCTTGTAGGTTGGTAACTGATCCTGCCTAGCCATTCGTAGCCTTTGGATGGAGCATATAGTCGGTATTTAAGCCATGGGAATCTGAAAAAATCATAATATGCATTTATTTTCCACTTGGAAACCGGCTTGATTTGGATGCCAAGATAGACGCCTTGCTCATTGGCTGATCTCGTGCTTTCTGCGAAGGAATTTGCATAAAAACTATGGAAATCTTTATCATACTTTCTCCACAGGAAGGATAGATCCAGCTGCTTGCTCAGGCTGGATACAAAACCGATTACATTGCCGCTTCCGCCTGATTGAGAAAGGGCTGATTCTCCAAAAAGAAAGAAATTTTTCCAATTGTAGTTCATATAAAAACTGCCCACACTGTTACTCTGTCCCGAGAAGTCATACTGATTGTACAATGTGGGCCTTTTGACCCAAGGATGATCAAATCGGGTAAAGAGATAATTGGCTCCGGTTTGTAGTTTTCCTGAGGATGCGGAATACTGGATATTTCCTCCCAGACTTAATTCTTTAAATTGATTTTTGGTGCTGAGCTCACTCTGTGTACGGTGAAGCCCACTTTGATTAAATGAGCTGATGATCAAATCTTCCGAACTCAGGGTGTCAAGACTGCTTGCTGCTCTGCCGTCTCTGGGTGCATAGGAGGTGATTAAGCTGCTTTGCCAGTTCCCACTTTGATACGTAAGACCTGCACCGCGGAAAAAACCAAATTCCATAGCAGCGGTATAAGGCAATATTCCAACACTACTTCTGCGGACAGTAGGAACTGTTTCGGCACCTTTGCCTAGGGAATAGCCCGCTCCGAAAACCAATCCTTGACCAAATTGAGCCTGAAAATCGCCCAATGCTATCGTTTTCCATTTGCCGAGATAGTATTTGGTGAAGTGAAACGAGAAAAAATTGAACCCATATCGGGCGGTTTTTCTGTCCCAAATGAATTGTTCGCCCGGATCTTTGTCCAGTGTAATCCCAAGGCTGAAATCTCTGGCATGCTGTATACGGAATCTCATATATAATTCATTGGGATCTCCTAAATAACGGTTAGAGATCCTGCCCGTAGAGCTGGTGTCTGCAGGGGTAAATCCTTTGCGGGTTTCCCACGTGCGGCGATTACGAAGTATAATATATGCTTGTTTTTCATTGACAACACGCTTCCAAAAAGGTTGGGTTTGATTTGAAGTCCCAGATCCCAGCGTTAAAAAAGGGAGGATTTGGTCTATTGTTTTTAAGTCAAAACCCGGGACGGCTTGGAGTTCATAAAGAGAAATCAGTGAACCATACTTGACTCTATAAGCTATCAGGTTGGTAATTTGCCTTGGGGCGAGTAGGTAACTCGCGGCTAGTGTTTCTGCACTTGCACGGTTGATATCAATTGGATTCAGGTACAGTTGGAGAAGGACTTCGTAGACGGATTCATAATCCAAGTCTTCATCCTGAACAGGGAATAGCCGCTCCATTAATGATTCCAAATCCATGTCTGGCAATGGAGGGCTCTGAGCAAAGACAAAACAATTCAGGCAAAATGAACTAGCGATAATGAAAATTAACGCCCTCATTTTTCTACCAGTGAGAATCCCAAACTTACATGATTCGAACTTCCCAAAGCTTGATTTTGTCCATGGGCATAGTCCAGACTAAAGCGGTCCGATTTCAGGCCTACTCCAAAAAACATTCTGCTGGGGTTGCTGTTGATACCGGTACGGAGATACACCCATTCTTTAATGCCATATTCCAATCCCGCCTTTACTACAGGTTTGATTTGGATGTCCTTTTCCACTTCGAGATGAAATTGAAGCAGTGGGATGGGGGTGTAAAAGACGCCTAAGCTAATCCCTGTGGGCAGTCTTATATCAGAGTCCCGTGATATTTTGGATCGGTTGAGATTGGAGATACTGGCTCCAATAGAAAATGTAGGGCTAAGCTCTGCCATTCCCCCAAGGCTGAAAATAACACTGTTTCCGCTCCCAAATCCTTCAATCTGAGTTTGAAACCATTCCATCTTTGCTCCCATACTTACTATTCCCAACTGATTGGCGAATGCAAGACCAAGGGATTGTTGATTGAACAAACTACCTCCATAGCGGGAGAGACCAAATCCTACTGTTCCGGCTTTTAGGTTCCAAGCTCCGACGAGATCTAGACTGCTTAGCTCTTTTAGCCCAAATCGATTATCGTATCCTACTGATACAGCGGAAGATTCCAGTTTTGCGAGTCCGCCGGGATTATTGAAGTAGCTCCAGGTATCCATGCCATGCACGCGTAGATTGCCCATGCCCTGACCTCTGGCACCGTGCACTTGTGTGAGAGGGTCTGTTTGCGCTTTTGCACAATAGCATACACACAGCAGGAAGCATGAAAAAGTCAATAGCTTCATAATGGATGGATAAAAAGTCTTAACTAATTTAGTTAAAAACTTGATATTCAGCCAAAGGCACTGAAATTATTTTGACAAGAATTTTAGAAAGGTGCCGAGAAGTTAAAGAAGAAGTTGCCTTCTTTACTATTATTCATGGAATATTCAAACCGGAAAACGGCATCATAGAAACCTACCAAATCTATCCCGGTGCCATATCCCATCAGGTACTTGTTGGCGAGACGGGAATTTACAGGGATATTGTTTCTGTCCTTCACATAGCCGTGATCGAAATTCGCACTTAGGTACAGCCTGATCGGAATAGTGTTGAACTGCTCCAGCTTGATCAGGTTGGAGATGTCAATTGCCCAATCCAAAAATTTATATCTTAAGCTGTTTTTGTGCACGTATAGTTGCTGCCCTTCCACTACGTTCAGCTCATAGCCACGTATAAAATTAGGGTTGTATCCTGTTCCTCTCACTAAGGTGTAAGGCTGAATTGTACTCAAAAACCAGTTGGCCGTGAGTCCGGAGTTGAAGTGGAATTTATCGGAAATTTTGAAATATTTATTTGCTGTGAGATTGACCTCCACTTCATCTAATTCATCGGTGAATATGATCCCATATTTCGTTAGAGAAACCTGTAAAAGTTCGCCATCAGTAGCGTAAGACACGTTATCCCTTCTATCATGTCTGAAAGTATAGGAGGCGAATGCGTACCTCAGCTTATTGCCCCTGTGCTGGAAATATTCCGGGTTTTCAGTCAGAACATCATCCGCCACCCAAGTATAGCTATAGCCTAAGGTGAGGAAGTGATAGTTATAGTAACTTCTTCGATACGTGTATCTTAGCGCGCCGGCAAAATTTTTCCGGATTATATCCTCTTTTTCATTGGTGAAAAAGACCTGTTTATTAAACTCCGATCGGATGGGAATTGTCTTATTTTCCCTGTAGGTAAGTTGTACCGCCAATCCGTGCTTTTGCTTTTTGTCAATATAGGGTTTGCTGTATTGTAGATCCAATGCCTTAGTGAAGCCGAGTTGTCCTGCAAATTTGAGTTTATCATTTCTCCCCCCCACATTGCTGTGACTTAACCGCAACCCGTAATTCACCCTTGAAAAATCACGGTTCTGGTTGGTCCACCATTCTGAAAAATTTCGGTCAGCGAGCTCAAAAATTACCTGTGGCAAGAGATACCAACGTTCCTTCACTGCGATGAGAATTTCCACTTCATTGTCTCCAGTGACCAGCGGGGTGATTTCTACTGAAGTGAAAAGCATCAAATTATAAATCTTCTTCTGATCAGCGATAAGTATTTCCAGGAAGGTATTCCAGTCATAGTAAAAGTCGGTGATGAAATCCAACTCTCTGAGGATTACACTCTTTTTAGTTTTCACATTTCCTACGATGAAAATGTTGTTGACTCTTACGCTATCAGGAGATTGGTTGATCACAGGAGCATAGGAGGTATCCCCTTGTGCATAGGTCCTGCTTTCTCCCAACCCAAAGAAAAGAGTGTAGAATAAAAGAGAGAAGAAGAGAATATTTGGATTCTTGAGGATCAAGAGGGAATTCTGAAAGTTTAATTTTGGTTATTTACGCAGTTGCGAGCACATTCGCTACAATTATAGGACTAATTCATGCCAAAATCCATACTTCGAAAGATAGCTATATTTCCAGTCTTGGTATATCAGTACACCATTTCTCCTTTATTTCCGTCGAGTTGTAGATATACACCTACTTGCAGTCAATACATGAAAGAGGCGATAATGAAGCATGGGGTTTTCAAAGGGGGCTGGATGGGGCTAAAACGGATAGCCCGTTGCCACCCTTGGGGAGGCCACGGGCATGATCCAATTCCTTAACCTTTGATTGGCTTCAACCCATTTTTCAGGGCACGGACCACTAATATAACCCCGGCTATTATCAGAGGAACACTGAGTAATTGACCCATATTGAAGGCCATAGCATCTTCGAAATCCACCTGACTTACTTTGAAGAACTCCCAGACGAAGCGCATGCCGAATACTGTGATCAGAAAGATACCCAATAGAATTCCTTCCGGCAACCGTTCTTTGTATTTGTTCCAAAGAGCAAAAAGCACAAGAAATATTACAAAATAAGAGAGGGATTCGTAGATTTGAGTTGGGTGCTTGGCTCTTCCGAATGTACGTACTGTGATCAAGTAATGGTCTCCTTTGTCAGCAATAGTCATATCCAGAGGACTTTCTCTTGGCTCAGCCAAGTAATCCTGACTGGACTTGAATTGCGTTAATACATACTTGATATCGCGTCGTAGTGTACTTTCCAATTCTTCCAAAGAATAGGTGCCTTTGCTTATTTCCAAGTCAATATTCAGTGGAACGATTCCGTTTCCAACCAATTCATTCTGGCGGTCATCAGGTTTGTAGGGATCGATTGATTCTATAGGAACCTTGAGCGTAGACAGTAATTCCTCCGTATCCCAGGCATAAACTATACCGTAATCTGATCCGGTGTCTTTTCCGCCGATCTCAGAGTTCATCAGATTCCCGAAGCGGATCAATGCTCCTGTCAGTGCTGTCACGATTACAATTCGATCTACTACCCAGAGGTAACTTTGTCCAGGAGTTCTTTTGGCATACAGCCATAAGGCAAAAAGAATGGCAATAGCAGCTCCATGACTGGCGAGTCCTCCTTCCCAGATTTTCAGGATCTCTATTGGATTACTTAAGTATTTGGCGGGTTCGTAGAAAAGCACATGCCCAAGTCTAGCTCCTACGATGGTCGCTATCACCATGTAGATGGTTAGCTTGTCAACCAACTCTGGGTTTTGCCCTTCTTTTTTGAAAAAGTGAACCATGAACTGCTGCGAAATCACGAAACCGGCGGCAAAAAGAATACTGTACCAAGGTGGTCTTTCCCAACCGGGAATTACTGAGGGGTTTGCATCCCACACCATATAGTTCATGATTAATTCAAACATAATTTCTTTGTTATAGTTGATCTAGTTGAGCAAGTTCTTCCGCAAATCCTCCTGATAAAATCGGGAATCTGTACCAGGTTTTGGGGTCCACATTGAATTCATCCAAATGGAAGGAAGGAGCGAATCTTTCCCTTTTCCATTGATTTCGTGACCAAAGTCGGAAGAATTTTTTGATATAGTTTTTCAAAATATCATGTTCCAATTCAAGTTCCTCAGAGAGGATAAGATAAATGTCCATAGGTGAACGTCTGTCGCGAATGGCAAGTTTTTCTATTTCCAGGATGACGGCGTAAGGCATCAAATCTTTTTCATCTGTCTGGGTTCTCTCCTGCGGACGGAGTTCGGCAGTTGGCTGAAGAGCGTTTACCTTTGCCAGACCTTCGCGATTCAGGCTTTTCTCAGCCCATCTCAGCCAGTTTAGGATGAAATATTTGTCCACAGCAGCTATGGGAGAGATGCTTCCGGAAGTATCTCCATCCATAGTAGTATAGCCCACATCGCCTTCACTTCGATTGGAGGTGGCTAGGAGCAGGGCATTATTGATATTGGCAAGCATCCAGATTATAGGAGATCTGGTCCTTGCTTGGATGTTTTGAAGCGTGATATCATCCTGCTCCCAAGTCAATTTCCTGCCAATGGCTTTTTCTATTTTGGCTGTGTAGGATTGCACTTCTTCATCGATATCCCAATGATAAAATGTGGCTCCTATGCTTTTGGCCAATGATTCTGCTGAAGAAAATGTGTCTTCAGAAGAGTTTTTGGTTCCTTGATATGCTGTGGTCAGTAATTGTCCTACAAGTTCTTTTTCCGGATCTTTTGAAGTAGGGAGCTTCTTAATACCTGCTTTCTTGGTAAATATTTCCAGTCCCAATTCATCTATCCCCCGCTTTACCATCTCAGCAACTAAGATGGCGACCGAAGACGAATCTGCACCGCCTGATAGGGATAAGACAAAACCGGAGCTTTTACTTTTTCTCATGTAATCAAAAAGAGCCAGAGCTGAAGCTTGGACAAACTCCTCATTCTTAGAGTTGACGGGAGCGATACCTTGAATTTTTGGTTCTAGGTAAAAGCTATTTACCTGATAGTCTTCAAAAGATAGAAGTCTATTCCTAGAGAGTAACTCTCCCGATTTAGCAAGCAGGATTTCCCCGTCGAAAATCATTCTTCCCGCTTCGTTTCCCAGTAAATTCGCATAGCAATAATAGCAGTCAAAACTGGCTGAACTTTCTTCTACCAGTTCTTTGCGAAGCTGGGTTTTGCCCATGGCAAAGTGACTGGCGCTGGGATTGAAGATCAAATCGACCTTACGCTCGTATAGGCTTAAACCGGGTCTAAGATTTTCCCTCCAGGCATCTTCACATATTTCGAATCCGTAATGGATATTTTTGTGATGAAAAGTCAGATCACCAAGAGGAACCTGCTGGCCCAGGAATTCTATTTCCACAACCTCATTTGCTATCCATGGTGTAAACCAGCGGAATTCATAATGAACACCGTCGATTGCCATAAATTGCTTTGCCACAAAGCCCTTGACAGTACCGTTTTCAATGACCGCTGCACAATTATAAACCTTATCCTGAATTCTTACGGGAAGGCCTACAGCTACAGTGATTCCCTTACAATGGGGGAGCAAAAGTGCAAGTTGAGCCAGCGCTTTCTTGGGATACCAATAACTTAAAAATAAATCTTCAGATCCGTATCCTGTGATAGCCAATTCCGGCAGGCACAGGATTTCAGCCTCTTGTTTTTTGGCTTCTTCAATGGCTAGAATAATTCTGTTCAGATTTCCTGACCAGTCCAGCGGTGTTTGATTGACGGTGGCTCCCGCGATTTTAATAGAAGACATGGATTGGATTGATTAATCCTAAAATTACTAAGCTAAGTGGCAATACTTAGTGTTTCGCACGCATTTTTGGCTGCTTCTTGCTCCGCTTTCTTTTTGGTGCTCCCTTTCCCTTGTGCGATTTCTTTTGCATCTACGTGTAAAGCAACCTTGAATTCTTTGAATCGTTGGTTTCCGCTGACGCCGAGCACCACAAATTCCACCGGTTTATTTTCCTTTTGAGACCACTCGATGATCTTACTTTTGTAATTTGTAGTAGTGGCGATCATGCTTTCTACATCAAAGTGAAGTAGAATTCTTTGGGTAATGAATCTCTTGGTGAAGTGATAGCCTTTGTCCAAGTAGACAGCTCCAAGAAAAGCCTCCAACATATCTCCATACAGCGACTTGTTTCCGGTAAATGTCCGCTCACCGATCTCCATATCCAATGCTTTTCGCAGGCCGATTTTGATTCCGGTATCGTTCAGCGTTTCCCTGTTTACCAGTTTGGATCTGGTCTCGGTGAGAAAGCCTTCGTCCCGGAAGGGGAATTTTTGGAAAAGGAATTCGGCAATGACTGCTCCCAAAATTGCATCTCCAAGAAATTCCAGTCGCTCATTGGAGAGTCGAAATCCCTGTGAAGTCTCCTCGCCCAAACCGGATGGGGTAAGTGCTAGTTTATACAGCGATAAATTAAAAGGCCTGCTCCCCGTCATCAGTCTGATGGAGGCAGCAAGCCTTTTGTCTTTTGCACTAAAGAAGAGATTGTTAAATCCGAGCCTTTGAAATAATTTCAAAATCCAGACTAATTATATTTTTTGAAAATCACCGAACAGTTATGTCCGCCAAATCCAAACGTATTGCTCAACGCATACTTTATCTCTCTCTCCTGTGCTTTGTTGAAAGTCAAATTTAGTCTTGGATCAAACGCTTCATCATCTTCGAAGTGATTGATCGTAGGAGGTACCACGCCTTTGTTCAAAGCAAAAATGCAAGCAATCGCTTCGACAGCTCCTGCAGCACCCAGTAGGTGACCCGTCATGGACTTTGTACTACTGATGTTCATCTTGTACGCATGCTCACCGAAAACTCCCTGAATCGCCTTAATCTCTCCTACATCTCCCAATGGAGTGGAGGTGCCGTGTACATTGATGTAATCTATGTCTTCAGGCTTAAGATTTGCGTCTTCCAAAGCTATTTTCATCACACTGCTGGCACCCAAACCATCGGGATGGGGAGCTGTGATGTGGTGCGCATCAGCAGTCATCCCACCACCTACGAGTTCAGCGTAGATTTTGGCCCCACGTGCTTTAGCATGTTCGTATTCTTCCAGGATTAATGCTCCGGCTCCTTCACCCAATACAAAACCATCACGATCCTTGTCAAAAGGTCTAGAGGCAGTCTCCGGTGATTCATTTCTTTGGGAAAGGGCTTTCATTGCATTGAATCCACCAATACCCGCTTCAGTGACTGCAGCTTCGGAACCACCGCTGATGAAAATATCAGCTTTTCCCATTCGGATGTATGTAAATGCATCGATTAGGGCATTGGTTCCTGAGGCACAAGCAGAAACTGTCACAAAGTTTGGACCGCGAAAACCATATTTAATAGATATAAAGCCGGAACTTATGTCAGCAATCATCTTCGGGATAAAGAAAGGATTGAAACGGGGAGTTCCATCTCCGGTGGAGAATGTAGTCACCTCATCCTGGAAGGTTCTTAGCCCTCCGATTCCTGATCCCCAGATTACTCCGGCTCTTGATTTATCGATTTTTTCAAGATCCAATCCCGAATCTACCACGGCTTCATCAGCTGAAATCATGGCATATTGGGTGAAAGGATCCATTTTTCGAGCTTCTTTTCTGTCAATAAACTGCTCTACGTCAAGGTTTTTGACCTCGCAGGCAAATTGGGTTTTGAAAAGGGAAGCATCGAATTTGGTAATCGGCGCAGCACCGCTCACACCATTAGCCAGACCGTTCCAGAATTCCTCTGCGGTATTGCCTATTGGTGTGAGGGCACCTATACCTGTTACAACAACTCTTTTTAAATTCATGGAATGAATTTAGGAATTATTATTTTACGTTAGCTTCCAAGTAGGTTACTGCTTGTCCAACAGTACCGATTTGCTCAGCCTGATCATCCGGAATAGAGATGTTGAATTCTTTTTCGAATTCCATAATCAATTCTACAGTATCAAGAGAATCAGCACCAAGATCATTGGTAAAGCTCGCCTCCAAAGTAACTTCAGACTCTTCTACGCCAAGTTTGTCAACGATGATGGCTTTTACTTTTTGTGCAATTTCAGACATTTTGTGATCAGTTTAGTTAATAACACTTCGCAAAGAAATATATTTAATGCCTAATTGACAAAGAAAAGATTCAAGTAAATTTTTATGCAAATCGTTGTCCATAGAAGTTGAATTATATTTTCTAACTTTGTTTTGATTCATTTTTTCCCCGCATGAAGAAGTCCAAATTACTGATTGAACATACATATGATTTCGAGCTTTTGGGGCTTGTATCGCCCGTAAAGGACTATAAGATGGCATGGCTTATCAATAGGGAATTAGACCTCAAACTCATCAAATCGGATGACCTATTATTGGAATTTATGACCCTTCCAAGCCTAAAAATCTCCCAATATTTCCTTTCTTTACCCCATGGATTTGTTCAACTGTTAAAAAATAAAGCCTTGAATTCCACGAATCAAGTGTCGTATTTGATACCGGAATTGAAATCAATGGATTATTTCCTTTTGGTACAAGACGAGACCTTTCAAATAAGTATTAATACATTTGCGAACCAGCTGGCAAAAAATCGCTACATACAAAATGTGATGAAGCTGGATGTAAGCAAACTTAAATCAAAAGAAAACCTATTAACTTATTAATCCCCTAATGAGCCATTTCAATAAGACTAAGATTCTAGCAACTATAGGCCCTGCTTCAAATAACTACGAAACCATCAAGAGTCTGGCAGCTGCCGGTGCAAATGTGTTTCGCATGAATTTTTCGCACGGAACACACGAAATTCACGCTGAAGTAGCATCAATTATCAGACAGATCAACAAGGATGAAGGCCTTAATCTGGGTATTCTCCAAGATCTCCAAGGTCCGAAAATCCGTGTGGGTGAAGTAGAGAACAATGGTGTGGAGATCAAGTCCGGAGAGCTAATCACCATTACAAATGATCCTGTAATAGGTACAAGCCGCCTCGTAAGTACTGTTTACCAGAATCTTCCGAATGATGTGGTGGTAGGAGACAGGATTTTGATCGATGACGGTAATCTGGAGGTAAGAGTGAACGATACCGATGGAAAGAATGTCAATTGTACAGTAATCCATGGCGGAATCCTGAAATCCAGAAAAGGAATCAACCTTCCAAACACCAAAGTAAGTGCTCCTTCTCTTACCGAGAAGGATATAGAAGACTTGGCGTTCGGACTAGAACAGGAAGTTGATTGGATCGCACTTTCTTTCGTAAGAACTGCTGCGGACATCATCGATCTTAGACAGAGAATTGAAGCAAAAGGCAAAGTTTGTAAGATCGTAGCCAAGATCGAAAAACCTGAAGCTCTTGAAAACATAGATGAAATCATCGAGGCCACTGATGCAATAATGGTGGCCCGCGGTGATTTGGGAGTGGAAGTTCCCATGGAAATCGTTCCTCTTTGGCAGAAAAGAATTGTAGAGAAATGTAAGCTTGCCTGTAAGCCGGTGATCATCGCTACCCAGATGATGGAAAGTATGATAGTAAATCCCCGTCCTACCCGTGCAGAGACAAATGATGTGGCCAATGCAGTACTTGATGGTGCAGATGCAGTTATGCTTTCAGCGGAAACTGCTTCAGGGAAATATCCTGTCAATGCAGTGAAAGCTATGAGTAGTATCATTAGCTACTTGGAAGAAAATGCGGAGATCTATCACAACCTCTATAAAATCCCTGAGGATGACAGCACATTCTTAAGCAACAATTTGATCTTGATGGCATCCAGACTTTCCAGAAATGTGAAAGCCAAAGCAATCGTGGGAATTACTTCTTCCGGTTTTACAGGATTTAGAATCGCATCCCACAGACCGTCTGCAGGTATCTTTGTGTTTACCAGAAACAAGCCTTTGATCACTCAAATGAGTATGGTATGGGGAGTACGTGCCTACTTCTACGAAAATCAGGTGTCAACTGACGCTACCTTTACTGATATCGAGAATACGTTGAAAAATGACGGTCACGTAAAAACCGGTGACATCATAATAAACACAGGCAGCATGCCGCTAAAATCAAACGGTAAAACTAACATGCTTAAAGTTCATATTGTAGAATAAACTTGCATTAAGCTGCTTTTAAAATTTCAAATAAAGAGACTTCGGTGACGGGGTCTCTTTTTTTAATATAGTCCTATCCCTGCGACTTCCCTAATCCAGTAAAGGTTACGAAGTAAGGGGAATTGCGTATATACATACGTTGAAATTTTGCCCGTCAGCGGACAAAACTGTCCGAGATATACTTGGGATAAATCGGAAATGCCCATTTCCAGCCGAAATTCTCACTTTTTTTTACCGGCATACTAATGGGGAATAGCAGACTCACTGACAACTGTGAATCTTAACCCAACACGTATGAAACTCTTAAAAATCCCTTCAGCATTCCTGCTTCTTGTTTTGCTATCCGTGCAGTTGGCTGCTTTTGCAACTCCTTTTAAGACAGATCCTTATCTCACCAAGCAGTTTACGCTCAATAGCTCAGGCAATCTCAAAATAGAGACATCCGGTGCATCAGTCGCTGTAACTGGCGCAAGTGGTAATCAAGTAATCGTCGATATGTTTGTGAAGCTGAACGGACAGGAAATAGGCACTGAAGATGCAGAGGTAGAACGGGAATTGGCTAACTATAACTTGGATATCAGCCAAAGTGGAAATACCATTGCTGTGATCGTGAAAAAGAAAAATAACAGTAGCCGAAGTAAATTGAATCTGTCATTCAAGATTCAGGTGCCCACCGAAATGTCTTCTAAATTTCAATCCAGCGGAGGATCTATTTCAGTGGATGGATTGAAAGGAGAGCAGGAAATAGCTACGAGTGGGGGAAGTATCCAGGTGTTAAATAGCAGTGGATATGTGAATACACACAGTTCAGGAGGCTCTTTTAGACTTGAAAACTTCGAAGGAAACGTCGATGTGCAGACCAGTGGAGGTTCGATAAAAGTAAACCGGCTCACAGGAGATCTGAAAGTAAATACTTCCGGAGGAAGCGTTAATATAACGGATATCAATGGCAGCATTTCCGCAAATACCAGTGGAGGATCTATCCGGGCTCAGCTATTGAATGTGGAGAAAGAACTTACCATGAAGAGCAGTGGAGGAAGCATTACCGCAGTAGTTCCTGATGGATTGGGGCTTGACCTTGATCTCAGTGGGGGAAGGGTAAATTCCAAGCTTTCCAATTTCAGCGGAGAAGTGAAAAAGGATAGAATTCTGGGTAAAATCAATGGCGGGGGAGTTCCCGTAACTATGCAAAGCTCCGGTGGAAGTATCAATCTGGAGTTTAATTAGTATCAAGATTTAAGTAGCAAAAAAACAAGATACAAGAGCTAAGAAACAAGAAGTTGGATTTAGAGAGTAGTGACTAGAGATAACTATGGTACTTCTCCTGACTTCCATTGCCAACGAGGCTGTTTCATAAGTAGGTTTTCTTGTCAGGCTGAGCAGCCAGTCTGCCGAAGGCATGAAAGTCGAAGCCTTTTATGCGCTAATTTGGCCCATTTCGACTTCCCTCCACAGCGAGGCAAGCTGCTCAATGGGACAATTATGAGTGATGAGACAACTTCGCTTTTTTTTGCCCGAAAGGGAACAAAAACGTTCGAGCCTTTTTCATTATTTTTTCATTTAGACTGTGACAAAATTGAAAACTTTGCGACTAATGGTTTATATAGTAAAGGTATCATGGAGTCTGAAGTAAAAATTATATTCTTAGGATTGATTCGACAAAACCAAGGTATTGTCAATAGCCTCTGTCGGCTCTATGCAAATTCTCAAGAGGAGATGAAGGATTATAGGCAAGATGTCTTACTCGCACTATGGAAGTCATTTCCCCAATTCAATCAGGAATCGAAAATAAGTACTTGGATGTATCGGGTAGCACTCAATACACTGATCTCCATTCAACGAAAAAAGAAGCTTGTTGTTTTGACAGAGCCATTTTCAGAATCTTTTGATAGAAAATATCATCAGGATGTGGGCTCTGATGATGACTTGTTGATTCTTCAGCATGCGATTGGTTTTCTCAAACCAATGGATAAAGCGGTAGTAATCCTCTATCTGGAAGGATACGATAATAAAGAGATGGCAAAGATGCTTTCCATTTCAGAGAGCAATGTCAGCACAAAATTGAACAGGATAAAAACTCAACTTAGAAAAACAGTAAAGACCTTACAAAATGAACCTAAATAGACTGAAGCCTTCCTGGGATCAATTCAAGGTTATCAATGGATTGGATGATATTGATGAATCTGAAATCCTTTCCTGTATCGAACCAAAAAGTTCGAGTTCCTTTAACCTTGTTTCCAAGCGAATAGCCCAAAATGCATTTGCTTATTCGTTGTTGATTTTCGCACTGAGTGGAGGGTGCTCAATCTAAGTCCATGCTTCCCCTATACATTTATTGGAACTATGATGGCAGCTTACTGGACCTTGGATTCTATGATATAAGGATCTATTCCTTACTCTTTGGGTTGGGTTTTATTATAGGTTTTTACCTTTTGCACAAGAAATTCAGAGCCGAATCCGTGCCAGAAGAAAAGCTGGATAAATTACTCGTTTTTGTAGTTGTTGGAACCGTAATTGGGGCAAGGCTAGGACATTGCCTTTTTTATGAGTTTGACTACTGTTTTCAAAATCCCCTGGAGATTTTCATTCCTGTACGTTTTTATCCTGAATTTGAAATTATCGGCTTTCGTGGACTTGCAAGTCATGGGGGAGGGATTGGGATTTTGGTTTCAGTTATGCTTTTTTCTTGGAAGCAAAAAATTAATATTTACTGGGTTTTGGATAAATTAGCCTTGGTAGTTCCATTAGCCTGTGGTTTTATTAGGTTGGGAAATCTATTTAACTCTGAAATGATTGGGAATCCCAGCACGGTACCTTGGGCCTTTGTATTTCAACAAATTGATTCAATCCCAAGGCATGCTGGGCAGCTGTATGAAGCTCTGGCCTATTTTTCCATATTTCTATTTTTGAACTTTTACGCTGGGAAAGCCCAAAAAGAAAAAGGATTCCTATTTGGGCTTTTTTTGGTTTTGTCCTGCACAGCCCGATTTCTTCTTGAGTTTTTCAAAATTGATCAAGTTGGATTTGAATCAGGAATGGTTTTAAACATGGGGCAATTGTTAAGTTTGCCTTTTATCATTGCAGGTCTGATTTTAATGATCAAGAGGAATCACATTTTGGTAAAAGCCATTAATTAAACTCTATGGGATTCCCTTTCATAAATAGGAATGGGGCTTTAGCCCATTCCTTCAGGATTTATAATCACAATCGGGCTTCAGCCCAATTCCAGTGACTGATGTTTTTTCTTTTCGCCAAAGTGAGTGTCCTCACTCACTTTCTTCAAACTCAGGATTCTAATTCCAATACAACTGCACCCTCCAGTGTCATTTTTTACCTCCTTATAACTAGTATTAGTTGCCCGAGAGCGAACAAAACTGTCCGAGCGTATTGAGCTTTGAATTCAAAAACACTTGATTCAGGCGCAAATGAATGTATTTTGACTGGCACGTTTGTGGAAAGTTGAAATTGGTAGAGCCAAGAGCCTGGAATCAAGAATGTAGATTCTAGATAAGAGAGACTGGATTTCCGTCATTGCGAATGAGGAACGAATGAAGCAATCTCTTTTTCTATCATTTGGTAACTATTCCAATTGCAAGAAACAGGAACCTTGAGAGAACAACGATGACAACTTTTGAAATAATGAACACTGAATGGCGAATGCTGAATACCAAAGTGAGACAAATCTGACAACCAATTGACCCATGCTGAAAAACTACTTTAAAATCGCCTGGAGGAATCTCCTCAAATCCAAAGGATTTTCATTTATCAATTTAACCGGATTGAGCATTGGCATATCGGCATGTATTCTTATCTCAGTTTACATTATTCACGAAACTAGCTACGATAAATTCGTGCCGGATTCAACGAATATTTACCGATTAGTCCGTCAATTTAATTTTGGGAAAGAGACTCTGAAAAGTATTCATTTCTCTGCAAACACGGCTCGGACAATTGAATCAGATTTTGGTGAAATTGAACAGGCTGGAAGGATAATGGATAACGATCTCTTCTATGGGGCTGGGACAAATGAACTCCAAATTGATGATGAAGTGATGCAACATCATGAAGCCGGATTTGCTTATGCTGATCAGGCTATTCTTGATATTTTCAGTATCCCGATGATATTCGGTGATGCAAAAACCGCATTGGAAGAACCCAAAACAATTGTGATTTCGCAAGCTGTTTCCCAGAAATATTTTAAGGATGAAAACCCTATAGGACGGGTTGTGTACCTTAATGGCAACAGGGATGATCCTCATAGAATCACGGCTGTAATGCGGGATTTTCCTACAAATTCCCACATGGACTATCAGTACTTTTTGACAATGAAAGGTGTGGAGTTTGACGAAGGGGAACAGGATCGCTGGATACAATCCAACTATTTTACATACGTCCGACTTAGACCGGATACCGATGTTTCCCTTTTTGATCAAACATTTGGAGCTTCCATTATTAAGAAATATTTAAAACCAGCCCTGGCAGCCGGAGGATATGCCATGGCAGAGGAGATTGAAGATAAGGCAAGTATTTACCTTCAACCTATGACCGATATTCAGCTTTACTCTGCTGATATTGGTTATGAATCCGGCTTTAGAAATGACATCAAAATTATCTGGATTTTTGGGACAGTTGCCTTGTTTATTTTGCTGCTTGCCACTATTAATTTTGTGAATTTGTCAACAGCCAGATCGGCCAATCGGGCTAAGGAAGTAGGCCTGCGGAAAGTGGTGGGCTCCGGTCGAAGTAACTTAGTCATACAATTCTTAACAGAATCACTAGTACTCACCCTGATGGCTTTTGTGCTCGGTGTGGTATTGGCGCAGACTTTTTTGCCGGTTTTCCAGAAAATGACTGGTATTGAGCTGTCTATGCCTTGGGGAAATCAACTTTTTATTCCCGTTTTATTACTTGCTGCGTTGGTGGTGGGTGGCTTGGCAGGATTTTATCCGGCGCTTTACTTATCCGGCTTTTCCCCGATCAATGTGCTAAAAGGAAAACTTCGTCTAGGGGGTAAATCCAGTGGTTTTCGAAGTGGTTTAGTGGTCTTTCAGTTCACGATTTCCATCATACTTATCATCGGCACACTCATCATTAATGAGCAAATGTCTTTTATTCTGAATTCCAAAGTGGGCTTTGAAAAAGATCAGGTAATTCAACTCTATGGAACGAACATGCTGGGGGAAAAAGATGTGATATTCAAAGAAGAACTTTCCAAGATGCAGGAAGTGGAATCCGTAAGTATCAGTGATTATTTGCCACTGGAGAACACTAAAAGAAACGGCAATTCATTTACCAAGGAAGGTGGAGAAAATATAGATGAAGACATTTCTGGCCAGGTCTGGCAAATAGACGAAGACTATTTGGAGACGCTGGGGATTGAACTGATAGCAGGAAGGAACTTCGATGCAACTATAGCTTCAGATCGGGATGCCACCATCGTGAATGAACAAATGGTAGCAGAGCTGGGACTTACTGACCCTATCGGAAAAAAAGTATCCAGATCAGGCCATTTGAATGAAATAATAGGCGTGGTGAAGAATTTCCGATACGATAACATGAAACAAAGAGTAATGCCTCTGGCATTGTTTTATGAGAAGAGCAATACCATTATATCGGTCAAAGTAAATACTGCGGATATGCCCGGCCTGCTGAAAACTATAGAAAAAAAGTGGGATGAATTTGCTCCCAATCTGTCATTCCGTTATGCGTTTATGGATGATTCATTTGCTCAGATGTACGACAACGTCTATCGGATCAAGACCATATTTACCAGTTTTGCGGTATTGGCTATTTTCGTCGCTTGCATGGGGTTGTTTGCCTTGTCAGCCTTTATGGTGGAGCAACGAAACAAAGAAATGAGCATCCGAAAAGTTTTGGGAGCATCCATCCAAGGGATTTATAGACTGCAAACCCAAAATTTCGTTTATTTAGTTCTAATATCATTGCTCTTTGCCATTCCTATCGCTTATTACTCGATGGAGAATTGGCTCAAAGATTATGAATACAAAATTGAAATAAGCTGGCAGATATTTCTTGTTTCCGGGGCTGTCGCCATTTCTATAGCTTTACTTACAGTTAGTTATCATGCTTTTAAATCAGCTCTTATAAATCCGGTGAATAATTTGAAAGGAGAGTAACCAAAGTCTCTGCCTCCACTTGTGCCTACCTTCCGGTGGGCGGGGCGTCACAAATGGTAAACGTCCCAAGTTGATTTCAGTTTGTGAGACAAAAACCGGAGCGAAAAGTTGATTTTCCTGTTCGATGTTATCACGTGAGACACTCACGTGGGCGAAGTAAAAGCCATTAATTAAACTCTTTGGGATTCCCTTTCATAAATAGGAATGGGGCTTTAGCCCATTCCTTCAGGATTTATAATCACAATCAGGCTTCAGCCCAATTCCAGTGACTGACGTTTTTTCTTTTCGCCAAAGTGAGTGTCCTCACTCACTTTCTTCAAACTCAGGATTCTAATTCCAATACAACTGCACCCTCCAGTGTCATTTTTTACATCCTTATAACTAGTATTAGTTGCCCGAGAGCGAACAAAACTGTCCGAGCGTATTGAGCTTTGAATTCAAAAACACGTGATTCAGACTCAAATGAATGCTTTTTGACTGGCACGTTTGTGGAAAGTTGAAATTGGTAGAACCAAAGAGGTCAGAACCAAGAACCAAGAATAATGAGTCAAGAGATTGGGGACAAGAGAATTGAAACAAGAACTAAGAGATTTATAAGACCCCGAAAGTGGATACGGGTTTTAAACTCTCCAACTTCCCGATTCCTTGCTTCCTAATCTTTCAATACAAAGATCCATTACTGCGGACAAGTCCTTTCAAATCCTATAAAATGCTCAAAAACTACCTTAAAATAGCTTGGAGAAGTCTCCTCAGAAAAAAAGGCTTTGCTTTCATTAACATTGGGGGACTTGCCATAGGAATGGCCGCTTCGGTTCTGATTATGGTCTGGATTCAGTTTGAGTTTTCGGTAGACAGTCAGTACGAAAAGTCAGATCGGATCTACTCGGTGTGGCGAACGAATATAAACCAGGGTGAATCCATCACCTGGAATGCTACTCCAACACCTTACGCTACGGCACTCCAGGAGCAATATCCGGAAGTCGAAGCCGTGACTCATGTCACAGAATGGGACCCGATGGTCTTGTCGGTGGGAGAAAACAGTTTTTATGAGCAAACGACCTTTGTTGATCCGGGCTTTTTCGAGATGTTTGATTTCCGGGTTTTGGAAGGAAATCCGATGGAAGCAATGAGTTCCCCTGATCATATAATTCTGACCAAATCTGTCGCCCGGAAACTCTTTGGAGAAGAGTCCGCTCTTGGGAAATCAGTGACGGTAGAGTCTGAGTTAGAGTTTGAGGTGAAAGCCATTGTAGAAGACTTACCAGAAAACACCAACTTTAAATTCACGGCTTTTTTGCCTTACAACAAGCTCGAAGCCATAGGATGGACCGGGAATTACTGGGGGAACAATAACTGTCGGACTTTTGCAATGCTGAAGGCAGACTCCGACTTAAACTCCTTCAATCAGAAAATTGTTGATTTCTCTCTAAGAAATGGAGATGTCCAGAACACCACCGATTTTTTGTTTCCCATGTCTGAGCTCCATTTGAAGAGTAAGTTTGAAAATGGGAAATCTGTAGGAGGACGGATCGATCTGATCCGGATGTTTGGCTTAGTAGGCATTGTGATCTTGCTGATCGCTTGTATCAATTTTGTCAATCTAAGCACAGCTCAAAGTGAGAAAAGGGCTAAAGAAGTGGGAATCAGAAAAGTTTCAGGAGCGGATCGTGGCATGCTGATCGGTCAATTTCTGGCTGAATCAATTCTGATATCAGTGGCGGCATATTTACTGGCTTTACTCCTTATTTCGTTGCTTTTCCCAGGATTTAACCAATTAATCGGAAAAGAGCTGAAACTCCCGTTCAATCAGCCTTATTTCTGGGTTTTCTCTCTGGGCTATGTGTTTCTGACTGGGATTTTGGCTGGAATTTATCCTGCGTTTTTGCTGAGTTCATTCAAACCCGTATTGGTACTGAAGTCAAGGATGAGCAGTGCCAAAAGCTGGTTTAAACCTAGAGAAGTCTTGGTCGTATTTCAATTTACCATTGTGGCAATCCTGATTGCCAGCACTTGGATTATCCGCGAACAGATGCAGTTTGTACAGAATAGAGATCTAGGCTTGCAAACTGAAAATCTAATCTTCCATCCGATGACTGCACCGCTGAAGAAAAACTTCTCGGCAGTACGAAGTGAGGTAGAAGCTTTACCTGGAATTGTATCTGTTTCCAGTACCTTTTCGCCTTTTACTGAAGAATACAGCAACACCAATACGATCAGTTGGCAAGGAAAGGAGGATGCTTTCATGCCAAATATCAACCGAATGGGAGCAGATGCCCATGTGGTGAAAACGGCCGGATTGCAGCTAATTGCAGGACGGGATATAGACGTTTATACGAATGCCAGCGACAGCACGGCAGTTTTGATCAATGAGACTGCGAGAGACTTTATGGGATTTGCAGATCCGCTAGGTGAGATCGTCAAGGACGGTGATCGGGAATATCGGGTGGTTGGTGTGGTGAAGGATTTTATCATTGAATCTCCATTTGCCAATCCAGAGGGAATCATGATTTTTGGCCCCAAAATCCAGCAGAATTTTATCCATATCCGACTTTCCGGTGCAGACTTACAGACCACTTTGGCGCAGTTGGGGGGAATATTTAGGAAGTTTAATCCCGGTTCGCCCTTTGAATACAAGTTTTCGGATGAAGTTCATGCTCAGAAATTTGCCAGTCAACAACAAACCGGTTCCCTGACAGCGATTTTTTCGGGACTGGCGATTTTGATTTCCTGCCTGGGCCTGTTTGGTTTGGCAGCATTTATCGCAGAGCAGCGGAGCAAAGAGATTTCAGTACGAAAAGTATTGGGTGCTTCCGTGCAGGGATTGGTGCTGCTGCTTTCAGGAGAGTTTACCAAGCTGGTGTTGATTGCGATGCTGATTGGTGTTCCGATCACTTGGTATGCCATGAGTGCTTGGCTTGAAGGATTTGACTATCGGATTGGGATAGACTGGAAAGTGTTCCTCGGGACAGGCCTGATTGCGTTGCTGATTGCCTTTTTGACGGTAAGCTCACAGGCGATCAAAGCTGCATTGGTTAATCCAGCGAAGACGCTTAAGAGCGACTAGGGGGCGAAGTTTTCAGTTGGCAGTGATAAGTGATCAGAGAATCAAGAGACAAGAATCAAGAGTTAAGAAAAAAGAATTATGTATCAAGTAGAAAGACGTTAGTATCTGTCATGCTGATCGGAGTCGAAGCAAAGACAATAAAAAAAAGACAAATGGCTCGTATAAAGGGACTTAATTTTCCAATATTAAAATATTCCAATTCCAATGCTGAAAAACTACTTTAAAATCGCCTGGAGAAACATTGCCAGAAGCAAAGGATACGCCTTCATTAATATTGGAGGATTGAGTATCGGAATGGCTTCTGCTATTCTCATTCTGTTGTGGGTGCAGAATGAAGTAAGTATGGATCGGGAGCATCCCAAGTCCGATCGGATTTACAAAACGTATAACAGGGATACGTTCAGCGGTGAACTTTGGGTTTGGGGATCCTCCCCAAAAATTCTGGGACCAACGCTTAAACAAGATTATCCTGAAGTGGAACAGGCGGTGAGAATCAATGATGCCAATTTCCTTTTCACAGTTGGGGATAAAAAAATGAACGAATCAGGGGTCTTTATTGATCCTGAATTCTTAGATGTTTTTGATTTACCAGTGCATCAGGGCAACAGTTCTACTGCGTTGGATGATCCCTATAATATGGTGGTCACAGAAGATTTTGCCAAGAAGCTTTTTGGTGAAGAAAATGCAATAGGTCAGTCAGTCAAGATCGATAGTACTGATATATTCACCGTCACCGCGGTATTAGAAAATATCCCAAACAACACCCGTTTCCAGTCCGACTACTTTCTCTCTTGGGCATACATGAAGAAACTTGGCTGGGATGATGAATGGTGGGGAAACAACTCAGTGGAAACCTATGTCTTACTTGCGGAAAATGCCTCTCTGGAGTCGTTTAATGAAAAAATAGTAAACGTAACCAAGGATCATACGAATGGTGAAAATACTACCGAGGTGTTTACCTATCCACTCTCGCAAATCCACCTCTACGGGAAAAGTGAGAATGGAAAGCTTGTAGGAGGTAGAGTGGTCACTGTGCGGATGTTTGCATTTATCGCCCTGTTTATTCTGGTGATAGCCTGTATTAACTTTATGAATCTGAGCACTGCCCGAAGTGAAAAGAGGGCGAAGGAAGTGGGTTTGAGAAAAGTGGTAGGAGCAAGAAAGACGTCACTAATTGCTCAGTTTATCGGAGAAAGTACATTGATCGCGTTTATAGCAGGATTTTTTGCGCTTCTGTTTGTTGAATTGACTCTTCCATCGTTTAATACGCTGGTAGATAAGCAGCTTCATATCCCATACAGCGATGTGGTTTTCTGGTTTCAACTGATTGGCTTTATCCTTTTGACAGGTTTGCTAGCGGGTAGTTATCCCGCATTCTTTCTTTCCTCATTCAGTCCTGTACATGTATTGAAAGGGACGTTCCGCTCGGCAGCCTCTGCGGTAAACCCAAGAAAAATATTGGTGGTTCTTCAGTTCAGCTTTGCCATTGTACTTATAGTCTCCACGATAATCATTCAGCGTCAGATTAGTCATGCCCAAAAAAGGGAGCTGGGCTATGATAGAGACAACCTTATTTATGTAATGATGCAAGGTGATATTGATAAGCACTACAGCGCCATCAAACAATCCCTGCTAAACAGCGGGGCCATAGAGGCTATGACTAAGTCCATGAGCCCTATTACCCAGCGCTACAGCGATGGCTGGGGTTATTCTTGGGAAGGCAGTACTCCAGAGGATGAAAAGTTGGACTTCATCAGATTTAGTACGGATGCGGATTTTATGAAGGTGATGGGGACCAAGTTGGTTGAGGGAAGGGATATCGATATCCATCAGTTTCCAAGTGATTCGACTGCCATTTTATTGAATGAAACGGCTGTGAGAAAAATGCGATTGGAAGATCCTCTGGGACAGATCGTATCTGATGGAGATGACAACTATACTGTTGTAGGTATTATTAAGGATTTTATTTTTGAATCTCCCTATGATCCCGTCAATCCTTTAATGGTATTTGGGCCTTCTTCTTGGTTTGGTGTGGTACATATACGCTTCAAAGCAGATCAGCCTGTTGCTGAGAATATTGCTTCAATTCAAGAAGTCTTTGAAGAATTCAATCCCAATTTTCCTTTTGAGTACAGTTTCGTAGATGAGCAATATGCCAGAAAATTCAATGATACCAGGCGTACCGCCAGCTTGTCTATCCTTTTCACCATTCTGACCATAGTGATTTCCTGTTTGGGGTTATTTGGACTTTCCACCTATATGGCGGCAAACCGTATCAAGGAAATAGGTGTGAGAAAAGTCCTGGGTGCAAGTGTGGGAAGTATCTCCATGTTGCTATCCAAGGATTTCCTAAAGCTGGTAGGGATCGCATTTCTTCTGTCCGTTCCCGTAGCATGGTATGTCATGGATCAGTGGCTTGAGAATTATCAATACAGTGTGGGAATTGAATGGTGGGTGTTTGTGGCCACGGGTACTGTGACGATGCTTATTGCCTTGTTTACGGTAGGTTTTCAATCGGTCAAGGCAGCTATGACCAATCCTGCGAGAACGCTGAAGAGCGAGTAGAAAGTATTAAGTAGCAAAGACGTAAGTAGCAAGATAGTAGAGGCAAGAGGTAAGAGTCAAGAGCACAGAATCAAGATGATTGAGTAAAAAGTATTAGGTGAAAAGAAAGAAGTGAAGAGGTTTTAGCTTATAAAAAAAGATTTACGAGTGAGTGAGAAGAGACTTCGACTTCGCTCAGTCTGACACAGTGAGTGACCTTACCACTTTTGAACTAGGAACCTTTCAATCTTTCAACTCGCCACGGCGGACAAGTAATTAAAATCTTGCAACCATGTTAAAAAACTATATAAAAATCGCCATTCGTAACCTTACCAGAAGCAAGGCATTTAGCATCCTCAACATTGCCGGGCTGGGCATCGGCATGGCATCGGCTATCCTCATTCTGCTGTGGGTACAAAACGAGACGAGCATGGATCGGGAACACCCCAAGTCCGACCGGATCTACATGATGTACAGCAGGGATACGTTCGGCGGCGGGCTTTGGGCTTGGAACAGTACTCCCAAAATATTGGCTCCTACGCTTGAAAAAGACTATCCGGAAATCGAGAAAGCAGTCAGAGTTACCGATTATGCCGATTTCCTGATTACTGTAGGGAATAAAAAACTGAATGAGAATGGTGTCTTTGTCGATCCCGAATTTTTCGATGTATTCGATTTCCCCTTGCTCCAAGGCAACCCTTCTTCGGCACTGGATAATCCCTATAATATCGTGGTCACGGAGGACTTTGCACGGAAGCTCTTCGGCTCAGTGAACGCCGTGGGACAGACCGTCAAAATTGATAGTGCCGATATATTCACAGTTACCGCAGTATTGAAAAACCTGCCCAACAACACCCGCTTCCAATCCGATTACTTCCAGATCGATTATATTCTTCCGTGGTCTTATATGACCAAATTGGGTAGGGACGATGAAGATTGGGGAAATACCTCGGTGGATACCTATGTTTTACTGAGTGAAAACGCATCGCAAGAAACATTTGACCAAAAAGTCAAAGACATTACCAAGGAGCACACCAATGGGGAATCCAGCACGGAAATGTTCAGCTATCCGCTGTCACAGGTGCATCTTTACGGCAAAAGCGAAAACGGTCAGTTGGTGGCCGGGCGAGCCATCACGGTACGCTTGTTTGCCTTCATCGCAATTTTTATCCTGGCAATCGCCTGTATCAACTTTATGAACCTCAGTACAGCCCGGAGTGAAAAGCGAGCCAAGGAAGTAGGACTGAGAAAAGTGGTGGGTGCGGGCAAGGCATCCCTTGTAGCCCAGTTTATCGGAGAAAGCACACTAATTGCCTTCATTGCCGGACTGGTGGCACTACTGGTTGTCCAGCTTGTCCTTCCGTCCTTTAACACACTAGTGGACAAACAGCTTTTCCTGCCTTACGGTGACCTGGTCTTTTGGGCACAATTATTCGGGTTTATCCTTTTTACGGGTCTATTGGCGGGAAGCTACCCTGCTTTTTTCCTTTCCTCATTCAGTCCGGTTAAGGTGCTGAAAGGTACTTTCCGCTTGGCAAATGCGACGGTCAACCCCCGTAAAGTATTAGTAGTGTTGCAGTTCAGCTTTGCCATCGTGCTGATCGTCTCCACCATCATTATCCAGCGTCAGATCAGCCATGCACAAAACAGGGAGCTGGGCTATAATAGAGAGAACCTCATTTACGTGAATATACAGGGCGACATAGACAAACGATATGAGAGCATCAAACAGTCGTTGCTCGGCAACGGCTCGTCTCTTGCGGTCACCAAATCCATGAGCCCCATTACAGAACAATATAGTAACAACTGGGGCTATTCCTGGCCGGGCAGCACTCTGGAGGATTACAAGCTTACTTTCATAAAATTCAGTACGGATGCCGATTTCGTGAAAGTAATTGATACAGAACTGGTAACAGGAAGGGACATCGACATCCATCAGTTTCCAAGTGATTCTACGGCAGTTTTATTGAATGAAACAGCCGTAAAAAAAATGGGCTTGGACGATCCCCTTGGGCAGGTTGTATCCAGGGGCGATGAGAAATACACCGTCGTGGGTGTTATCAAGGACTTTATTTTTGAGTCTCCTTATGATCCAGTCAAGCCCTTGATGGTCATGGGGCCCACTTCATGGTTTAGCGTCTTGCATATCCGCCTCAATCCCGAACAGACTGTTTCCCAAAGTTTGGCATCTGTCCAAGGTGTTTTCGAACAATATAACCCAAACTTTCCCTTTGAATACCATTTTGTGGATGAAGCATATGCCAAGAAGTTTGACGATACCAAGCGTACTGCCAGACTGTCCATGTTGTTCACCGTACTGACCATCGTCATTTCTTGCCTCGGCTTATTCGGTCTATCGGCTTATATGGCTGCAAACCGCATCAAGGAAATCGGGGTGCGAAAAGTTTTGGGAGCCAGCGCAGCAAGTGTTTCTATACTGCTTTCCAAAGACTTCCTAAAACTGGTGGGCATTGCATTCATCATCGCCACTCCTATTGCCTGGTATATTATGGGCAAATGGTTGCAGGATTATCAGTACAAGATTGGCATTGAATGGTGGGTCTTTGTAGCCACTGGGGCAATATCTATGCTTATCGCCTTGGTTACGGTAAGTTCGCAGGCGATAAAAGCGGCGGTGAGGAATCCGGTTGATAGTTTGAGGAGTGAGTAGAGACTTCGACTTCGCTCAGTCTGACACAGTGAGCGACCTTACCACATTAGAACCTTTCAACCTTACCACTTTCCAACTTCTGAACACCTAATCTTTCAATTTTAAAATCTTCCAATCCGCCACGGCGGACAAGTATTTCCAATCCATAAAGAAAATGCTGAAAAACTACATCAAAATCGCCTGGAGAAATCTTCTGAAAAAGAAGGTGTATTCGTTTATCAACATCGTAGGACTTGGAGTCGGAATGGCTTGCTGTGTACTCATATTTATGTTTGTGCAGGATGAGCTTTCCTATGATAAGTATCACGAAAAAGGGGACAGAATATTCAGAGTAACTCACGGTGAAGCACAGGAAGGAGTGGAGCCTGATCTATCCGGTTTTTGGGTTTGGGGGAATGCTCCTATTGGGCCAGCTTTGCAACTGGATTTTCCGGAGATTGAAAAAGTGGTCCAGTTCTCCGGAAGAGCTGATATTCTTTTTACTGTAGGGGAGGAGACTCAGCAGGAAGATGGCGTGTTTTTTATGGATTCCACGGTGTTTGATGTATTCAGCTGGGAGTTGCTGGAAGGAGATCCCAAGACGGCTCTAGTAGCTCCGTTCAGTGTGGTCTTGACGGAGTCAACTGCCAAAAAATACTTTGGGAATGAGGAAGCACTGGGAAAAACAATGAAGGGAAGTGAAGCAGCCGGTAGATCAAATGCGGGTGATTATACAGTGACCGGAGTCATGAAGGATCTTCCTTCCAACTCTCATTTCAAGTTCAATACCTTATTGTCTCTAAGCACTTTCAAGCAGTCCAGACCAGGGATTTTTGAAGAATGGGGGTACGTGGATACTTACACCTATTTCCTGGTTAATGAGCAATTTGACCCGGCTTCTTTTGAAGCAAAAGTGCCTGGATTTTTAGATAAAAGATACCCGTACAAAGATTATCCATATACCATTGCAATCGAGCCTCTTAAAGATGTTTATCTAAGAACATCGGCAGTAAGACAACCTGGCGATACGGGTTCTTTGACAAATATCTATGTATTCTCCATCATAGGTCTCTTTATTCTCGCTATTGCGATGATCAATTTTATGAACCTATCCACGGCCCGGTCTATGGAGCGGGCCAAGGAAGTAGGTATCCGCAAATCTATCGGGGCAGATCGCCGAAGTTTGATATTTCAGTTTTTGGGAGAATCTCTGATTATCGTGGTATTGGCAGCCGTAGTCGGTATTATTTTGACGACCATCGCATTGCCGATGATGAATGATATGACTGGAAAGGTATTCGAAATCAGCCGAATAGTCAACTGGCAGACAATTCCTGCTTTTCTGGTTATCATGCTTGTGATTGGCCTTTTGGCAGGCTCATACCCAGCCTTGGTTTTGTCGGGTTTCAAGCCGGTGATGATTCTCAAAGGAATAAATAAATCAGATGCCAGAGGAGTAAATCTCCGAAAGGGATTGGTGGTTTTTCAGTTCAGCTTATCGATTGCCCTGATTGCCGGGACGATAATTGTCTATACTCAAATGAGTCACTTGCTGGATAAGGACATGGGCTTTGATAAAGAGCACATGGTGGTATTGGACTACAATTATGATGAGCAGGTGAATAATGTCTCTTCGTCTTTGGAAAGCGAGTTGGAGAAAAACCCGGCTATTCTTTCAGTGGCCTTTTCGCGGAGCGTTCCGGGAAGTCATTTTCCTAATGCAGGTACAACTATCGAGGGGCTTGACGGGGAGATGTTAGAGCGAGGACAGGCCATATTTCAGGTAGGATTGGATTTTATAGATCATTATGGTCTGGAGTTGGTGGCAGGAAGATCGTATTCCAGAGATTATCCCTCAGATTCCACATCGGCTTTGGTCATCAATGAAGCTGCGGCTAGGCAGTATGGTTATTCTAATCCCGCGGACATAGTAGGAAAAAAGTTTGACCAGTGGGGAAGGGCTGGGGAAGTGATTGGAGTGGTAAAGGATTTTAATTATATCTCTCTGCATAATACCGTAGAGCCGTTGACTTTGCCTTTTGAAGCCTATGCGAGTAGGTATATGAGTTTGAAAGTGAAAGGTGAAGACTTGCCCGCCACACTTTCTCAGATTGAGGGAGTTTGGAAGCAACTGGCTCCCCACAGGCCGTTTATCTACAGTTTTCTGGATGAGGATTTCAATAAGCAATACGAATCAGATTTCAGATTCAGACAGATTTTCACCACATTTTCGGTATTGGCGATTTTGATTGCCTGCCTTGGGCTTTTAGGACTTGCTACCTACACCGCTGAGCAGCGGACCAAGGAAATCGGCATCAGAAAAGTACTTGGGGCAAATGTGGGAAATATTGTAGGTCTACTTTCCAAAGACTTTATCAAGTTGGTTTTGGTGGCGATTGTGGTCGCTACTCCACTTGCATGGTATGTGATGAATAGATGGTTGGAAGGCTTTGCTTATCAGGTTTCAATACATTGGTGGGTTTTCCTTGTATCGGGTGTGTTGGCGGTAATCGTAGCGCTGGTGACAATCAGTTTCCAGTCTGTAAAAGCAGCGCTGATGAATCCAGTGGAGAGTTTGAAGAGTGAGTAATTAGTAGGCAGTGGTCAGTTTGCAGTTGTCAGTTGGGTACGTTATTGCGAACGACGGAGGAGTGTGGCAATCTCTTTTGTTAGTATTCAGTAAAGTTCAAGAGTCCAGAAATATTGAATATCGAATGATAAATGCCGAATAATGAAGATTAGACAAGCAATTAGCGGTTAACCATAGTCTGAAAGTATCAAGTATTTAGTATCAAGATTCTAGAACCTAGAATCAAGATCAAAGAGTTTAGATGACAAGAGATTGAAGGTTAGACAACCGATTAACCTTTAATCTTTTAACCTTTAATCAATTAACCCTTAACCATAGTCTGAAAGTATCAAGTACCTAAACCTTAGAACCAAGAACCAAAAGACTAAACCTATCTGTCTATGCTACGTCACAACTTTCTCCTGTTCTACAGAAACTGCAAGCGGTTTAAAAGCACATTTATAATCAATTTGATTGGTTTGTCCAGTGGACTGGCTTGTTCCCTATTGATTTTTCTTTGGGTGAATGATGAATTACAAGTTGATAAGTTCCACGAGAATAAAGGAGGGCTGTATCAGATATTGGAGAATGTAGACCAAGGTGGCACGACTATCACCAGACAATCGACTTCAGGACCTATGGCGGAAGCCATAGCCAGAGAAA